>JAYEJW010000069.1:0-3526 GCA_034716535.1 Pseudomonadota bacterium
CGACGGGAACGAACAGCAAGTGGGGCTTGCCGGACGTATGGACATCGCCGGCGATCCGCAGACGGTCCTTGAGGTGCTCGAGCAATGATCGGCGCTGCTCCGCGCTCAGGGTCTGCTTGATATGCAGCATGACGTCACTGGACATCTGAATTCGTCCATTATTGGCAAGGGGTGCCTAGATCTCACGTCGACGTAAGATATTTGTCAAGCCATTGCCCTCACGCCCGGAAAGACACGTCGGCCCACGAAGGCGCCCTGCCCGTACGTCGTCTCCCCCCTGGTTCGTTCATGAAATCGAGATGCGAAGCGGTCATGTCAGCCGCTTGCGGAACGCGGTGACCCTGGCGGCGACTTGGTAGCCGAGGCGCAGGTGGGCGGCCTCGCTGACGCGATTGGCGAGCTCCGTGTCCGACGCCATCTCGGTGCAGCCGCGCGAGTGCGCCCAGTCCTCCGCGGCGGCGACGAGCTTACCGCCAATGCCCTGCCGTCGGGCATGCGCCGCGACGTACCAGCCTTCCAAGTAGCCCACCGGGGAGGACTCACAGCCTTCGGCCCAGGCCCGCAGCGACACCTCCGCGAAACCGACCAATTCCCCGTGCGGGTCCTGGCAGACGAGGACCGCGAACCGTTCGTCATCGGACAGCATCATGGCCATTTCCCTGCGGTGCTGTGGTTCATCGGTCTCGGGCCACAACGCCATGCGCATGACGAGCCAGGACTCGGCGTCCTCCGGTCTGACGTCCCGGATCATCATCTGGGCTCTCCTCGGGTCGCACGCGCAAGGATCGGCGCGGATCGCGCCTGTAGAATGGTCCGAAACCCGGACACGCCCCGATTGAAACCGGAAGGCATCCCTTATGCAATCACGACTTTCACGATCACTGCGTCCCGTTGCCGGCGGCCGATTGCGGGTAACCCCGCTCGGCGTTGGCATGGCGGCGCTCGGGCGACCGGGCTATATCAACCTCGGCCACGGCGAAGACTACCGGGACGGGCGGACCGTCGAGGACATGGAGCAGCGGGCCGTCGAGGTACTCGATGCGGCCTGGGACGCGGGCATACGCTACTTCGACGCCGCCCGCTCCTACGGCCGCGGCGAGGCCTTCCTCGGCGCATGGCTGCGCCGGCGGGAGATTCCCGGGGGCGATGCCGTGGTCGCCTCGAAATGGGGCTATCGGTACACCGCAGACTGGCGCGTTCAGGCGACCCATCACGAGATCAAGGACCACTCCCTCGCGGTGCTTCAAAGGCAATGGCAGGAGAGTCGGGAGAATCTGGGTGATCATCTCGATCTTTACCAGATCCATTCGGCCACCTTCGACAGCGGCGTGCTGGAGAACGGCGAGGTGCATCGGGAGCTTGCCCGACTCAAGGGGGGAGGTGTCCTGATCGGGCTCACGCTGAGCGGACCCAGGCAGGCGGAGGTGCTGGAACGGGCGTTGGCGGTGGAGGTCGACGGCGAACGCCTGTTCGATACCGTGCAGGCTACCTGGAACCTGCTCGAGCCTTCCGCCGCTCCCGCTTTGGAGGCAGCGCACGCGGCAGGGCTTGGCGTCATCGTCAAGGAGGCCCTGGCCAATGGTCGACTGACCGACCGTAACCGCGATCCCGGGTTCGCCGCCCGACGACGCATCTTGGCTGACCTTGCCGCGCGATTCGACGTGTCCATAGACGCCGTGGCCCTGGCGGCTGCCTTGGCCCGCCCCTGGGCGGATGTGGTCCTGAGCGGTGCCGCGACGATGGCCCAACTCGACTCCAACCTCAAATCACTGGACGTCGCCTGGGACGCGCAAGCGGAATCGGAGCTCCCTCGATTGGCCGAAGCGCCGGACGCCTATTGGCAAACCCGCTCCGATCTGGCCTGGAACTGAATACCGTGATGCGTCGGAGAACGCGCGCCGCTATCGGGCCCGCTACACCGCGTAGTCAACCGAGCAATGACCGGGCTCGTCGAACCGTTTCATTGGCCTTGTCAGCCGAGCCGTTCAGATAGAGCACCTCTGCGGCAATATAGCGTTCCCGCCAAGGCGATTGCATCGCCGCCGCGTTCTCGAAGGCGGCCTCGGCGAACTTGTAGTCGTGGTAACCGGTATTTCGTTCGACGACGTACCGTCGGGCGAGGCGCAGGAACGGCTCGGCCCCGCCCGCGGCCAGGTAGCCGAGGGTCTTGCGAGCTGCATCCACCCGGTCGTGACTGACGGTCGCGAAGATGTCTTCCAGGGTACTGCCGGGGTCTGCTTCTTGGTCCAGTGCCTCAAGGGTGTCGATCCGCAGGTGGCGGCGCTCACCGCCGAGCAAGTCGCGGAACAGGGGCAGAAAGGCCGCCGCCTGCAGCAGTAACAACCGGCGCGCTCGGGAATCGTCTTGCTGGCGATAGGCGTAGTGGAGTGCGTTGACGCTGGTGTTGGCGTGCACCGAGATGATCCCGGACTGCTTGAGCATCAGGTCCCCCGCGGCCAGGAAGATTCCGGTCCAGAGCTGCTGCTCGGGAACGCCACGCCTGGTTGCCGTGTCCACGGCCCGGCTCGCATCCTCGTCGGAGCCCTCCCGCAGGACCTCGAGGATTTCGGCAACCGCGCCGTTGTCGCCGCGGCCCGTCGATTCCCTGTCAGCTTTCGCTCGAGTCGCCAGTGCAAGATTGCGGGACCAGGGACGGTCCGGAGCCAGGTCGCTGTCCGCCGGGTTCGGCTCGCCTCGGTGGTTCAAGAGGGCGAGGACCAGCGAGCGCAGCATGGACTCGCTGTGCGCCGGGACGACGACGCCCATCAGCCGGTGGCAGTTGTCGACGGTGATCGCCTTGTGTCCGATGGCGCGAAAATCGCGCGACCCATAGTGGAAGAGCAAGGCGAAAAGCCGATCCCGCGGCAGCGAGCGCGCCAGGCCGACCACGGCTGCGTCGGCCGCTTCCGGATCCCAGCGTTCCATGGCATCCCGGAATGCGTCTTCGGCCTTGTGGGCCGCCGGGACCAGCCGCTCGGGCACGGGTCCAAGTTCCCAGTTCCCCGATCTTTGCTCCGCGGCCTGGGAGCCCTTGAAGACGTCCGCCGCCCATAGCACCGGGAGCCAGCGGTCCTCCGGACGGCCATGCCTTGTGGTCCGATGCACGGCCTGGAGGACCATGAAGGCGTGATACTTGAAGCCGACATGGGGATAGGGCCTTACCTGGCGGACCGAGGCCTCGGCGATCGCCCCCAGCAGGGTCGGGTAATCGAGCCCGCCGCGGATACGCGCCACCAACGCCTCGAGCAGCTGGTCCCGGTCAGTCTCGATCAGCAGACGCACGAGGTCGGCATGGCCAGGCGCATCCGGTGTGGCGATCGCGGGAGTGAGGCGCGCCGCCCCGATTGCCGCGGCCGCCGCCGTGGCCCGTTTGAGGAAGGTCCTTCTGTTCAGGAACATGGGTTGGTCTCTCCACCCGCTCAGCGTTCTGGGTCCAATCGGTTAACGCGCTGACGGCTGACCTCGGCGTTTCACGAGCCGATTCTTTTCCACTGGACCGGTCAGCGGCCATCAAGCACTCTGATTT
>JAYEJW010000070.1:0-16488 GCA_034716535.1 Pseudomonadota bacterium
TTGCCCGGAGGGAACGCCCCAAGCGCGCCAACGCGGCGTTGCAGCCCTTGGAAAGGGAGTGAGCCATTCCCTGCGGGCTGCGTCTTGCATTGGCGCGTTTGGGGCGTTCTGATCCATGCGAAATAAGGTGAAACGAGGTACTGGGTTCTGCCGGGGCACGGCCGAGCGCTGCTGGGATCCGATACGGGCAAGCGCTCGTTTCCAAGACCGCCCAGACCCGCAACCAGCGGGTCCCGATGACGCACCTGTCACTCAAGCCGTTTTGTCGTCCTCAGCGGTCTCCACGACCGGCGCATCGGGCTCGGCATCGGCCACCAAACGCCCCTCGCCGTCCCCCACCCAGCGCAGCTCGTCCCTGATCGACTCGGAACGACCAATTTCCCTCCCCAGGAGGTAACCAAGGGCGAACAATCCCGCACCAACTCCGGCACCAAGAAAGAGTCGAACGACCATGGCTAAATACCTTGCAAAGTCCCGGCTTTATCGGTTCCAATTCTGGCAACAGGATAGCCCTTTTTCCAGTCCCCCGAGAGCCTTCGTCGCTGGCCTCAAGGTCGGTTCCCGAGCGCGGGGGCTTCGTCTGGGCGGTTGGACGAGCTTACTGCCTTTCGGGTTCTATGCGATAAACTCTTGGATGATCTATCACCTAGACTACACCGGACACCCCTGAACCCCCACCTGGAGACCATCCCATGGCGCAATTGCAGTTGAATGAGTTGCTGAAGAACCCGAAAGTCCGGAACACGGCAATCGGGCTTGGGGTGGCAGTACTCGTCCCCGTCGCCGTCAAGCTGTTGGCACCGTTGGTCCGGCCGGTCGCACGCTCTACCGTCAAGGCAGGCGTGGTGGCCTACGAGAAGGGACGGGAAGCCGCAGCGGAGCTCGGCGAGATCTTCGACGACCTAGTCGCGGAAGTACGTGAAGAGATGCGCGCGGAGCGCGAGGACGCCGAGGGGCTGTTCGATGAGGTCGCCGATTCAACCCCCGAGAACGCCGAAGCGGTCATCGGGGAGCGGAAACCAGAATCCGTCTGATGCAACCTCAGGCCCGTATCGTTCACCAAACGCGCGAAAGGCTGCGTCTGCGCATCCCCGAAAAGCGCAAGGATCTGCCCTTTTTCCTGGATCTTTACGATGAGCTGCGCAGGATCCCGGGCGTCACCGAGGTCGTGGCAAACCCGATGACCGGCAGCCTGTTGCTGCGCTTCCCCGACGGTTACGGCAGCGCAGTTACCAGTGTCTTGGCAAAGAGCCCGAGACTGTGCCTGGGTGGTACTGGGGCGCATGGAAAACAAGCGCCTAGTCCGACCGCCCATTCATTCGGCGGGATCGATCGCGTCTTTGCAGAAGCAGGACGAGTCACGGATCTGCGCACCGTTCTCTTTCTCCTCGTGCTTGGATTGACCGTACGTCAGGTGTTGCGTGGCCAGATCCTCGCCCCTGCACTCACGATGCTCATATACGGAGTCAATCTGGTGTCGAGTTTCAAGCAAAAAGAAACTCCTCAAGATGCCTCCGCCTGAGCGCGGGCCAATGGATCAAGCAGAGCGGATTCCCTCCGTAGGCTGACCGGGTCCGGAGCGACGCCGCCGCAACGACAGTGTGCTATATTCGCCAAAGAACAAACCATCCTTGCGGCCATTCGGCGAGGGAGCCGGAGAACGCTCTTACAGGCGTTTGTTCTTCGCCGTTTTCTGCCACTGCAGATGATGGTGTGCCTCGCGGCGCAGGAACTGCTGATCTGGTCGGCGGTTCCCGCAAGTCTTTTGTTGATCATCGAGAGCTAGAAAACTATGGGTAGTGTCATCGTGACCGGTATCACGTTCGGCGTCTTCATGACAGAGGCGTTGATCCACTACAACATGGGGTTGGCCAAATCGCAGGGGGAGTTCAAGTTGCGCCTGCCGCCACCCAAAGAGCTCGCGAAAATCGCCGCCGTAACCGGCGCGTTCTCGATCGTTAGCGGTCTCCTGATCAAATCACTACCGAAGAATCTGGCTCCCAAGGCCTGACGACGTCGAGAATGGCGGAGCGGCCCTCGGCCGTGCAGGCGCCTAGAGACCATCTAGGCGCCCTTGTGCGAGGACCTATTTCAACGCCTCGGCCTTGTCGGTCCGCTCCCAAGGCACATCGAGATCGACCCGCCCCATGTGCCCATAGACGGCGAGTTGTCGAAAGAAGCTTCCGTTGCGCTCAGCCGGAAGCTTTTGCAACTGAAGGTCTCTCACGATACCGCCGAGACGAAAATCCATGACCTCGGTGAGACGCGCTGCCAACGTATCGGGATCCACCTCGCTCGTGCCGAAAGTGCGCACGCGGACACTGACAGGCTCCGCAGAACCGATCGAGTAGCTCAACTGCACTTCGCATTCTCGCGCGAGCCCCGCCGCAACCAGGTTTTTCGCGGCATAACGGGCGATGTAGGCCCCAACACGATCAACGCGCAGCGGATCCTTGCCACTAAGTGCCGCCCCGCTGTGCCGAGCGTACTCCCCGTAGGTATCGATCCCCGTTTTTCGCCCGGTTAGCCCGGAATGAGCCGCTGGACCGCCTCCGATCAGAGGGCCTTCCGGGTTGACGAAGATCTGCGTCCTCTCGTCCGGTTCGAATTTTTCCTGCTTCAGCACCGGCTCAATAACCTGCTCGATCAGATCTGAGCGCAATTGATCGAGGTCCGCCGCGTTCGCATCCGTCTGGCTTGCCACCAGTGTGACGCTGTGTATTCGGCTCGGCCGGCCGTCTCTATATTCGATGCCGACTTGCGACTTGCCGTCGGACAACAAGTAACCGAGGTTCTTCCCGACCTCCGGCGAATCCAGCCTGCTGGCGAGTCGATGTGCAAGCCAGATCGGCAAGGGCATGAGGGCCTCCGACTGGTTGCTTGCGTATCCGAACAAGGTAACCTGGTTCTTCGCGGTGATTCGCCCGATTTGCGCGTCCTTCATGTTGTCGAGATCGAACGGCCTGTAGTCGGTGGCCGTGTGATCCATGAAGCTGGTCATGATTGCGCAGGCGTCCGCATCGAACACGTCTTTCGGGTAGCCGACGTCACGAATGACTTTTCGCGCAATATCGGGGATGTCGAGGCGAGCCTTGGAGGCATAGTGCGCGGAGATGAACATGACGCCGCTCGACACCGCGCACTCGGCAACGATGCTGGAATAGGGGTCCTGCTCGAGGAAGCGATCGACGACAGCGTCGCTCACCTGATCGCAGAGCTTGTCAGGGTGGCCGATCGTGACGGACTCTGACGTGAAGATAAAATCGTCGCTCACGCTATTTCCTCCTGTTTGGGTTGCTTGTCTCCAGCCGTCCGCTCTGATGCAGCCTCACTGTCACCATCCGTCCCCTTGCGATAACCCGGCTTCGTGGCCTCGTTGGCGATGAGCGGCAGCAGGACGCCCGCACCAATGGCCCCCAAGTCGGCGATCCCAAGTGGCGTGGTGCCCAGCAGGCCCCTCGCAGCCGGAACCAGACTGACGACCGCCTGCAAGGCCGCCATGCCCCCAATCGCCGCCGTCAGGTGCCTGTTCGGCGGGAGCTTCTGACCACCGAAGACGTTGCGATACTTGGACCGCGAGCTGAGGGCGTGGGCCAACTCGTTGAGCGTCAGGGTATTGAAGGCCAAGGTGCTGGCCGCCGGGCCGATACCGTAGCGCTTGAGCCCGAACATATAGGCCCCGAAGGTGCCTAAGCCGATGGTGCCGGATTCAAAGATCATCCGCTTCAGGTCGCGACCCGCGATAATGGCCTCCTCCGGGTCACGCGGCACCCGCTCCATGATATCCGGCTCGGCAGGCTCGAGCGCCAGCGCGAGACCGGGGAAGATATCGGTGACCAGGTTGATCCAGAGCAACTGCATGGGATTCATCGGCTCGCCCATGTTGAAGGTGAACCCCGCCAACATCACTTCGATCTCGGTGAGGTTGGTGGAGACCATGAAGTGGATCATCTTGCGGATATTGTTGTAGATGGTCCGGCCCTGGCGCACGGCGATGGACATGGTGTGCAGGTTATCGTCCTCCAGCACCACGTCCGAGACCTCGCGCGCGACGTTCGTACCCCCGGCACCCATGGCGACACCGATATCCGAGGCCTTGAGGGCGGGTCCATCGTTGATACCATCGCCGGTCATGGCCACCACGTAGCCCGCCTCCTGCAGGGCGCGCACAATCTTGAGCTTGTGCGCGGGGCTGACGCGGGCGAACACGTGCACGTTCTTGACTAGTCCCGCCAGAAGGTCGGGATCCATCTCTTCGAGCTTGCTGGATTCGAGTACCTGGAGCGGCCGGTCGCCACTCAGGCCCAGCTGCTTGCCGATTGCTTGAGCGGTCGCGCTCTGGTCGCCGGTGATCATGATAGTCTGTATACCGGCGGTGTGGAATTGAGCGATGAGCTTGTCCATCCCGGGACGCATCGGGTCTGCCATACCGGCCAGGCCCAGCCAGACGAGGTGCTCGGTCTTGTCCGGCATACGGTCTTCATCGAGCTCGCGATAGGCCACGCCGAGAACACGCAGGGCATCGCTGGCCATACGCTCGTTCTCGGCGAGGATCGCCTGCCGCGCCGGATTCGTCAGCTGGATCTTCCTTCCGTTTTTGATCTGATGGTCGCACAGCCCGAGCACTTCCTCCGGACTCCCCTTCACGGCAAGCAGGTGCTTCCCCTCCCTGTACGGGTGCAGCGTGCTCATGAAGGGCCGTCCTTCGGCACGGTAGCGCGTTTTTAGTTTCGGAGATTCCTCACGCAGCGCAGTCACATCGATGCCGGCATTGAGCGCCAAGTCAACCAGGGCGTTCTCCGTCGGGGAGCCCTCCAGCCGCCAGTCCCCCGGCACACCATGCACCTCCGTCTCGCTGCACAGCGACACGACCTGCATGAGCCGCACCAACTCGTCCCGGTCCATCGGATCGACCGACGCCTCGCCACTCGTAAACTGGTGCTCGGTGACGTCGAACGCCTCCTGGCCACCCTGCACCGCCACCACCGCCATGCGGTTCATGGTGAGGGTGCCGGTCTTGTCCATGCAGAACACCTGAACTGAGCCCAGGGTCTCCACCGCATCGAGATGCCTGACCGCGACATTGAGCTTGCGCATGTCGGCAATACCCATGGCAAGGGTCGTCGTGGCCACCGCAGGCAGGCCCTCCGGGACCGCGGCCACCGCGAGCGACACCGAAGACTTGAGCATCTGGATCCAGGCAAAGCCCCGTAGAACGCCGACGCCGAAGACGCCCGCACAGACTCCGCCGCTGATGATCGCGAGCGTCGTCCCCATCCTGTCCAACTGCCTCTGCATGGGGGTCTCGGGGGCCTCGGCCTCCCCCACCAGGGTCTGAATCTGCCCGAGCTCCGTTGCCTCGGCGGTCGCGATCACGACGCCGCGCCCGTTCCCGCCGGTGACGTGCGTGCCCATGTAGGCCATGTTCTTCCGATCCCCAAGCGCAGTGTCCTCCTTTGCGAGGAGGTCATGCTCCTTGGCGACCGGCAGGCTTTCGCCCGTAAGCGCGGATTCATCGACAGACAGCCGGTGGGAATTCAGAAGGCGGATATCGGCGGCGACATAGGTTCCGGGCGTCAGCACCAGGACGTCACCAGGGACGATTGCCTCCACAGGAATCGTGCTCACCACACCGTCGCGCAACGCGTTGACCTCCCGCACACCGGTTTCCGAGAGTGAGCTGATCGTCTTTTCCGCCTGACGCTCCGTAATGAAACCGATGACCGAGTTGATCAAGACCACGCCGAGAATCACGGCCGCGTCCACCACGCCACCGGTCATCAGGGCGACGACCGCGGAGGCCCCGAGAAGACCGACCGGGGCACTGATGAACTGATCGACGAATATTGCAAGATCGGACCGCTTCTCCCCCGCTGCAAGGCTGTTCGCCCCATAGAGCCGTAAACGCTCGCCGGCCTCTTCTGCACCAAGGCCCTGTTGATCGGAAGTACCCAGGTGGGCGAGCACCCTGCCGGCGTCCATCATGTGCCAGGCCAGCATCTCCTGGGGCTGCTTGTCTTGCTGACCAAGGGCGGGGGCTCCGACCGCCGCCGCCGCCGTCGCAGTGGGCGTGAATGAGGCGGAAAAGCCCCGCAAAAGGGCCCCGAAGCCCGCGAGCGCGCTGGACACTCTAAAGGAGCTCAGGGGACGGGTGCTGCGCGGCGCCGTGACGCGTCTCTTTCGTCTCCCGCAGAGCTCGGATTCGATACGCTCGACGACATCCGCGACGAGCGTTCCCGGACCGTAGATGACGAGCAACCTGCCGGTCAGGACGTTTGCCTCGGCCGAGCAGATGCCGTCGGCTTGCGTCAGCGATCCCTCCAGCTGTTCCTTGAGCGGGGGTGAACGATAGAGTCCTGAGACTTCCAACCGAATCCGTCCCCTGACGCCCGCATGAACCGCCTTGACAAGCCCTTGAGACGACGAGTCGACTTTTTGCTTGAATTTCATACTGTTCTTGGAGTTGACAACAGACGACCCCGCGCCTTTTTAACAAACGCTCGCCTGATCAATTTCTGCCGGTGTGACTGGAATTACCGGCCACCGCTCGCGATGATGAAACGCACAGCGCGCCCGCGCCCTACCGGAAATCAGCACACTGTTTCGTTTTTATCCTGGTGGACCTCACCCATCGCCATATACTATATACGCAAAGACAACGCATCGCTCGACTCGCTATACAAGAATCTCAAGGCAATTCGCTTACCATCCTGGTGTTACGTTTTCGTTACCGTTTGATGAATATTCTATTGCAGGTAGTGACGAGTACGCCGCATCAAGAAGGCACGCACGAGGGGACGGGAAGATAAAGTGGACAATAGCCTGCTGCAGTGGATCGGGGATGAGGCTCTTCTTCAACAGTTCGTCGCCGAGCTTTCGACCCCGACGCTTCTGATAATCATTGTCGTCTGCATCGCTCTGTTGTCGAAAGGTGCAGACTGGATGATCGACGGTGTTGTCGACTTGGCCCAACGGACCGGCCTGCCAAAGATCGTCATCGGTGCCACCGTCGTTTCCCTCGGGACCACCTTGCCCGAAGCGTTCGTCTCCGTAATGGCCGCCTACATGGGCAATCCAGGGCTGGCCCTCGGGAACGGTGTCGGCTCGATCATCGCCGACACCGGCTTGATCTTTGGTCTGACCTGCGTGCTGGCCGCCGTCCCTGTCAACCGCTTCATACTCAACCGCACCGGATGGGTCCAGGTGAGTGCGGCCACCCTCCTCGTTATCATTGCCGCCGCAGCGCTGATGACAACCCCCGAAGATTCCGAGCCCATGCTGGAGCGGTGGGTCGGCTTCTTCTTCCTCGGGTTGCTTGTGGCCTATATGTACGTCACCTACCTGTGGGCCCAACAGGCCGACGGCTCAGCGACGGCGGACAACGAAGAGGCCGCCGAGGAGCTGCTCGGTGTCGGCATGAGCTGGCTGCTTGTGATCGGCGGCCTGTTGCTGATCATCATAGGGGCCCGCGTGCTGGTTCCCAGCGCATCGGAGATCGCGCACCGATTCGGCGTGCCCGACGATGTCATCGCCGCAACCATGGTCGCGTTCGGTACCTCTCTTCCGGAGCTGATGACGGCTATCGCCGCCGTACGTAAGGGACACCCCGAAATCACGGTCGGCAACATCGTGGGGGCGGACGTGTTGAACGTTCTGTTCGTTATCGGGGCGGCTGCGGTGGCCACCCCGCTCGCAATCCCGGCCAATTTCTACTACTTCCACTTTCCGGCGATGCTCATCATCCTGTATTCATTCAGGTTTTTCATTTCGATGAACAATGCTGGCGTGTTCTATCGATGGCAGGGAATATGGTTGCTGACTGTTTATGGTGTCTATGTATTCCTTCAGTATGCCTTGAATATCGGCGCAGCCCACTGATGTACAAGGTATCCCCGAAGGTAAGCAGGACCCGTTTCTCGCATCCTCACGCTCGATAAGGCGCACCGAGATGAAGATTCTATTCGCAACTGATGGATCCGAGAGCGCCCGAGCGGCGCTCGATTTCGTGCAAGGCTTTCCGTTTCCCGAGGACAGTGAGATCATCCTGCTCACCGTAATCGATAAGAACGTCTTCAAAGCGGACGCCGACAAGGGGTTGAGCGAGGAGCAGCGCGAGGCGCTCCAGGCCACTGAGAAAACCCTGCATGAGGAGGGAGAGCAGTTACTCACCAAAGAGGCCGATCGGCTTCGGCAAGCGGGTTGGGCCGGGTTTACGCAGGTGCGGACCGGCCACCCGGCGAAAGAAATCGTGGATGCGGCCGAGACTCTCGGTGTCGACCTCGTGATCCTCGGGTCACACGGACTGACAGGTATCAAACACTATCTGCTCGGCAGCGTTTCCTCCACCGTACTCGAGTATGCCCCTTGCTCAGTGCTCATCTTCAGGAAACCGCAGACGAAGCCGGGGGCGGAGAAGGAGGCGCAACTGTCCGAGCAAGACAGAGAGCTGCGTTTGCTCCTTGCCTATGACGATTCAGGGCCCGCAAGGAAAGCCGTCGATTTCTGCGCTGCTCTGCCGCTCGGCGACCGGGTTCATCTCGTTGTGCTCACCGTGCTCCCGCTGGTGACCCTTTATCGCCAGGATATCCGCCAAAGACTGTCCTGGTTCTGGCACGAGAAGAAACGCGCTGCTCAAGACGCGCTCCATCGCGTCACGAAAGAGGTGCGCTGGGCGACTCCCAACGTCTCCGCTGAGCTCAGAGAAAGCTCCGACGTGAGTCATGCGGTCCAGAATGTGGCAACTGAGCTTAACAGCGATTTGATCGTGCTCGGACACAAGGGAAAGGGCGCGATTGAAAAGTTCCTCCTCGGCTCGGTGACGACCCGCATCGCCAGACACGCACCCTGCTCGGTTCTCGCTGTGAGGAAATAGCGATCCCCCGTGTGCGATCCAGCCACCGGCGAACCCCGGTGCGTAGAGGCCCCGGAGAAGACCCCGGGGACTGTTTTGCTCAAGCGGCGCAGATGCCGTAGTTGGGCAGGATATCGTGAATGACGCTGAATCGGTGCGCCTGCAGTGCGTCGTGGAACAGCTTCCAGTCGCAGCTCAGGAACGAGGGGTCGTACGGGAAGACCTCACTCTTCTTGTCCTTGGACTTGCGGGTTCCCAAGGCATGGTGTTTCCAGGATCCCACGCCCTTCGGGCGGAAATCGAGCTTAACGGGAGGAAAGCTGAAGTAGCCGCCGTGGATCCTTCTTAGCCACTGCTCGTGCCGCTTGTTGCCGTCCGGGTCCACCAGGGTACGGAACAGGTGATCAAGCTTGTCCCCGTCCTCGGCGGGCAGGCCGGGCACGTCCGCAGTCGGGTCGGCGGCTCGGAAGCGCTGCATGGCCCTGCAGATCTCCCCCGCCGCGTCGAGAAAGTCCTTGGGATTGTCGCGCTCCACAATCTTGTTCTCCTGGTCGCGGTAGCGCCACTTGAGATACGGCCTGTCCGGATGGCTCAGGGCTGCACCGTGGCCGAGGGGAAGGGCATCGCCAACGAAGCGTCCAACTTTCCGATCGAAGATATCCCCGAACAGATCGCCAACCCGAGCCAGCAGCGTCCTGTCGGGTTTGTCGAGGTCGTCCAGTGCCTGGATCGCGTTGACCTTGTGTCTGACGCCCGCAAATCCCTGATGGGCCCAGGTGTCTGCGAAGACGTGCATCGTGACACCAAGGCGGTGCAGACCGTAAAGGGCATCCCTATCGGCAATGCAGGCGCGAACCATGTCCTGGGCCACATGGCTGTTGGGTCGGCAGATGATCTTGTTGATGAAGCTCCCCGCGGGGTCCTCGCCCCGGCGCAGTCCGCCATTTCCGGGTAGAAAGTGGAAGGGAATCCACACGTGGTGGTTCGCCAGCTCCTCAAAATTGCGGTAGTCCAACATCTTGTGCGCGGAGCTGATGCGGTGATATAGGGCGCCGTTCTTGAAGCGGACGAAGCCGGCATTGGTGGCGTCGTCCACATACTGGGCGCAATAAGATACCGTCTCAGCATCCCGGTGACCGAATCCGGCGAGACGGGAAATCACGTAAGTAACGGCGTGATGGAAATCTATCTGCACGACTTCATCCTCCATTTGCTCCTTGCAACCCTGCGGGCCGCGTTGGCGCATGATCGACAAGAATCGAGAATCTGCATCCAGGGCTCGGCGCCTCCATTTTTCCGCCTGCAAGAGGCGGCGCCCCGGCGCGTCTTGGATAGAGTGTGGCAAGTGGGGCGCGTTCGCCGGCGCCGGCGTCCGAGAAAGGTCTTCGCGACTATGTCTTGTCTTCGCGCTCTGCGGGCAGGCCCTCCGTGCCTCGAAAATCCTCGCCGTAGCCCCACCGATACGGCGTCGAGAAGAATGGCTGACCTCCGATCGTCACGGCGATCCGCATGGCCTCACTCAAGAGGAGGGCGGCGACGTCTTCACCGACAGCGCTCGCTACGCAGCTCTTGAGCGCTTCGTCTGCGGCCCGCTTCTGTCCCCGCGTGCCACCGTAGTAATAGGCGCGATCGTGCTCCACACAGCAGTGGCGCCAGGGTAGCGTCTCCCCGAACTGCCCGTGAACCCAGTCAGGAAGCATCGCATAGGCCGCCGACATACCGCCGCTACAGCCGTCCGAGTGCTTGGCCGGCTCAAATTCCGGGATATCGGTTATCTGTTCCCAGAGGTCCGCGTTGATTCGCCCTGAAATGGACCTGAGGATGTCGTGAGTGCATTTGTAGGCCATGGGTCCCCTCTGTGAGTCGCGTCCCTTGAAAAACCGAACTGTCGGGCGAATGCTGGCGTCGGACAGCAACCCCGTCTCAGACTCCTAACGAAGCCTAGACGAACAGAGGCCCTGCTGCGAGCCCCCTTATACGAGACCGGAAACTTGAAACCAGCCTCGTATGAGCGGCTTTCCAATACACCGGATCAGCTCTTCGGCGATTCCATTGCACTTGCGCATCTTCAATCGGGTCTTTCGGTTTGCGGCGCACCTAAGGGGTCTACCCTCGCTTGCGGTGTTCTTTCGTACGGGTCCCGCGCTCAAGCGGGTCATGGGTCCGATCTTCCCTCGAGTGAGATACATGGGCCTGCGACCGAGCCAAGGCCAAATATGCAGGATCGCCACAAGGGAAGACGCAACGTAGGTGAAGGAACAGGCCAGCAGAATCCTTCTGGCGTCCTTCAGTTGCTCATCACTGATATAGGCTTCACGCAACATCGGTAAAGCCCGACGGAAGCTTGCATCCAATTCCGACGGCAAGGCCGCGAGCTGCGCAGCCACCCCGGTCCCCAACATCGCAAGCGCCGCGCTCCCGATGACGATCGGTGGTATCGGATGGCGGGTTGCCAATGCGACGGCCGGCGCGGCAATGAGCATCACCGTACCCACCTCTCCCGTGATCTGGGCCACCTTCACGAGACGGGTACGCCATAGGAAGGGTCCGTAACCCGAGGCATCCTGAAGCGCATGCGCGACCTCATGGGCAGCGGTGGTCACCGCCGTGAGCGTCTTGCGGTCGATCTTGTCACGACTGACACGCACGGCTTTGGCTTGGGGATCATAGTGATCCCCCAGATCCGTGGCTTCCACCCGAACGGCCTGAAGCCTGTGTTCATCCAAGAGCTCCCTCGCCAGATCTCCCGCCGTACTCGAAAAGTCTTCATCCCGCCGATTGTGCTGTTTCAGCACATGATTGACCCATAGGCGGGGACCAAACATAAGCCCCAGGGCGGGAATCAGGATGATTACCGGGTTCATGAGGATCAGGTTCCTGCAGTGTCCGGACAGGACGCAAGGCCCCTCTGGCGGAGGCAGTCCGCAAAGGGTGCGCTTGAGCGTTCCGGCCGGTCGATGAGCGGTCAGACGTCGTCTTCGCTCTTACCGGCGACCGACACCTTCTTACTCGTTACTTTCTTGCTCGTTACCTTCTTCTTCGACGCAGTCTTCTTGGCAACGGCCTTTTTCGTCAGACCGGGAGCCCTTGAGGCCGCTTGCCCCTCGGGCGCAGCCCTTGCGACAACGGCCTTCTTGGTCGCGACACTCCGCTTTTTCGACACCGTCTTCTTCGCGGCGGTCTTTTTCGTCGCAACCTGCTTCTTCGCCACGACCTTCTTGGCCGCAACCTGTTTCTTCGCGGCGGCTTTCTTCACGACCTTCTTCTTTGCCGCTGGCGGCTTCTCCGTCGCCTTTTCCTTCCCTTCAGGCTTCTTTTCCGCAACTGCCTTTTCCTTGCCTTTCTTCTTGGGTGCGGTCCCTTCAGCAGAGCTAAGCACCTGACGGCGCAGCGTATCGAACCCGTCGCCGATGACCCGCAATGATGTCTCTCCCGCCTCTTTGACCTCATCGAGCAGACCTCGAATCAATTGAGCGGGCTCTTTGACGGCGACCTTTTCCGCAACCGAAGCGGTTGTTTCCGCTGCAGCGCTGGTTGCACTCGCAACCTTTTCGATCAGGCTATCAAATAGCTCCTTGACGTCTCCCACGAGCGCCTCGCCGGTCTTCTCGACTTCGTCGAGAAATCCCGCCGCCGTGTCCTTGATAGAGCGCTGCACCTTCTTTGATGCCTTCTTGCCCTTGTCAGATTCTTTTCTGCTCTTTTTTTCTTTTGAAGCCATGATGCCCTTCTCCCCAGAAAAAAGTTAAGAAAGTCGGAGCTCCTCAATCGTTTCACCGGTACATCGACACGACGAGGTGGTCAATCGCAGTCCGCGATCCCGGTAGAAGAAACCCGAGTCTGCTTTTTGCCTCGATCTGCCCAAAAGCATAGGAACTTTTGTCACGCTTTGCCAACCGCAAGATACCGGCTCCGTGCGGACCGCAGAACAGGCGCTCTCCGACCCTTTAGCCACACTCCCACCGGGGAAGAGTCTTCAAGATCCCATCGGAAGGGAATCGAGCCGTATCCCAGCGGGCCTAGCGTCTGTTGGCCGTCTCCCCGTCCCTCTGCCAGGCGGGAGCGGAACGCGGGCCCTTTTTCGTGCCTTATTGACGATTCCAGGCTCGTGTTTTTTGTTATCATCCAGTAGACATCGACGAAATCGGGCATGGCCGGGAGGATTGATTGTGGCAAGCAAAAAGGCCCTCGAAATGTTGAAGAAGGGAGACGTTGAAGGCTTCAACAAATGGGTCAAAGAACGAAGAAAAAGCGGCAAGGGCGCCGTCGATCTCGATGACCAGAACCTTGGCGGACTCGAGCTTCGTAAGGTGGACCTGAGAGAGGCCCATCTGAACGGTGCGAATCTGCGCAAATCGGATCTTAAAGGCGCCGACCTCAGACGTGCACGACTGCGCCAGGCGGATCTCCGCGGTGCCAATCTGCAAGAGGCGGATTTGACCAACGCAGACCTTCGTCGTGCCAATCTCAAGGGCGTATCCCTCAAGAAAGCGGTCTTGAAAGGCGTCAGAGGGCTTTAATTCGGGGAAAGTGCCTCCGCCTTTTCTTGATAGGGATCCTGAACAATGGCTTTCGCGGCGGTTCTTCGACGAGCAAAGCCAGAATGCGATTTCGGCGTCGCCACGGATGCTCTTGCCACACTCGATTTGAAATAGGATGAAGACGCTCAGCCTGATCGCCCAGAAGGGGGGCACCGGCAAGACCACCCTAAGCATTCATTTGGCAGTACAAGCGAGCTTGAGTGGTTTGAAAGTACTGCTTGTCGATATCGACCCTCAAGCAAGCGCAACGGCCTGGTGGCGGAGGCGTCGTGAAGAAAAGCCCGAGCTGGTCCAATCCCGGGGCAGCAGCCTCCCCGACGTACTGACCACCGCGACAAATCACCAGTATGATCTGCTCGTCGTCGATACGGCGCCGCACAGCTCCAAGGAGTCCCGCATCTGCGCCCGCCTCTCCGATTGGGTTTGCATCCCGTCCCGCCCCGCTATTCTCGACCTGGATGCCATTGGTCCCTCAACAGATCTGGTGTCCGAAATCGGCGTTGATGCCAACATCGTCTTGAACGGCTGCCCTCCTCCGACCCTGTTCGGGGAGCCCCATATCGTGACCGAGGCACGCGAAGCGCTCCTAAGCTACCGGATACCGGTGTGTGACGTATCGATCAGCCAGCGTGTCGCCTTCAGTCACGCCTTGATCGATGGACGAGCAGTGTCCGAGTATGATCGCGGCGGCAAGGCTGCTCGGGAGATCGATCGGTTGTGGAACATCCTGAGAGAAGGAGTCGGAGTATGAAACAACGCCCGAAACTGAGCCTGTCACCGGCCCAAGAGAGCGACAAAACACAGCCGCAGGGCTTCTCCGCTGACGTCGCCAATGGCTCCTCGGCCAGCACTAAAAACCTTGGGGGAGACCAGCCTCCGGCGGCGCACGAACCTGAGTCTACGGAAGCAGTGACCGGAACGGTGTCGAAGCATCCAAACTGGTTGAACGCGGCAACGATTGTCAAGACGCTCCTGGTCGTCGGAATCGCCGCCTTATCGATCGTGTTGCTCAAACGGCGATTACTCTGATCGTACGTTTTCCGGCGAAGGCCCGCTGGGGAAGCCCTCGTTACACCCTCAGAAACCTTCCAGCGGACTGTATTCTCTCTCCGCTTCAGACTCCTCGCCCTCCAACCGCTGGTATTCTCTTCGGATCATCTCCATGCCGTATTCTCTCTCAAGACGCCGAACGATGAAGTGTCCCCTGGCCACGTCTTGATAGTGTTGTGTGAAGATCAGGTTCAGCGCCGCTCCACTGACAGCGCCGGCGATCGGGATCATCTTCACAGCCGCCGCGTCTGTGATCACCACGCCAAAGCGTGCGGCTACCGATCGCACCAGATCGATAAAGGCGGGGATGTGGATGCCCTCCGCCGCCCCGGCAAACTCCAGGATGTTCTCAAAGTGCAGGCCCAAGGTGATCCTGAGCCCGTAGTAACCGATCTCGGCCCGCTCATCGTCCCTTGTGCGCCCCCCGAGGGCGAACACCTGGAAACAGGCAAGCCTGGTTTCGGCCTCCCTCAAGTCCTCTCCCTCGCTGCGCGCGATGTCGGCGATGGATCGCAGCATGAGGGTGGTGGTGATGGGCAACTCGGCCAACACGGTAAGGGGTCCGAAGAAGCCCCCTGCCGCACCCGCTCCCGCAACCAAAACCTTGTGGGCCCAATTGCTCGACGGCCCCTGGACTCCGTACCTCATGGACATTAGGGCCAGGTTCAGGGCCCTACCGATACTCGCTTCCGCCGTTCTGTCTACGCGCCGTTTCCAGGTCTTGGGCAGGAGGGCGATGGCTTCTTCGAACGGCGACGCCAACAGGTCGCTCAGCCGCGCCGCAAACGACGGGTGCTCCAAGTGCTTGTGAGCCCAGCGAAGCTCGGCTACAGCTTCGTCCGTTAGCCTGGAAGTTACCCCATTGGTCATTTTCTGCGCCCACCCCGTCCGCCTTGGATCGCTCTCACAACCTGCTTTCGATGATAGTACATGCGCTGCGCAGAGAAATTGATCTGCGCGGGTAACTTCGCCAAAGAAGCGCGAGACTCCTTGCATCGATTGTTGAACCGCATCGGCAGCCGCCTTACAGTTGCTACACAACAGCTCGACAGCGGCGCCTGCTGCCATCCAACGGGGGTTTCGCCTGTCGTCCGCAAGGCTCAATCGGAGCACCCGCAGTGAATGAGTCCAACTCGAACAACCAGAAGCTTCAGAGCCTGGCGACCGAACAGTTCTTTTACTTCTTTCTGCGACTGCGCAAAGGCGAGATCCGCAGGACGGTCCAGGTGCTGCGGAGCCGATTCCCGGACGAAACCCCGGATCAGCTGGCCAGACGCCTCATCTCGGCCAAGTCTCGGCTGTCGCTGCTCGGGGGTACGCTGCTCAGCCTGCCGATTCTCGTGCCGGGAATCGGACAGGCGCTGCAGCTGGCCGGCGTTGTCGGCGCCACTTCGATGCTCACGCGCATGCACCTGTACCTCATCCTTGAGATTGCCCTGGTGTTTGGAGAAGATATCGACGACGCAACGAGGGTACCCGAGATGATAGCGGTAGTCGGGGCCACCGGCCTCGGTGCGTCGTCACCGCTGCTCGTCGGCGCTTTCGAGCTGAATCCCTGGTACAGCGTGGCCGCGGGGGGCCTGTCCGCCGGCGCGGTGACCCAGCTGATCGGCCGCACGGCCATCGGTTTCTACAAAAGGAAACTCGCCGCTCAGGAAGGCAGCGACGATCAGATCGTTGCATCTGCCCCACTACCTGCGTGAGAAGCGATGCTTTCTGGAACCTCTTCGTGACATCCTAAAAAGCGAGCTCCCGCTGCGATCGACAGGAGACTCAAGTTGGGACCAGGGTGTCTGGCGCATCCAGCCGATCCGAACCAATCCGCTGAGCGCTCGATCGGGCAGGTCTTCGACTTGGTCGACCCGCCCTTGTGGCTGGTAACCGCGGCCGACAACAAACACCGCGGCGGCCTGATCGCCACCCTTGTGGTTCGAGCTTCCATCGTCAGCGGGCTGCCGCGCATGGTGGCGGGCGTGGCAAAGCAGCATCATACCCGGGACGCTCGTATCGACGCCGAAGCGATCCGAAGCTCGCGTTCGAGAAGAC
>JAYEJW010000071.1:0-3520 GCA_034716535.1 Pseudomonadota bacterium
CGCTTCGGCTCGTGGATGAGAAAATGACGGTATGCGCCAGGCTGGTAGGTCTTGCTCCGCAACTCGTTTTGCAAAGCGATCAACCGGTCTGCGACCTGATACTCGAACGCAGCTTCGCTGCCACTGCGGCGTTTGCCGCGTGCTGCCTGGCGATATGCCAGCCACAGGTTGTCCCAGGCCGTGATCGCGTCGAACATTGTGTCCATGAAACTCTCCAATCGGCCCCTTTCCATCATGCAAAAATCCAATGACCTGGTAATCTTTACCCAAACTTACGATCTATTGACCTGGTTGTTGCCGCAATGCGAGCGCTTTCCGAAAAGCCAACGCTTTGTCGTCACGCAACGCCTGCAGAGTTCGGCACTGGATTTTCAGGAGGCGATCTTCGAAGCCAATGCCCGTGGTGGCGCACAGCGTTTGAATCATCTTCAGGCCGCTGACGCGCACCTGAACAAGCTGCGCTTATATCTGCGCCTGTCTCGGCAGTGGAACTGGTTGAGCAGCGGCCAATACGAGCACGTCAGTCGCATGGTAGCGCACATCGGCAAATTGCTGGGCGGTTGGATCAAGCAGACGCGCAGCGCACATCATGCAGGCCGAACGCCCCGGTGATTCTGAAACACAGTGAAGAAAGGTGGGGCGGGCAGCGGCGGGCCCGAAGGCCTGGCCGTGCCCGGCTTGCCTATGCGCCCGGCGCAGGCGATGCCCCAGGTGTCGCCTTGCCTTGCGGCACGCGCGCGGACCAGACCTGTCTGGCGCTGTTCTTCTTCCTTCGCCTCGGCGGGCAAACCCCCTGACGCGGATCGGCCCGCATTGCCGGAACACAGACGGTACGGGTGTACCGGTGCGCCGTCTCGCACGAGAGCGGGACCAGAAGAAGGGCCGGAAGAACATGGGCAGAACGCAACACCAGCCGAAAACCCAGGTAGTAGTTCCGGAAGGCGGGTTGAAACCTGCGGCGGGAGGCACAGCGGGCGCCGTCACCGGGGCCGTACCAGGAACCGCCGCGCACAACCCGCCGCATATCGTCCCCTGCCGCCAGATCCTCGCGCTTTCGATCGTTCGGATCGTAGGGATAGACGAATTCCGGCTCCCACAAATCAGTGCCCCACAGGCTGCGGGTCCACTCCCAGACGTTGCCGCTCATCTCCTCGCAGCCATAGGGGCTGATACCGTTTGGGTAGCAGCCGGCCACGCTGGTCTCGCCGATCGTCCCATCCGTGTTCGCCTTGTCCGGGTCGAACGCCTCGCCCCAGGGGTAGCTGCGGGATGATAATGGATTGGCTATCTGCGCGTCGTTCGGTGAATTTTGCAAGGTCTCCACAAGGTCAGCCTTGCTCACCCACGAGGGGTTAGCCGGTATGCGTTTGCCACCGCGTGCCGCTTTCTCCCACTCCGCTTCCGATGGCAGGGTGACCCACCAACCCTCGGGCAGCTGATCGCGCCAGGCCCGTGACAGGAACTGGCAGAAGCCCATCGCATCGTGCCAACTCACCCGCACAACTGGATCGTTGGGCCGCCCTCGCAGGCTGTCCTGATCCTCTAAGGAGAGATCGCTGCACTCAAGGTACTCCTGCCACTGGGCCAGGGTCACCGGGAAGCGTGCGATGAAAAAGGGATCGCTGAGGTCGACCGGGTGTTGTGGCTTCTCTTCGTCCAAACCCCTGTCGCTGCCCATGACGAAAGGCCCCGGCGGCACAAAACAAAAGTGCATGCCATCCAGGGTCATGACCTCCGGACGGGGATCGCCCAGTGCGGCCAGGGTACCCCCCGCCAGCGCGCGCTCGGTGGCGGGAAGCCGACTGCGGCGCATGATGGCGCTCTGCCATTCCCGCACGCGCTCCAGCTTCGGGGCATTGCGGGCCGCGAGCTGGTCGAGGTCCGCGCATTCGATCAATACCCGCCCCGCCAGTAACGCGCCCCAATGGTCCTCGGCTGCAGTCGCCCCCTCGACGGGTGGCACAAGACACAGCGCTTCACTCAGGTTCCAGGCGTTGTACGAGGCGCCACGCGCCGCCTTGGCGCCGGCCAACAGGGCCACCTCGCGCCAGCGGTTTGGATCACTGCGCGCAAGCTCGGCCAGCTTGTCGGGGAAGTCATCGTCGGTCAGGTGGCAGGCGGCCAGGTATTCCTGAAACGAGCGGTGTGGGAACTGGTACATAGCGATGCCGTGTGCCGCAAGAATGCCGGCGCGGTCGCGCAGATACTCCTCCAGCCGCAGCACTTTCACATCCTTGCAGCTGGCGCTGGCGTTGAGCAGTGCGCTGACCAGTTTCTCCTGCTGGATGTCGGCGGTCCCCGTCAGTTGGGGCTGGTCGTGATGCGCCTCGAAGGCCAGCCGGTTGAGCTGCTTTCGGATGTCGTCACGGCTGGCGTTGAGCCACTCGGCCAGGCTGGGTTCGATCTCCTTGCTGCCATCCTCACGCACCCGGACTTTCATGCTCTCCCATTTGTTGAGCAGCATCTCGACTGCCTTGTCGTAGAGTGTCTCGCGTTTTTCCGGCAGTGTTCCGCCGCCTTCGGTCTGCAACTGGGCGATCAGGGTGAGCAGGAGCGGCCGTTCGGCCAATTCGCGGATGCGCTCGTTGCGCTCGACGGTGCGTTTGAGTACCTCGGCGCGGTCCCCGGCGGCGGCAGCGGTCAGCCGATAGAGCTGGACCATGTGTGCATACCAGGCGTCGACGAATCCATTAATCTGACCTGACGTGAATGGCAGTAGATGCGTCTCGACAAAACCATCCAGCTTCCAGTCCTGACGCTGATAGGCGTAGGTGCGGCTGGTGACGAGGAAGCGGCACTTGGAGAATGTTGCCGCGAAGTCCTGTACCGCCTGTTTGATCTGCTGGCGGCGGTTGTGCGCATCGGGCACTTCATCCAGACCGTCCAACAAGACGAGAACGCCATGCTCATGCAGCTCTTGCTCCAGATGCGGTGCATAGGCTTCCAGTGCACCCTGTCTCAGGCGGCTGGAGATAAAGCCCCACACCGCTTTTGCGTTTGCGCGTGCGCCGCTCGTCGGCAACTGGCTGGCCAGGTCGCGCAGCACGACATGCACCGGCAACAGCGCGTCGTGATCCCATTGCTGTGGTTTGGGATCTTCTTCATCACCCTCTTCCCGGGGCAAGGGGGCGGTCAGTGTGGCGAGGTTTGGCCCACTTTGCCCGAGCAGCTCACCGGCCATCGACAGGGCGACAAAGCTGACAAAAGTGCTCTTACCGCTACCCGGCCCGCCGAGGAGCACCAGTTTTTTCTCGGTGTTCAGCACCTCGATAGCCGACAGCCGTCTGGCTGGATTATCGTGCGTCGAACGAGCTGGGTGCCGAGCGTCGTCGAACGTATCTTCCCGTTCACTGCGCTGGGTGAGGAGAGCCGTATAGACCGACGAAAGGCGAACTTGCGCGTTGGCGGTGTCGCCGGCGAACAGCGGCAACTGATCTGCCTGGGTGAGAATACGCGCCAGATAGGCCCGCCTCAGGTCCTGCTTGCTTGCGCCGGGCCGGGTCCCTTGCTGAATGATGAC
>JAYEJW010000072.1:0-3519 GCA_034716535.1 Pseudomonadota bacterium
GGTCCTTCTTGAAGTAGCTGTTGAGGCCGTCGACGGCCAGGGTCATCTCCGGGTCGCCGGCCGCCCGCTTCTCCGCCGCGAGCAGCCAGGCAGGTTTCTTCTTCTTGCAGTCCTGGTAGTTCTCGACCACCACCGGCTCGAACAACACCGGGACCGCGGAGGAGGCGGTGACCGCTCGCGCCACCGGATAATCGGAGATGTCCGAGCAGAGCAGGTTGAAGTACTCCTGAACGAAGGAGAAACGCACCCCGTAACCCAGATCGGAGGCGTTGATCAGGACCAAAGGGCTGCCCTCGCGCTTCATGTCCGCGAAGGTCGCCCCATGGAACACCGACTTCTCGTAGAGCGTCACCGCCATCTCGGTGCGCCCGGCGCTGCTGAACCACTCCAGTGGATTCAACAGCCCGCGGATCAGCTGGCCCTGGACATTGCGCTTGAGGAATACGCCCTCGAAGTCCTCGAAGATGCGGTCCCCGTACAGGCCATAGTAGGCGGAGGTGAAGCTCCCGCCGGACACGGAGCTGATGATGTCGGTCTCGTCGAGTAGCCTTCTAGGGCTCCCGTCGATGACGACGGCGGTGTCGCGCAGCTCCTCCAGCACCCCGTAGGCCAGCGCCGCGGCCCGTGTACCGCCGCCGGAGAAGGCCAGGATCAGCGAAATCTCGCCGGAGCCCCAGCCACTCCCCCCGCCGCTGCGGATCGAGTAGCCGTCCGGGGTGCCGGCAACCTTCTGGGGTGTATTGTCGACCACGCCATAGGAAGCGCAACCGGAAACCATCAGCACAGCCAATCCGAGCGAGAGAATTTTCAATATGGGCGCCTCGTTACTGGACCAACAAACGCTTGAGCCGGTCGGCATGGAAGAAGCGGCTGATGGTCAGACCTTGCACAATGATGGAGAAGGCCACCACGCCGTAGGTCATGTGCAGGATCACCGCCTTTTCCGGACTGTCGGGCAGGGACATGGCCATGGCGATTGCTAGACCCCCGCGCAGTCCGCCCCAGGTTAGCAGGTTGGTGAGTCCGAGCCGATCCGCCTTCAGCGCCCCGGCCAGCGACAAGGCGTTCAACGAGAGGTAGACACTGATCCAGCGAGCGGCCAGGCAAACGAGGATCGCGATGGTCGCGGTCGGCATGAGATCGATGCTGGGCACGATCGCGATGTGCAGGCCGATGAGCACGAACAGCACGGCGTTGAGGACCTCGTCGACTGCCTGCCAGAAGGTCTCGAACGGGGAGCGTTGTCTCTCCGCCAGCCGTGGCATGCTGAAGTTGCCGACCACCAGGCCGGTCACGACCATCGCGATCGGCCCCGATACCTCCAGGTGCTCCGCAAGCCCATACCCCAGGGACACGAGGGCGAGCGAAATCAGCACGTGGGTCCCATAGTCGCTCGTCTTGATCATCATGTGATGCATCAGGGCGGCGGCGGCGACACCGAGACCCACACCCCCAACCACCTCGCGCAGGAACATGACCAGGGCGTCCATCGCTGTTGGCTGTTGGGTGCCGAGTGTGACGGCCAGGAAGATGGTGAAGATCACGACGCCGACGCCGTCGTTGAACAGGGACTCGCCGTTGACGATGGCCTCGAGCCGTGCCGGAAGCCCGATCTTACCGAGGATCGCCAGCGCCGCGATCGGGTCGGTCGGCGAGATCAGGGCGCCGAAGACCAGGGCGAAGATCAAGCCGATCCCAATGCCGACCAGGCCCAGGAGCCACCAGGTGGCAAGACCGATCAGGGCCGCGCCGATCAGCGTGGCGCCGATGGCCAGGGTCAAGATGACCCACTTCTCATCTCCGAGGACACGGATCTTCACGTTGATGCTGCCGGCGAAGAGCATGAAGCAGAGCACGCCGTTCAACAGGGTCTCGTCGAGCGAGAGCCGGGTGACGAACGCCTGCTCCCTGGCAAGGGCCTCGGACAGGCCCAGGGCATTGAGCGTCATCAGCACGAGCGTGAAGCCGAGCGCCAGCAACATCAGGCCGATGGTCTGCTGCAGGCGCAGAAACCGCTCGTTGGTGTAGCTGAACAAAGCAGTTAGTCCGAGAATGGCCGCGATCGTTAAGAATGCTTGCATAGAGTGCCCCCGTAGCTCCGCGGATCAGGCGAAGCGAAGCCTGACCTTCGATTATCCGCGATGAACCCGCGCCAGACCTCGCCAGCTGCGCTGAAAGACGGCAAACAGCAAGGCCGTCGTCCAACCGACCAAAACGATGCCGTTCAGAGCCTCGATCCCGCTCAGTACGCGCCACTCGTGGTCGATGAGGGTGATGTCCCCATAACCCAGCGTGGTGAAGGTGACAACGGAGAAGTAGACCGCCTTCTCTACCGTATCCAGTTGATTACCCGGCAAGATGAACAGATAGGCCAATGCCCGCACGATGACCTCGACCAGATGGAGCATCAGGAGGACTACCGCGGTCCAGGTCAACGCCGGCATCGCGTTGTGCGCGCTGAAATGGCCATCGGGGTCGGCATAGTGACACACCAGGAAACGAATCCAGTACATGGTTCCAAAGGCGTGAATCGCTACCGTGACGGCAACAAGGAATACGGTTGTCAGCAATAACCCCAGCATCGTCGAACCCCCGTCAGAGCTTGCCGTCAATGCCTTACGATAGTTGCCGCGACAGGGTCCGTTGCCTCCTCGCGCCGAAATGCTATAATGTACGCATTTATGTACATGAGAGACGGCGATCTATGGAAAACCTGACTGCCAGCGAATTTCGGTCAAGGCTCAGGGCGGTGCTTGACCTCGTCAATGATAGCCACGAACCCGTTTCGATTCGGCGCTCCGGAGGGCGTTCGGTGGTGGTGATGGATGCGGATGACTATGCCAGCATCATGGAAACCCTACATTTAGTGCGCAATCCTGCCAATGCCGAGCGGTTGCAGGAGGGAATGCGACAACACCGCGAGGGCAAGAAAAAGGAGATCGATGTTACGTCTTACCTGGACTGAAACCGCCTTGGAGGACCTGCAATGGTGGTCCGACCAAGACCCGCGTAAGCTCAGGAAGATAATCCAGCTTTGCTTGGCGACCTGCAAGGAACCGGAAAAAGGCATCGGAAAACCCGAGCCGCTACGTTTCGGCTACCAGGGTTATTGGTCCCGCCGCATCGATCACGAGCACAGGGTCGTTTATGCGTTCGATCACGAATCTGTAACAGTCATCCAATGCCGCTACCATTACGAGAAAAACCGGGATCGTTAGCCGTTGGTCGATCCGCCGCGAATACAAGGCGTTCCTGACCGACCTGGCTTCTTTCCTCAATCAGACGGCTTTTCGCTGACCCCTCAGGGAGTTCGGCGCATCCCTCCGAAGATCACGCTCTTCGATAGTAGCGGAGCAACCATCGACTCCAACGATGATTGGAAAGACCACCCCTCAGCAGTCCTTACTAACGAGGTCCTGAGTCAGGCGGGCCTGACCCTCGACGAGGTGGAGGCTGTGCCATGGTCCTAGATCTCGGCGCGGGCAGTTATCCGCTGATGGTCGAGGGTGTTGGCGGAAC
>JAYEJW010000073.1:0-16481 GCA_034716535.1 Pseudomonadota bacterium
ATTTACTCTTTTTTGTTTCATCCATCCCCAATCCGTCCCCTTAACGGGGGCCTCTCGCGGTGTCCTCAGACCCCTGCCACGCCTCCTCGCCCAGCGTAGGCCAATCAATCCGACGCCTGCACCCAGGTACAGTAGACCGGCCAACGCAACCGGTGGCACTTGGGCCACCAAGACCTTGGCCACGGGTGTGGAGACGCCGAACAGCAGTGCCGAGACGAGCGCGGCAAAAATCGGCAAACGCATGGTCGACTCACTATTGCACAACCAAAAACCGATTGACTGTCGGTATTTGTTCCAGGATACTGCCGAGCCTCAAATTTGTCTCTGGGCTTCCCCGTGTCATCCATCGCAAGACCTTACCTCGGGTCCCTTGAGCTCGCCGTGCTCGAAGAACTGTGGGCCCAAGGGGCGCTCGATGCCAAGACCATGCACCGCGGTGTTGGCAAACGGCGTGGTATCTCGTTGAACACCGTGCAATCGACCCTGGAGCGACTCTTCCGCAAGGGTTTACTGTTGCGGGAAAAGGTGAGCCACGCCTTCCTTTACACCCCGGCGATCCAGCGCGAGGAACTGATGGGACAACTGATCGGGGAGGTAGTCGAGACGCTCTCGGATGGCCGCCAGGAGCCGATGCTCGCGGCCTTTGTCGATCTCGCCGCCAAGGTGGACGAGGACAACCTGGCGCGGCTGGAGCGACTCATCGCCGAGCGCCGCGCGAAAGGCGCGGAGAAAACGCCGTGACTCCCGGCATCGGCATCATCGCTTCCGCAGTACTGGTCCTCGCCGCCGCCAGCCTGCTCGCGGCACTGTTCGTTGCGGCGCTTTACCCCATGACGCGGAAATGGATGCGGGGACTGCCGCCAGCCGCGCACGCGGGCCTACTGCTGGCCTTAGCCTGCACGCCCGCTATTATCGGACTGGCGCTGCTAATCCTGACACTTGCTCCGTCGTTTACCCATCTTCTGGGCCTGGAAGCCGATCATTGTCAAGTCCATGGCCATCATGCTCATTTCTGTCTGGTACATACGCCCTTATCGACGGGGACGGATCTGGAACGATTAGTCCTGTTTGCTTCCGGGATCGCCATCCTCTTGCTCGGCACCGGTGTCTCCTTTCGCCTACGGCGCGTGCGGCGGGTCGTGCGCGCATTGCGAACGCTGCAGGTCCGAGACTCGGCGCACCGGCCGTACAGCGTCGTGGACTCCGGGATCGCGTTCGCGCTGACCGCGGGCCTGGTGCGCCCAGCGATCTACCTGTCTACGGGTCTGCTGAAGGAGATCTCGCCTGCGGAGTTGGCGGTCGTCGTGCACCACGAGCAGACCCACTGCCGACGCCGCGACGCCCTTCGATTGTTCGTTGCCGACCTCCTGTCCCGCCTGCATCTGCCACCGCTACGCCGACGTCTTCTGGCGGACCTGCACTTGGCTTCGGAGCAGGCATGTGACGAGCAGGCCGCACGCATCACCGAGGATCGACTGTGTATCGCGGAGACAATCCTGAAGGTCGTCCGCCTATCGGCCGGTACGCGTCCTGCCTCGGATACCTTGCTCCCAACCGTTACCGGATCCGACATCCAGGCACGGATCGACGCCCTGCTGCATCCGGCCCCAACACCAAGCGGCAGTCCTTGCCTCTCGGTCTTTTTAGGCGCCGGCTTGCTCGGTACGTTCGGCTACATCTACTCCGACGGGCTGCATCACGCCGTCGAATCGGCGCTCCACCTCCTCAGCGATTGACCTGAACAATGACCAAGAATGGCTCTGCTGCAACTCAAATACCGATCAACAATCGGTTTTTCACTCCATCACCAACCGCGGATGCTCGGGCAAGCCGTCTGAAGCGCAGTGGTCATACCAGCTTGGCCGTGCTGCTCTTATCGGTCCTGGTGTTGTCCGGCTGCGATCTTCCCCATGGACACGACCACGATGAACCGCACGCGGACGACCACGGCGATGCCAGCGACCAGGACGGGGGACATGGTCATGGTCACGAGCCGGGGGCCATCGCGGTGACCCATTTTACCGACCGCACTGAGCTGTTCGTGGAGTTTCCGCCGCTGGTCGTCGGTGAACAATCCGGCTTCGCCGCCCACTTGACCCGCCTGGACGACTTTCGACCGGTCGACGAGGGCCGCGTCACGGTAAGGCTTTCCGGCGGCGGCTTGCCGGAAGAGACCTTCAGCGTGGATGCTCCCTCGATCCCGGGCATCTTCCGGCCGGTGGCCGAGCCGACCCGAGCCGGCGAGCGCTCGGTCACGCTGGTTTTGGAGTCGCCTGGTTTGAACGCGATCCACGAGCTGGGCACTTACAGCGTCTTTACCGACCCGGACGCGGCGGCGGCCGCTCAGCCCGCCGAGGAGGATGCGGGGGACGAAATCAGCTTTCTGAAGGAGCAGCAATGGAAGGTCGAGTTCGCCACGGCCGAGGTCGAGCGGCGCAACCTGCGCGCCTCGGTCACGGCCACCGGCCTCATCAAGGCACGCAAGGATGGCGAGGCCCTGGTCGGCGCACCGACAGCGGGTCATCTGCTCGCCACCGAGGCATTTCCACGGATCGGGACCCGTGTATCCGCCGGCCAGCCGCTTGCGACCATCATGCCCCGGGTCGCTGGGGATCAGGTCGACGTCGCATCGCTGGATCTGGCGGTGCAGCGCGCGCGCTCGGAGCACAAGTTTGCAGAGAGCGAGCTTAGCCGCATGGAGAAGCTGGTCACCCAACGCGCCGCCTCCCGGCGTGCCCTCAACGAGGCAGAGAACGAAGAGCGCGTTGCCAAGGCGGAGCTCGTGGCAGCGACCGAGCGGCTCGCCCGCTATCAGCGCACCCTGGGCAGCGAGGGAGCAGCCGAAAGCACAGGCGTGAAGGTCCGCGCACCCATCGCGGGCACCCTGGCGGAGATCCTGGTCGCGGCCGGAAGCTACGTCGAGGAGGGCGACGCCATGTTCCACGTCGTCGATACCGAGCGCTTGTGGCTGGAGGCGAGCGTCGCCGAGGCGGACCTCGGCAGGTTGCCGGAGCCGCGGGGAGCCTGGTTCGCCGTCGAGGGCTTTGAGCAGACCTTCGCCATCGATCCGGACGAGGGCGGTCAGGTCGTTGCCTTTGGCAAGGTCGTCGACCCTGTGCGTCGCACGGTGCCCCTGGTATTCGAGTTCCCGAACCCGGACGGTCTACTGCGGGTTGGTATGTTCACCGAGGTCCGGGTGTGGGCCGGCGAGAGCGTCGACGACCTCGCCGTACCCGCCTCGGCCATTGTCGACGAGGCCGGCCAGGACGTCGTTTACGTGATGCTCGGCGGCGAGTCCTTCGAGCGTCGGGTCCTGCGGCTCGGAATCCGAGACGGCGACTATGTTCAGGTCCTGAGCGGACTGCAACCGGGCGAGAGGATCGTAACCCGCGGCGCCTACCTGGTCCGGCTCGCCGGCGCATCCCCCGCTGCGGCCGGTCACGGCCACGCACACTGAGGCCGGCTCGATGATCGCACAAGTCATCAAATGGTCCTTGAAGGATCGCCTATTCGTGGTCGTCGGTGCCCTGTTGCTCTTGTTGTGGGGCGGCTACGAGACGCTGCGCATGCCCGTCGACGTCTTCCCCGACCTCACTGCGCCCACGGTCACCGTGGTCGTCGAGGCCCACGGCATGGCCCCGCAGGAAGTAGAGACCCTGGTCACCTTCCCCATCGAGACGGCACTCAACGGTGCATCGGGAATACGCCGGGTGCGCTCTTCCACCGGGGTGGGTATCGCCGTGATCTTCGCAGAGTTCGAGTGGGGCACGGACATTTACCAGGCGCGCCAGATCGTCACCGAGAAGCTTCAGCTCGCCCGCGGGTCGCTGCCGCCCGAGGTCCCGGCGCCCGCCCTGGCGCCGGTAACCTCGATCATGGGCGAGATCATGTTTATCGCCCTGACCTCGGATCGGCACAGCCCGATGGAGCTGAAAACCGCTGCCGACTGGGTGCTGCGCCGCCGCCTGCTGGCCGTACCGGGCGTGGCCCAGGTCATCTCCACCGGCGGCGACACCAAGCAGTACCAGGTGGTGCTCAAGCCCGCGCGGCTGGTGGCCTACGGCATCGCCGTGGACGAGGTCGTGGAGGCGCTTGAGGATTCCAACGAGAACGTCTCCGCGGGGTTCTTCGCCGAGGGCGGACAGGAGTTCCTGATCCACGGCATCGGTCGGGTGCACTCCCCCGAGGACATCGGCGACACCCTGGTGGCCATGCGCGGCGGCGAGCCGGTGCTGGTTAAGCACATTGCCGACGTAGCGGTAGGGCCGGCACTCAAGCGAGGCACCGCTGCGGCCAACGGGCAGCCGGCCGTCGTGATCGGCATCCAGAAGCAACCGATGGCGAACACGTTGACGCTGACCGATGCCATCGACCAGGTGTTGGCCGAGATCCAGGACACGCTTCCCGCAGGTATGCACCTGGAGACGCACGTCTTCCGTCAGGCGGACTTCATCGCGCTCGCCGTCGACAACCTGTTGGTGGCCCTGCGCGACGGGGCCTTGCTGGTGGTCGTCATCGTCTTCGCATTCCTAATGAGCCTGAGGGCGACTCTGATCACGCTGCTCGCCATCCCCCTGTCTCTGGTCACCGCCGTGCTGGCCATGAGCGCCATGGGCGCGACCATCAACACGATGACATTGGGCGGCATGGCCATCGCCCTGGGCGCCCTGGTGGACGATGCCATCATCGTGGTCGAGAACATCGTGCGCAGGCTGCGCGAGCGTCAGAAACATCCCGAGGCGGAACGCCGCTCGCCGCTCGCCACCGTCTTCGAGGCGACGCGCGAGATTCAGGGCTCCATCGTCTTCGCGACCCTGATCATCATGCTCGTGTTCCTGCCGCTGTTTTTTCTCTCCGGTGTGGAGGGACGGCTGCTCGCGCCACTCGGCTTTGCCTATGTGATCTCCCTCGCTGCCTCCCTGCTGGTGGCCGTTACCGTGACGCCGGTGTTGAGCTCGCTCCTGTTGCCGCGCTCCAAGGTCGTGAGCATGGGACAGGAGACGCCCCTCGCGCGCGGCCTCAAGGCCCTCTACAGACCCGTGCTCGAGGCGACGGTCACGCGCTGGAAGGCCGTTACCCTGGCCGCGGTGGCCGGGCTGGTCGTCGCTCTGGTCTTCCTGCTGTCGGCGGGCCGCTCCTTTCTGCCGGACTTCAACGAGGGGAGCCTCACGGTGAGCGCCGTTACCCTACCCGGTACAGCTTTGGAGGAATCCAACCGCCTGGGACGCATGGTGGAGGAAATCCTGCTGCAGCAACCGGAGGTCGTGTCCACTGCCCGGCGCACGGGTCGCGCGGAACAAGATCCTCACGCCCAGAATGTCCATGCCTCTGAGATCGAGGTGCGCCTCCAGATGGGGGCACGCAGCAAAGAGGCCCTGCTCGCTGAGCTTCGCAACGACCTCACAAGCGTGCCGGGGACGAATATCGTCATCGGCCAACCCATCTCCCACCGCATCGACCACATGCTCTCGGGAACGCGCGCCAACATTGCGATCAAGATCTTCGGCCCGGATCTCTACGAGCTGCGCCGCCAGGCCAAACGCGTGCAGACGCTTGTCGAGGAAGTACCGGGCGCGGTCGACGTGGCCATGGAGCAGCAGGCCGATATTCCCTTCCTGACCGTGGAGATCAAGCGAGCGGTTGTTGCGCGCCATGGCCTGAGCGTGCGCGACCTGAGCGAGGCCATTGAAACGGCCTTTGTGGGTCTTGAGGTGTCGAAGGTGCTCGAAGGTGAGGCGACCTTCGACTTGATCGTTCGATACGATCCGGAGGGTACGGCAGACCTGGAGCGGATTCGTTCGACCCTCATTACCACGGCCACCGGCGCGCGGCTGCCCCTACACGCCTTGGCCGACATCCGCAAGGACCGGGGTCCCAACACTATCAGCCGCGAGAACGTGCAACGCAAAATCGTGGTCATGGCCAATGTCGCCGGCCGCGACCTGCAAGGGGTGGTCGATGACATCCGACGTCGCATCGCCGCACAGGCGCCGCTACCGAACGGTTATCACGTGGAGTTCGGCGGTCAGTTCGAGAGCGCCGAGCAGGCGTCGCAAACCCTGTTGATCCTCGGATTCATCGTCACGGTGGGAATCTTTCTACTCTTGTTCGTGGCGTTCCACTCGGCGCGCGACGCTTTTCTCATCATGCTCAATCTCCCGCTCGCGCTGATCGGCGGGGTCATCGGAGTATTCATCTCGGGCGGCGTGCTATCGGTGGCCTCCATCATTGGCTTCATCACCCTGTTCGGGATCGCGACCCGCAACGGCGTCATGCTCATCGCCCACATCCACAATCTTGTTGAGCGCGAGGAAATCGGCGACCCGCTGGAAGCGGTCAAGCGCGGGGCCACGGAGCGTCTGATTCCCATCCTCATGACGGCACTGGCGGCCGGTCTCGCCCTGATTCCACTGGCGCTTGCCATCGGGCAACCCGGTAGTGAGATTCAGGCCCCAATGGCCATCGTGATCCTGTTCGGGCTGCTCACATCGACCGCTTTGAACATGATCGTCGTTCCCGCGTTGTATCTGCGGTTCGGGAACATCGAGCGCCGAACGCCAGAAAAAGCGGGTTCAGAACCGATCGCGGGAGTCGTAGCGACTGAGCCGGCAGGATAAGGAACCGGCTAGTGAACGACGGTTTGCGACAAATCATGAAACAACACCATGGGTATGCTTTATCTACTCAAGCCGCGGTTATCGGCTCCTCCGGACTGTTGCTGGCCTTGTGGTTGACCGGTTGCGCAAGTCTTCCCCCAAACCTGGTTGCCACCGATGCGGTGAATATCGAGCGCGTGGACTCATCCAGGGCTCGAATAGGGAGCCTGTACGCAGGTGAAATCAATGGCCAGCTGATAATCAGGGGACGCCTCAAGAAGCGCCACGCCGGTCGCAGTCCCATTCCGGGCCACGTGCGCATCGAAGTGCTTGCGAAAGACGGCGCGGTGCTCGAAGAGGGAGTCGTCGGTTATTACCGGCACAGCGCAAAGTCGGGCGTATCCTATTTCTCCCAGGATTTCGGCGTGCGGCCGGAGGACGTCCGCACCGTACGCGTCATTCATCATGTCCGGGAGGAAAACAGTATTGGCGGCGGTGCGAGTTAGAACCCCGAGTCGATGGTCCGCTTGTCGCCGGCTTGCTGTCTGTCAAAGGCTTGCCCTCACCGGCTGCTGTAAGTCGTGAGACGTTCAACCACTGGCTGAGTTCTGCGTCCGCTCCCAGCGTGAAGCTGACGTTAGCAGCAAGTTGCTGTACCTCCGTTGGGGCGGCCAGACCGTCGCGACCCCTGCATGCCCTTCTATTCGCAGAAAGGAAGCCAAAGTCCGAACCGCGCCTAGTTTAGACTACGCCACCTTCTTTCATAGAGGCACCCGACAAGCTGCTGATTTGATGTCGGTGTGGTTCACGGTACTGCAGTTGCGGGGTTGCGCATGCCCGTGCCCGGCCTCGGGTGGCGGACAAGTTAGCATGGTTCCGTGCGCGTGCTGTCTGCTCAGGAACCTTGCCGGATGCACGCCTCCGGGCCACTCCCACCTCCGAGATTGCCGACGGGTGTTCCGGTTCGGGCGAGGTACTATGCGCCCACTCAGAGACGTCCCGAGATCTTGGCGCCTTATGTGCAGCATCTCGGCACGGACATCGGCGTTTCTACCGCCGTCACAGCCGAACCGACCTACCAAGATCCAGAGGACCCATAGAGCTTCGGCAGGGGCAGGTGTGTCGATGCCATAGAGTTTGTGGTTAGCGGCAGCGCCTGTGGTTGCGGTGCAAGCCATGGAGCTTGGCCGGCTGGATATTGCACGGAACGCACAGTGCTCCCGCGTGAGTGCGTTTCGGTCTCTTCACCGCTACACTTCCTGACCGGTTCCTATCCTCAGAGCGTTATGATGGTGTTTGCTCCCCGTCTCAAGGCCGTACTTTTCGGGTTTTTTTGTGTCCTCGCCTCGGTTGCTTCGGCAATGCCGAATCCCGAGCTTGCCGCTCGCGTCAAGGAGTTGAAGCAGAGCGGGAACCTTGAAGTTCAGGGCGCCATGATCGCGGTGGGCGGGCTCATTGCCGATTTCTACGAGCAGCGCGCCTATACTCCGGCCTTCGACGACAAAAAGATCCGCGATCTCATGGTCGGAATCGAACGAATGCAGGCGCACGGCCTGACTCCCGACGATTACCACCGTCGCGTCCTGAAGGAGCTGCGTGATCGGCCACAGCCACTCTCCGCCCGGGCGCGGGCGGATCTCGAGCTGTTGCTCATGGATGCCTTTCTGCGGATGGCCTACCATCGTGCATACGGCAAGGTGAATCCCACCACCCTGGATCCGAACTGGAACTTCGAGCGACCGCTGATAACGTCGGATCCGCTCCGCGAGCTGGCGCTCACGATGGATTCGGCCTCCCCCGTGAGTCATCTCGATGCGCTCCTGCCCGAACCAGATTTCTATCGCGATCTCAAGGGGGCCCTGGCGCGGTATCGTACCCTCGCCGCCAGCGGCGGTTGGCCCAGGATCGATTCCGGACCTGCCCTGAAGCCAGGAATGACCGACCCACGGTTGAGCGCAATTCGGGCGCGATTGCGTGTTACCGGCGACCTCGCCGCATCCGATCCGCAGGATCCGGTGCTGTTCGACGACGATCTCAAGCAAGCTGTCGAGCGGTTTCAGCGGCGACATGGTCTGGCCGCGGATGGCGTGATTGGCCCATCCACACTCGCCGCCATGAACATGCCGGTGACCAGCCGAATCGATCAGATTCGCGTCAATCTGGAACGCGCGCGCTGGGTGCAGCGCGACCTGCCGCCGGACTTCGTGCTCGTCAATATCGCGGGCTTTCGCGTCTATCTCGTGCGCGGGGGTGAGGTGACCTGGTCCGCGAGGGTTCAGGTTGGCAAGACCTACCGGGAGACGCCTGTCTTTCGCGACACGATCGAGTACGTCGTCTTCAATCCCACCTGGACGGTCCCCCCCGGCATCCTGCGCAAGGACATCATCCCGCAGGCACGCAAGAATCCGGACATCATCCGCCGCAAGGGGTTGAAGGTTCTGGACCGCGACGGGACCGAGGTCGACCCGCGAGCGGTGAACTGGTCCGCCGAGGGCTTCCCCTACGTCCTGCGCCAGGATCCCGGCCCCAGTAACGCGTTGGGACGGGTAAAGCTCATGTTTCCCAACGAGCATCTCGTCTACCTGCACGATACCCCGAGCAAGGACCTGTTCGAACGATCTCAACGCACCGCAAGCTCGGGCTGCATTCGGGTAGAACGCCCGCTGGAGCTCACCGAGTTGGTGCTCTCGGGAACCGAGAGCTGGGATCGGACACGCATCGACCAGGTGATTGCCTCGAAGCGAACCACGCGTGTCGATCTGGCCCGGCCCATGCCGGTACTCATTCTCTATTGGACCGCCGAGGTGCTGGAGGACGCGAGCGTCACGTTTCGCGATGACGTTTACGGACGCGACGCTCCCGTTCTGAGTGCCCTCAATGGGAAGTTCGCGTTTTCGCCACCAAAGCGGCCCCCAAGCGCCGCGCCCCCGGGGGAACAGCCTGCGGCCGGCGGTTGGGTCGTTCAGGTGGCAAGCCTGACGAGCGCAGCCGGCGCGCAGCGGCTCGTTTTGGAGCTCAGAGAGCAAGGCTTCAGCGCCTTCATCACGCGCTCCCAAGTGGAAGGCAAGGCGTACCATCGCGTCCGCCTAGGCCCCCTGGCGAGTCGCCGGGAGGCCGACACGATGGTCGAGTCCCTGCGAATGAACACTGGCTATCAGGGCCAGGCGCTGAGACGTTGAGAACCGCCTTCGTCACAGGAACCAGCCCTAGCTTGGGCTGCCGGCTTGCCGAATGCCTTGCCCCAAAGAACCTACCCCGGTAACTGCGACGGAAAATGTGCGATAAGCACCGTCCTCGACCGGATGAATGAGACCCGGGCCCAGGGACAGCGTATTGAGATCAGGGGCTTCGGCAGCCTCAACCTGAGTTGCCGCCCGCCGGAACGCAGCAGGCCGAAATATGCCGGGCGAAGGATGGATCGGAGAACAAGGATGGTTGCGGCTGCCGTGCTAGATTAACGCATGGTCTCACTCGCGGCGCCTCTGGGGAAGCCGGAGTCCGGGATCGCAAAGCGCAAACGACAGGAAAAGGCGAACGTCCTACCGCGCATGTCCCGCCTCATCATGCATGTCGATCTCGACGCCTTCTTCGCCGCGGTCGAGCAGCGCGACCATCCCGAGTGGCGCGGCCTTCCCCTGGTGGTGGGCGCCGAGCGCGGCAAGCGGGGCGTGGTCGCGACCTGCTCCTACGAGGCTCGCCGCTACGGCGTGCATTCGGCCATGCCCATTTCCGAGGCGGCGCGGCGCCTGCCACCGGAGACCGTCTACGTGCGCCCGAGCATGGAACGCTATGCGCGGGTCTCGCGGCAGATCATGGCGGTGCTGCAGACCTTTGCCCCCGTCGTCGAGAAGATCTCCATCGACGAGGCCTATCTGGACGTGTCAGGCCTCGAGCGTCTCGTGGGTCCGCCCCAGGTCATCGGCCGGCGGGCCAAGGCGGCGATCCGGGAGGCCGTGAACCTCACCGCTTCGGTCGGCATCGGCCCGAACCGGCTCATCGCCAAGCTCGCCTCGGACGCCGAGAAGCCCGACGGACTGACTGTGGTGCCCGCTGACCGCGTCGGCCACTTCCTCGATCCCATGCCCCTCTCGGTGCTCCGCGGCGTCGGCGTCAAGACGGCGCCGCGGCTCGAGCGCCTGGGCCCGAAGACGGTCGGCGATGTACGACGTCTTCCCCTCGACGAGCTACGCCGGCATCTCGGGGCGCGGGCGGGCACACAGGTCCACCTCCAGGCCCGCGGGATCGCCGACGATCGGGTCTACCCGGCAAGCGAACGCAAGTCGATCTCCAAGGAGACCACCTTCGCGGAGGATATCACCGATGCGACGGTGCTCAAGCACACCCTACACTGGGCGGCGCAGGAGGTCGGAAATCTGGCCCGTCATGAAGGGCGCAAGGGGGCCGTGGTGACCCTGAAGATCCGCTTTCGGCCCTTCGAGACCCATACCCGTTCCCGGACCCTCCGCGTGCCGACAGAGAACGACCTGGAGATCTTCCGGGCTGCGTGGGGACTCTTCCAGGCCGAACCCTGGACTGGAAAGCCGGTGCGGCTGATCGGGCTGGGTCTGTCGCGCTGGGAGCAACAGGCGGTGCAGCCGGACCTGTTCGGCGCCGACGAGGCCCCTGACCCGCATCCCCGGGAGGACCGTCTCCACGAGACGCTGGACGCAATCCGCGCCAAATTTGGGAAAGGTACCATTCAGCGGGGCCTGCATCGGCGCAAGTAGCGCCCGCCGCTCGACAACCCGTTGGGGCACAGGCCGACCGCGGAGTCAGCGAGGAGCCATGTGATCCCGGCCGGGAGCGTTCCGGCGGCACCGCCGGGATCAATCTGATCTCAAGCAGAGCGGGAGACAGTCCCAGACGGGGCCAAACGGACGGCGTACTCGCGCAGACGCTAGCTTGGACCGTCGGCCTCGACGGCACCGGCGTCGATGAGGACCTGCAGCCGGCTGGAGAAGAACAGGTCGCTCATCCGGTTGTGCTCGTCGCACCGATCCATGGCGGTGCCGACGACCCGCGGCGCCGGGGTCCAGGTCGGCGCGCATGATTCCAGGAGCAAAGCGTCGTACCGCATGTAGTCCATGCGCGCCCAGCCATCGTCGAGCGGGCCGTGGCTCAGGTCATCCGGTATGCCAAACGCGGTGCCGGGCATACCGTGAGCACGGTAGGCAGCGCGAAGACATCCTTCCGCTGAGTGAATGATTGGAAATGCGATGGATCGGCGTGCGAGAAATGTCGCGGCTTCATGGGTCGCCTCAGGTACAACCCGTCGAGATTGCGAGAGGCGGGACCGCGAGCATATGACAGACCGAGTCGGCAATGCAGCCGAGCCCCTCGCGGAGGAAAACCGCTACGCACGGGACATGCCTCGGCGTTCAATTCCAAGCCAGATCGGAGCGCTTGCGCCAATAGGCTTCCGGTTCTTCGGCCAAGGGGAGTGCCTGGAATTCCGCTTCCTCGTCCCAGGAGACGCCCAGCGATCTCAGGTTCGACTTCAGTTGCGCTGGCGTCGCAGCGCCGCTCAAGACCACATCCGCCCAGGGTCGGGCCAGGGCAGCCGCTAAGGCGACGGCGTCTGTGGTCACATCGAACCGCGCCGCCAGGGTCGCCAGTGCAAGCTGGCGCGCGGCGAACTCGGGACCCCGGTTGCGGGTCGTCAGGCGGCCGTTGGCAAGGGACTCCTTGACGATCACGCCGAGCCCTGAAGCGTGCGCCGCTTCCAGCGCGGGAGCGGCGGAGGGCTCCAACAGGTTCCAGGTGGCCTGGACGGCATCGAACAGGCGCACCCCGTCTACCTCGACCGACATGGCGCGCTCCAGCACTTCCGCCTGGCGGGGTCCGCTCAGGGTCAGCCCGATCAGGGTACCTTCGCCCTTGCGTCGGGCGAGCTCCCTGTGTACGTCCCGGTTCTCCAGCACACCGCTGTCGAAGGTGGCGGAATGGATCTGGTAGAGATCAAGACGATCCCCGAGATTCGCCTTGGTTTCCTGCCATTGCCTCAGCAGCACGGCCGGCGAGTGATCCTTGACCTCGTGATGGGTCGCGTCGATACGCCAGTCCGCGGTGTAGGTGTATCCCCATTTCGAGGCGATGACGACATCCTGCGCCGGAATCTGCCGCCGGCGCAACCACGCGCCCAGGAAGGCCTCACCGCGCCCGTAAGAGCGTGCCGCATCGAAGTAGCGCACTCCAGCGTTCCAGGCCGTGTCGAGAACCTCGAACGCCCGGCTCTCCATGGCCTCGACGGTCCGACTCCCCTGGTAGTCTTCACCGTGGCCAAGGTTAATGTAGCCCGGCCGTCCCAGTGCTGCCATACCGATGCCCAGGGGTGTCGTCCTCAGCCGGTTCCCGGCGAAGGGACGCAGCAGTAATTTTCGTGCAGGTTGCATGTGGAGGATTTAAGGTTCCAAGCGTCGCAGGTTCGAGTCGTCCTTCATTCTACAGGCACCAGCGGCGAGCCCACGGATACCGTTCCACCCAGCAGAACCCGCGCGGTGATCCCGCCATGTCCGCGCATGGCGTTGAATCCACCGTGGCCGAGTTCCAGCTCCATGCGCGAACAGGGGGGACAGAGACCGGTTCCTTCGAGCAACGCATCGTCCATGCGAAACCGACGTGCCCGCAATGGGAACAAATTGATGCCGGAAACGGCGAGGTTCCGGCGCAGCCGTTCGGGGTCGATGACCGCTCCCCCGCAAAGGCCAGCAATCACCGGCAGGTGCTCCCATTGTATGAGCGTGACTTGTCGCTTGCCCCCAGCCCTCTTGGCGGAATGGTCCCCTGTCAGGCCCCTGTCTTGAATTAGCTCTGCAATTTGCACCGAGGTGACGGTTCCCCGACGCCGGCTACGAAGACCGATCCATTCCAACCGCCCGGGCCGGGCGTAGTGCGCGCTGAGCTCCTCGATCGTCAGCATGGGACTCGCTTCACCTTCAGATCAGGTCGAAAAGGCCGGTTATGGGAGCCGGCATACCGATTGGAACGACGGGCCCGAACAGGCGCATGGCAAGCCGATGCTCGACTACCGATCCGGTGCGGATTCCCCGTGCCCTGAGGCCGAATATCTTCGCTTCCTCGCCCCCAGCGGTATCTTCAGCGCCGCCCCAAAAATCGCTGCGTATGGCCACTCGGGACGATCGCTCAGCGTCAGAATACCGGCGACGGGCAGAGTCCAGAACCACAGCAGGTCCCATAGGGCAGCCCACAGCTCAAGCGCATTCTCGATCTCTTCGATATCGGGGTCGAGCGAACCGCAACCCGTTCAAAGTATCCCCGCCGCGGTCAACCGGACTGAGGCCCGATATTTACCGCACAGGCTCAGCTACCAGGCGAAATCCGAGGACTGAATACCGGGTCTCAGGGGTGTTGGCCTGCCGGTATCCCGGCCGGGTCTGCCCCAATGTGCAATGATAGGAACCGCCACGGCGCACCCGGCTGCGGCCGTCCTCCGCGCCGGTCGGGTCGATCCGATCCGCTTCACTGTACGTTTCGGCAGCATACCAATCCGCGGTCCACTCCCACGCGTTGCCGAGCATGTCGCAGAGACCCCAGGCATTTGGCTTGCGGGTGGCCACCGGGTGCGGATGGTCCCCTGAGTTGGCGATGAACCAGGCGTGTTGAGGGAGCTCACCGTCGGATACTGGGCGATTACCCTCAATAGGCGAGACCCTACGGTGGGGCCTGAAGTGCACGTCTATTTCAAAACGTCTCGACGTCGGGTCGGATATCCAGCTCGTGAGTCCAGGCCGAGCGCTGCTGTTCAAGGAGGTGCAGGCAGGTGCGCGCCACCGATTCGGGATCCAAACACTGCTCGCGCTGCATCTGGAAACGCTCGTCTGCCCGTTCCCCCCACATGACCCCGTCGATGATCAGGTGCGCGACGTGAATTCCCTGAGGGCCAAGCTCCCGTGCGAGTGACTGGGCGAGGCCGCGCAGCGCGAACTTGGCCGAGCCGAAGGCGGAGAAGCTGGCGCCCGCCTTGACGGACGCCGTCGCGCCGATGAACAGTAGGGCACCGCGCTTCGCCTGCAACATGCCGGGCAGCACCCGTTGCGAACCGTGCACCGCCCCGAGGCACATGGTGCGCCACAGAGACTCGAAAGCAAGCGGATCCGTCTCCGCGAAGGCCTGCGTATGAAAGGGTGCCGCGTTGTGGACGTAGACGGACGGCGGTCCCCAACGCGCCTCCACCTCGCTGACGGCGGCGTCCAGCTGTACGGCGTCGGTTACGTCGCAGCGAACCGCCAGAAATCGGTCGGGGCCCAGGTCTCCCGATAGTTCTTGGCTTGCCGCGGTTGTCCGAGCCAAGCCGGCCACGCGATAACCGGCGCTCGTCAACTGGCGACACAATGTCTTTCCCAATCCCGATCCGACCCCGGCGACTATGGCGGTATCAGGTTGTTTCGTCATGACGATTTACTCCTAGCAATCAAGCGGACAGTTATCAATGCGAAGGTGAGCCCGGTCCCTAAGGCGGCGATCGAAAAGGTTACTGACTGACGATGGGACATAGCCTGCTCCCGTGACAGACCGATGACCCGCACGACGTAGGATAGGACAGCCTAGCGATTTCTACCCCTTGCCTCCCACGCAATGCGAAAAAGGCCGGAGACCGCGAGGCCCCGACCTTTCGCCGCTCTCACTTGATCGCGGTTTGCTGGAAGCCAAGCTCCACCGAATGTTCGCCGTTCCCGCGTAGTGCGAAATAGAGCGCCAGCAGGAGCAGCACAACCTGGAACTCCATTCCACCCATCGGGTGGCTGTCGGTGGCGACGAAGCTCCACTGACCCCAGTGAACCATTGCAATGGCGCCGATCATGACCGGGACGGTCACCAGGCCCCCGAGGCGGGTCATCCAGTCCCTATCGAGCATGCCGCCGGCGAGGACGGCTACCCCACCGCCGATCTCCGCGAGCGCTACGAGTAGGGCAACGAGGAGGGGCAGCTGCATCATCTCGGCGAACTGCGCGGGGCCGGCGAGTTTGCCGATGCCATGAAAAAGAAAAACGCTCGCAAACCCAACCCGCAGCAGCCAGTGGGCGTGCGGGGCGAGCGACGCGGCGATGGATCGGGCGGAACCCGCGGCGATGGTAGAGGCGTGACTGTTCATGGATGTCTCCTGAAAGCGTAATCGATAAGTGGTTTCGCAGGCAGGAGACCGCACCTCGGCCGCAATTCTTTCAGGAACCGACTCGGTGCCGACCTTCGACGATCACCTTGCGGCGTGTGCGAGTGCCGAGGGCGTCTGGCAGCCGACAATCGCCGGGGGCGAGCTGGCACTCGGCGTCGGTCGGTTCCGTCATCCCCGCGATGACCGCGCGGCACGCGTCTATGGACGACGGATGCTGAGATTACGTGACGCCTTACGCCGATCTCCAGCCAAGACGGTACCGCAGGGTGTGCTCGACCTGTGGCGCGCCGGCGCGGTGCTCGACCTGGTGGCGGGTCCCGAGTCGCGCGGCAATTACAACGCCTGGTATCGCGCGGCTCACCAGAGCGAGGTCCAGCTGGTCGAACTCACCGTGCACGAGGTGCGTGCCCTTCAGGAGCGGCTCGTGCGCCGCAACGGCGGCTCCGCCGTCGGCCGCTATCAGATCATCGACGACACCCTGGATGACTTGATCGTGCGGATGGGCCTCAGCGGGAACGAGCGTTTACGCCGGCCCTGCAGGACCGCATGGCCATGCACCTGGCCCGCGAGGCGGGGCTTCAATCATGGCTGTCAGGTGCGCTCAGTGACGCGCGCTTCGCCGCGCACCTGGCGCGGGTCTGGGCGGGATTGCCCGGGGGTCATTCGAATCGGAGCGTCTACGCCGGGATCCAGGGCAACCGGGCCACCATCGGCTCGCCCTCCCTGGTCGCCTCCCTGCGCCATATCCGTTC
>JAYEJW010000074.1:0-3514 GCA_034716535.1 Pseudomonadota bacterium
GCGCTCTGCATGTCGCCTCCGCTGGCTCCGGGACCTACGGCCCCTACGCCACTGCGGCAACATGCCCGCGCCTACGGCTACCGGGGACTACGCGCCTCGTGCTTCGCACTTCCTTGGCGCGCAGCGAGGGAGGCCAACACCAACAGGGTCGAGAGGACGACGAACTTGGTCGTTCCCAGAAGGCTGATGCGCACCGTCCCGATGCTGAGCGCGACCGAGTCGAGGGCGTGCTCGACCGCAGGCAGCCAGCCGAGGAGATAGAGCACGCCTATCCCCCACAGCAGGATGCTGATGAACAGCTCCCAGCCGGGCAGGCGGACGTCGGGACCGGCTGCGACCCTAAGCAGGAAGACCAGTGTGCGAACCGTGGCCAACACGACCATGAGCGGCACCGCCAGGTCGAACAACCCGGTCGCCAGCCCGAGATCATCGAAAACGGCGTGAGCGAACAGCGCGATCAACGCCAGAGACAGGGGGAATACGAGTCGGCGCGAGCCGCGCAGGACCAGGGGTGTGTACTTGTGGCCGGACGGTCTTTCGAGCAAGGCGTCGAGTCGGCGGGACCAGCGTGCCCGCAGCACAAGGGCGATTGCAGTCGCCAGGGTCAAGACGGCGATCTGGGCTGCAAGGTCTCCGGTCGCCATTGCTTCCAGCGTCTGTGACACGAGCTGCCTAAGTTGTTTGATCGCCTCCATCTTCTATCTCAGGGTTGCTTCATTCTACTTTGTCACATTGAAATTCCAGCCGTCATTCCCGCATGGAAGCGGGAATCCAGTTGCCATGGACGGCACTGCGAGTGTGTCACGACGTTGCCGGCTCGCCCTCCATGGCGACTGGATCCCGGCGTCCCAGCCGGGATGACGGAAACCCAACTGACAGACGCCGAAATCTGACGAAGTAGAAGTCATAAGGTCGAGTCATAAGAGAGGGATCTCGTAGTTGAGGATGAACCGGTAGTCGGCGATGTCCTGCGCGCCGGCGCCCTGTTGGTCCACAAAGGCCGCGCGGGCACGGAACCACAGGCCCTTCAGAGCCCCAAGCTCGGGTTTGTAGTCCAGCGTGATGTCGAGCTCCTCCTGATCCGGGCTGGCATTGCGCCCGTTGTCCGGGGTGTCGCCATTCGCGTAGTTGACGAAGCCGCTCAGTCCCTTCGCGCCGATTCCCGCGAAATCGTAGGACAGGCCCAGGAGCCAGGCGTCTTCGCCCGCGCGGTCGAAGTCTTGCACGATCAGCGAGATATAGCCCGGGTAGCCACCGAAGGGGCTACGGATGCCGCTGTCGTTGGCCGTCGAGGTGTACGCCAGGGAGAGGATGGCATTGCGGTAATCGCCGGCCGCTTTGAGGCCGAAGACGCTGGTGCTGAAGCTCCCGATGAGATCGTCGCCGACGCTGCGCTGATCGGTGTACTGACCGGAAAGCCGCAGCCCGAACCCGTCATTCGGCGTCCAGGCGCCCACCGCTTCGGTGTAGAAGATGTTCATCACATCCCACGAGTAGTAGTTGATGGCGCCGGCCGTAATACTGGGAGTGAAGGCGTAACGGAACCCCGCCATGCTGAGACCCTTCCTTGTACCCGGCGCACCCGCAGCCTCCGACATGTACTCGAACTGCGAAGCGTTGCGCTCCTTGATCTTGGTGATATGTCCGACGATGTAGTTGAGCTTGGGGTCCTCCAAGTCCAACAGTGTGTACGCCTCGAAGGTGTTGGGCACCATGCGGTTGTCGCGCTTGTTGACGTACGGCAGGTCGAAGGTCTGGCGGAAGAGGCGCAGGTGGGCCTGATCCGTGACCCTGGCGTCGACGAACGCTTGGCCCAAGACGGAGAAGCTGCGCTGGTCCGGCGCGAGCAGGAGGGTGCCGTCCTTGTGATCCGGTCCGTAGAGCTTCTGGGACGTGTAGAGGGTTGCCCCGACGCTGATCCGGTCTCGCCACCAGCCGGTCTGGTAGCCGAGCCACCCGCCGAGGGCCCAGGCGAGCCTGTCGTCGGACTTCTCTCGATCCTGCTCCAAATAGTAGCTCCGTAGGTGCAGATCCAGGCTCCCATCGCGCCACCAGGGCCGCGGCGGCGCCGGCTCCGGAGCCGCTTCGGGCTCTCTTCCCTTCGGAACGGTTCTCCCGAACGCGTCCTCGATCTCCTCGACCGAGTCCGACACCGGCGCGTCGTACGTGAGGTACTCGGGTTCGGAGGACGATGCACTTTTCGCCAAGAACGCCAGACCCAGAGTGATCGCCGTCAGTATCTTAAGGAGAGAAGGTTTCATCTCGACGTTCTTGTGCGGTTGGGATGCTCTGAGCTCCATCAAGACCTCCCCGTCAGACTACGAGTACAGCAGCGCCCGAGTTTCTCCAGCAGTCATGATGCCAGTCGGTTCTCTTCGCGCCCTTCGCGGCTTCGCGTGAGACCTTCTGTCCTGACACGGAGTCTTAGGCGCGCCTGTACTAGCGGCGCGGTTCAGCATCCAGGACCTCTTTGCGTGACCCGGCATCCATCACCTCTTTACGGGATCCAGCATCCAGCACCTCCTTGCGCGATCGCGCGTCCAATACTTCATCTCTCCTCTCGGCATCCAGGACCTCGTGACGCGGCTGCGCGTCGAGGACCTCCTCGCGCCCTTCGTCTCCGGCGTTCAGCGGCGATACGACCACCAGTCCGCCAAGGATCAGAAGACCGATGGTTCCGAGTTGTCTGAACACCGATCAGATCCGGAAAAGGCGGTTGGACATGACCAACTCGGCATAGGAGCCCGTGGTGTCCGGCCGGGCCTTGACGATGTAGTTCAGTGCGTCACTCATGGAAATCTCCTGTCGCTTCGAGCCCTCAGCGAAATGCCTGCTCCAGATTGTCGAGGTTGCGCCGCATCAGTGTCATGAAGTCTCCCTCTGCGGGCCGGTTGCCGGCGGGCGCGAAGACCAGAGAGCCGACGCCGAGTGTGTCGAGGCGCTGAACGGAGACCGGGTTGGGGTTGTCCTCCCACAGCATCCAGAGGGCCGGATGGTCCCGAAGGCGCTGCTCGAGCCCGTGCCACTGGTCCGCGCCCGGTATTTCCTCGGGCTCCCACATCAGGCTCTGTAGGTTGAGTCCGTAACGTCGCGCGAGGTACTGGTACACGGGGTGGGAGGCGACGAGCGGCTGACCCGGTTTTCCAGCGACGATTGCTCTCAAGCGGTTCTCCAGGGCCATGAGGTCCTCTTCCAGCTCCGCGACCCGGCGCTCGAGCTCAGAGCGTAGCTCGGGGCGTTTGCGCACGAGTGCCTCTGTGATGGCCTTCGCCTGCTGCGCGGCCTGCGTGAAGTCCAGCCAGGTGGTGAAGGCGATACCGGCGTGAGAGTGGTCGCCGTCGGGACCGTGGCTGTGGGTCGCAGGCCCCTCGGTGTGGATGTAGCGGTCCCGAAACGCCCTCGAGGTATCCACCAGCTTGAAGCGCGGCAGACTTACCTTGGCGGTCCACTTGGCATAGCCAGCCCCGTTCAACAGGATCAGGTCTGCCTCCTGGTATGCCCTGACGGTATCGGC
>JAYEJW010000075.1:0-3514 GCA_034716535.1 Pseudomonadota bacterium
CGGCCATGCGTTCCAGTACCATCGTCGCATGCGCGCGGTATACCGCGTCGTGATCAAAGTGCGCATGCGTGGACAGCACGATGTCTACCGGGGTTGCCGGGAACTCACCCGGAAACCAGAGTCCCCAAGCCCCGGACGGGTCGTTCCGCCATGGGTCCACCAGAATGCGAATACCATCACGAATTCGGCGAATCTCGGTATCACACCGGGGATCTCCATGCCCCTGTAAGAGCGACCCCCTGGCCGCGCGATCGCTTTTCGTCCCTATTTACCCTCTTCAAACACCTCCACATATGCCTCATACCCCTCCTTCTCCATCTCCTCCCAGGGTATGAACCGCAACGCCGCCGAATTGATGCAATACCTCAACCCCGTCGGCTGCGGCCCGTCCTCGAACACATGCCCCAGGTGCGATTCGCCGTAGCGGCTGCGCACCTCCGTGCGCGGCAGGAACAGTTTGAAATCGCGTTTTTCCACGACCATCTCCGCATCCAGCGGCCGGGTAAAGCTCGGCCAGCCGGTGCCGGACTCGAACTTGTCTTTCGAGGAGAACAGCGGCTCGCCGCTGGCGATGTCCACATAGATACCCTCGCGGTGCTCGTCCCAGTATTCGTTCTTGAACGGCGGTTCGGTGCCTTCCTGCCGGGTGACCTTGTACTGCAGCGGCGTCAGGCGGCTCTTAAGCTCCTCGTCCGAGGGCGTGCTGTATTCGGATGTCGATTCGGGTGTGTCTTGACGGGTGTCCATGTGCAGTTCCTCTCCCCAGGTTTCTTCCAGATACTGATCGCGCCCCGAGCGGTAGCGATAAAAGTTATAGCGCAGCGGGTTCCTGCTGTGATAGTCCTGATGGTAGTCCTCCGCCGGGTAGAAGGTCTCCGCCGGCCGGATGGGCGTGACGATCGGCTTGTCGTAGCGCCCGGACGTTGCCAGTGCAAGCTTGGATTGCTCCGCTGCGCGACGCTGCTCCTCGTTATGATAAAAGATCGCCGTCGTGTACTGCTCGCCGCGATCGAAGAACTGGCCGCCGGCGTCGGTGGGATCGACCATGCGCCAGAAGGCGGCCAGCAGACCCTCATAATTGATGCGGGCCGGGTCGTAGTGCACCAGCACGCTCTCCAGGTGCCCGGTGCCGTCGGCGGAAACCTGCTTGTAGCTGGGGTTTTCAACCCGCCCCCCGGTATAGCCGGAGACGGTTCTGACCACCCCGGGCACCTTGTCGAAATCGGACTCCATGCACCAGAAACAGCCGCCGGCAAAGGTGGCGACCGCCAGCGATTGGTCTGCGGGCTCAGCGGGCGCGGGCGAATCATCGCTGGCGATGCCTACGATGAACGGGGTCAGGATCGTGGCCACCAGGCCCAGTCCGATCAGAATTTTTCGCATAACGTTACTCCGTCGACGCCGCTCCGGTGCGCGCTCGATACAGGGGACGCCGGAATGGCGTCGGCTATCTGACTCTGACCGTGCGAGGGCAGGAGAGTTGCGTCTGGAACGCATTCGCTCGCAACCCCGGTCAATCCCCCCGTGCTGCCTGCAGGAGCAGCTGCCTGCAGGCTGCCCATTAATGACAATAGTAAGTGCCTGTCCAACCTGCCAGTTTTGTCCTGGGGCGGGAGTAAAGGGGGGAGGTTTAAATCTGTCACCCCGGGTCTTACAATCACGGTTCGTTTTCAGCTTATAACGACACCATGCCCACCAACTGGCAACCCGTCATCGATGACTTCAAGGCCGTGGTCCCCAGCGTGGACTTCTGGTCGCTGCGCCTGGTACACGATGAAACCGAAACGCTGCACGTGCGCGATGATGTGGTGCAGCCGCCGAGTCTGGTGCAAAGCCGCGGCGTGTACATCAGCTTCATCGATCGTGGCGGCATGGCCTATGCAGCCACCAGCGCCTTGAACCGCGAGGGTCTGCGCGCGGCGTGTGAAGAGGCGTTTAACTGGCTGGCGTTCAGCCACCGCCATGCGCTGATCGCAGCCGACAGCATGCCGCGACCCGAGCGCTCGGGCAGCTATGCCACACCGGTGCAAACACCCTGGGAGGCCTGGAGCCTAAAGGACAAACTCGAGCGGCTGCAGGACATCAACCGCCAACTCAACATCGACGAGGCCATCGTCGATCGGCAGGCCCAACTCAGCTGCCGGCGCAGCGAGGTGACACTGCTGACCAGCGACGGCGTGAGCATCGACCAGCAGTTTCACTACATCATCCCCGGCTATGCCGCGGTCGCGAACCAGGGTGCGCAGACTCAGATGCGTACCGGCGGCGGCTGGGGTTCGGCACGCCAGGGCGGGCTCGAGCAGCTCGCCGCCTTCGATTTCCCGGATAGCGCCCGGCAGGTCGCCGAACAAGCCATCGCCCTGGTCAATGCGCCCGAGTGTCCCAACACTACAGCCGATCTGCTGCTCATGCCCAGTCAGATGATGCTGCAGATCCACGAGAGCATCGGCCATCCGCTGGAGCTCGACCGCATCCTCGGCGACGAGCGCAACTACGCCGGCACCAGCTTCGTCAGCCTCGACATGTTCGGCAGCTACCGCTACGGGTCGGAGTTACTCAACGTCACCTTCGATCCGGGCATCGCGCAAGAGATGGCGAGCTACGCTTTCGACGACGAAGGCACGCCGGCCGAGCGCAGTTACCTGATCCGCGATGGCATCCTCGAGCGCCCGCTCGGCGGCGCGGTATCGCAGGCCCGCGCAGACATCAGCGGCGTGGCCAACGCGCGCGCCAGCGACTGGAACCGGCCGGCCATCGATCGCATGGCCAACCTCAACCTGGAGCCCGGCACCCGCAGCCTTGACGAGCTGATCGGTTCGATCGAAACCGGTGTGCTCATGGACACCAACCGCTCCTGGTCCATCGACGACAGCCGCAACAAGTTCCAGTTCGGCTGCGAGCTCGGCCGCCTGATCGAAAATGGCGAGCTCAAGGGCCTGGTGCGCAACCCCAACTACCGCGGCATCAGCGCCACCTTCTGGCGCAACCTCGTCGCGGTGGGCGATGCCGGCAGCTTCGAAGTCTGGGGCACGCCCTATTGCGGCAAGGGCGAACCGAACCAGATGGTGCAGGTCGGCCATGCCTCGCCGGCCTGCGTGTTTCGCGACGTCGAGATCTTCGGAGGCGAGTAGGCGCGGTCTCCTGACCGCGATGGTTTTGTGCAACCGCCAAACAATCGCGCCGAAGCACGGCGTTTATTACCAAAAGGTCAAAAGTGTCCAACACAGGTACGCCGACAAACGGTGAAACGGAGCTGTAACGTGCAAGCCTATTTCAAAGAACTCAGCGACACACTCTGCTCGGCCCTCCAAACGGGCGAAGTACTGCTGCTCAACTACCAGGGCGAAGACTCCGACTTCGTGCGCCTCAACAGGAACAAGGTCCGCCAGGCCGGCCACGTGCGTCAGCAAACCCTGTACCTGAACCTCATTCATAATGGCCGTGAGACCTCCGCCTCGCTGCCACTCTCCGGACAACTCGATGATGACCGCACGCGGGCGCAAAGCCTGCTCAG
>JAYEJW010000076.1:0-16463 GCA_034716535.1 Pseudomonadota bacterium
GTCGTAAATGCGCTGGTGCTCGGCGATGTCGACCGCATCGGCGATGATGACGGCACCCGTTCAGCTCGCGGGCAATCGCGACGATGTCGCGGTTGTTGGTCCCCTAGAGCAAGTCATCCCGCATGCTGCTGACAATGACGTGGGCGCGGTCGATGCCGACGTGGTGTGGCGTCGCATCATTGCCTGGCGCCTCAGGAGCCGAACCATGCCGCGAGTCGCGTGTTCCCAGAGTACGTGCGCCGACTGGGGATCTGTGCCGAGCACCCCGCGTTCCACCCTGACGGTCGACAGATTGTGGCTTATCGGAAACTTGTTTATTCTTTCCGTGCCTTGTTTGTGTCGCGCAAATCACCCAAGATCATCACAGTGGGACTCGAGGCCAGCAGGACGTGAAGCGAGGTCCTTGGCGGATTCAAAGAGGGACAATGCTCCCCGGGAGCCGGGAATAACGCTGGAGTCGAGTGAAGGCCAGCAGCGAGTGACCGTTTCTTAGAACGAAGAATTACCCTAACCATGCCAGCAGCGCCTGATTTCGGCTGTATAGCCATCACCCCGATTGGCCTCTCGAGTCCGGGTATCGCCGTCGCGGCAGCCCGGGCGGAGGGCATCGGCGTTCTCGACAGCCAATTCTGCCAGGACGATTCGGTCGAGAAGGCCCGATCGAACCTCGAAGAGTTGTTACAGCAGACCTCTTCGCACCAGGCTGTCGGTTTGCGCATCGCCGTCGCGCCTACCGCATGGGTTGCAGGTCCGCTTCTCGAGCTTCTGACCGCCCGACCCCACTGGCTGATCCTGTGCGACTGGGAGCCGGCCTCGCTGCGCGAGCACATCGACACGCTGCCGGCAGCCTCGGCGCGTCGGATCATCCTGGAAATTACCGATTCCGAACAGCTCGGTTCGTTGCAGGGCGAATCGCTACCGGTGGACGGCGTGATCGCGAAAGGCCAGGAGAGCGGTGGCTGGGTAGGCGAGGAGTCTGCCTTTGTGCTGACGCAGAAACTGCTTCGCTCGACTAACCTGCCTGTTTTCGTCCAGGGGGGGATCAGCATCTACACCGCGGCTGCGTGCCGTGCCGTGGGGGCGGCGGGCATCGTCGTGGACGATGGGCTGTGGTTGATGCCGGAGTCGCCGTTGCCGGCAGACCTGCAGGAGCACATCAGGACCAGCGAAGGTCAGAACACTGTCGTTGTCGGTGGCAGAGGCGCCGCTGCACTCCGCGTTCTGCAGCGCCCCGGGCTCGCTGCGGCGAGGACGCTGCAGGAGCTTGCCGGGAGGCTGGAGGTCGAGCCCGATTTTGCCGCCAGGTGGCGCGAGGAGGCCGCGGCCGTTGTCGGCTGGGGGAGTCCGCGCGAGCGGGCCTGGCCCATTGGCCAGGGCGTGGGCCAGGCGGCGAAACTGAGAGAGCGCTTCAAGACGACCGGTCGTTATGTCCAGGCGCTGATCCGTTCGAGCGGTGAAATCGTCCGTCTGGGGCGGCAGATTCGTTGCCTGCGGCCCGACGGGCCGCTCGCCGCTTCGCACGGCACCAGGTACCCGGTTGTGCAGGGGCCGATGACGCGGGTCAGCGACACCGAGGGGTTCGCCGAGGCCGTGGCCGCTGGCGGAGGCCTGCCGGTGCTGGCGCTCGCGTTGATGTCGGCCGACGCGGTCGAAAAACTCCTGACCAAGACCAGGGACCGGCTCGGGACACGGCCGTGGGGCGTCGGGATCCTCGGGTTCGTTCCCCTGGATCTGCGCAAGGCGCAGCTCGAAGTAATGAAGAACATCAAGCCGGCCTTTGCGCTGATCGCCGGGGGGCGCCCCGACCAGGCCGCGGAACTGGAGCGCGAGGGAATCCCCACCTACCTCCATGTGCCGACGCCGAACCTGGCGCGGCTGTTTATCGAGCAGGGGGCGCGGCGTTTCATATTCGAGGGGCGCGAGTGCGGCGGGCACGTCGGCCCGCTTAGCAGCTTCGCACTTTGGGGAAGTGCCGTGGCGACCCTGCTGGAGACGGTGCCGGATCAGCTGGCGCCGGAGATCCATGTGCTCTTCGCCGGCGGCATTCACGACACGCTCTCGGCGACCATGGTCGAGACGCTTGCCGCCCCACTCGCCGAGCGCGGGATGAAAGTCGGCGTGCTCATGGGTACTGCCTACCTGTTCACCCGCGAAGCGGTCGCAACTGGTTCGATCACCGACGGATTCCAGCAGCAGGCTCTGAAATGTCTTCATACGGTCAACCTGGAGACCGGCCCCGGGCACGCGTCGCGTTGCGCGGTTACGCCCTTTACCGAGGAGTTTTTCGAAACGGCCCGGCAACTGAGGGCGGCAGGAAAGAGCGCGAGCGAGATCTCTTCCGCGCTGGATGATCTGTGCCTCGGCCGCCTGCGCGTGGCCGCGAAGGGCCTTGCGAGAAAGGGATCCGAGATCGTGCAGGTCGATCCGGATTCCCAGCTCGCCGACGGGATGTACATGATTGGACAGGTCGCAACCATTCGCGACCAGATCGTGGGCATCGAGGTCCTCCACAAGAGTATTTCCGACGATACGGCGTACGCGGACGAGGACACGCGTCTTGGCGAAGCGCTTGGTCATGGAGGCGAGGGCGCTGCGGCACGTGACCTAGAGCAGCGCCGGCGTCCTGACGACGTAGCGATCGTGGGGATCGGCACCATATTGCCGAAGGCGAGTTCACCTCAGCAGTTCTGGGATCACATCCTGAACAAGGTCGATGCTATAGCGGAGGTACCACCCGAACGCTGGGACTGGAACCTCTACTATGATCCCGACCCGGCGCGTCCCGACAAGGTGTACTCGAAGTGGGGCTGCTTTATCGACGACGTACCGTTCGATCCCATTCGATTCGGCATTCCGCCGAATTCGTTGAAATCGATCGATCCGGTTCAGCTGCTGGCCTTGGAGGCCGTCCGTCGCGCACTCGAGGATGCTGGGTACGCTGATGGCGATTTCGATCGGGAAAACACCTCGGTCATCCTCGGCCTCAGCGGGGGCCTGGGGGAGCTCGGCGAACGCTACGTTGCTCGCACGGAGCTGACCGCGCGGATAGACGATCCCAGCGGCGAGGTTCTGGTAGGCCTGCCCGAGTGGACCGAGGATTCTTTTCCGGGAATCTTGCCCAACGTCTCGGCGGGCCGGGTCGCCAACCGTTTCGATCTGGGCGGCGCCAATTTCACAGTCGATTCCGCCTGTGCGTCTTCCCTGACCGCGATTGACGTGGCGGTCAGCCAGCTCGAGACTGGGCGTTGCAACGTTGCGATTGCGGGCGGCGTCGACACCAAGCTCTCGCCGTTCGGTTACATGTGTTTCTCCAAGACGCCGGCCCTGACACCCAGGGAACGCCCCCGTCCTTTTGATGAGTCTGCCGACGGTATCCTGCTCGGCGAAGGCGTCGCGGTCGTCATCCTGAAACGCCTGGAAGACGCCGAGAGAGACGGCGACCGCGTCTACGCGGTGATCAAGGCGGCCGCGAGCTCCAGCGACGGTAAGGCCCTCGGTCTGACTGCACCGCGTAGCAGCGGTCAGGTAAAGGCGCTCGAGCGCGCCTATCAGAAAGCAGGCTTCGGGGCCGCCACGCTTGGCCTGTACGAGGCGCACGGGACCGGCACCAGGGTCGGGGACGAAACGGAAGTCCAGACCATCACCAATACCCTGTTGGCCGGGCAGGCGGCACCGAAGTCCTGTGCGGTTGCTTCGGTCAAGGCGCTAATCGGCCACACCAAGAGCACGGCCGGGGCGGCCGCGCTGATCAAGACGGCTCTGGCGCTGCATCATCGGACCTTGCCGCCGCAACCCGGCGTACAGACACCGCTCGAAAGCCTGCGGGATCCGCAAAGCCCGGTCTACCTGCTCAAGGAAGCAACGCCATGGCTCCACCACAACGAGCACCCCAGGCGGGCAGGCGTCAGTGCGTTCGGTTTCGGCGGCACCAATTGCCATTGTGTGCTGGAGGAGTATCGGAGCCGGCTATCCAGGGTGGCTCCGGGTGCCGAGACATGGCCTTGTGAGATCGTCCTGCTCGTGGCGGCAGACCGCGAGGGACTGGTGCGCGAAGTGGCCCGGCTGCACGACGGTTTGGCCGGCGCAGATACGCCTGCCCTCAGGGATGTTGCCTACAGTTGCGCGCTGCGCGCGCGAGCAGCGGCTGCAGATGGGGATTTCAGGCTGGCGCTGGTGGTGGAGGAGGATACCGACAACCTCATCGCCGCACTGAAGCTGGTCAGGGATCATCTCGAGGAGGGTGAGTTCTCGCCGCTCCCGCCTTATATCAAGTTAGGCTCAGGGTTCGGGACTGAGTCGGAAAAAGGGCGAGGTAAGGTCGCATTTCTCTTCCCCGGGCAGGGAGCCCAATATACGGGCATGGCCCGCGAAGTGGCCCTGTTTCTCGAGCCAATGCGCGAAGCGCTGGAGTTTGCCGACAGCGAGCTGCGGGCGAAGTTGCCGAAACACCTCAGTCAATTCATCTATCCCCCGGGTCTTCACTCCGGGTCCGAGGAAACCGACGCCAACGAGCAGTTGACGTCGACAGCAATCGCCCAGCCTGCCATCGGCGCCGTCACGTTGGGCTACCTCGGCGTGCTGTCGGAGATGGGGCTCACGCCCGACATGGTCGGCGGCCACAGTTACGGGGAATATGCCGCGCTGCATGCCGCTGGCGTATTTTCGCGCGAGACCTTCCTCCAGCTTTCGCAGGTTCGCGGTAAAACGATGGCGGAAGCCAGCTCGCAGCGCGGCGGTGCCATGGCTGCGGTGAGTGTAGCCCGCGAGGAGTTGGAGGAATTCCTACGCGATACCACGGTGGTGCTGGCGAATCATAACTCGCCCCGGCAGTCGGTGATCTCCGGCGAGAAAGATGCCGTAGAGGGCGTCATGGCGAAGATGCAGGAGAGCGGGATCAAGGCCCGTCTGCTGCCGGTGTCAGGCGCTTTTCACTCGGCGCTGATGAAAGGCTCGCAAGCGCCCCTCTCCCGGGCGATCGAAGCCGCTGAGGCCGGATTGCCGCAGGTGCCTGTTTTCTCGAACATCACCGGCCAGCCTTACGAACCCGACGTGGGCTCGATGCGCAGCCAGTTGTCGAAACACCTGCTGAGCTCGGTGGAGTTCGTCGAGCAAGTCACCGCCATGTATGAAAGCGGGGCCCGCGTATTCCTTGAAGTAGGGCCGAAGGGCATACTTACCGGCCTTGTCGACCAGATCCTGCAAGGTCAACCGCATTTCGCCGTGTCTGTCGACGGAAGCGGCGGCGGACTGCGCGGTCTACTGATCGCCTTGGGGGCCCTGTTTTGTCATGGCGCGGGACCGGACTTCCAGTTCCTTTTTGCCGGCCGTGGTTGCCGCGAGGTCGCAGTGCCGGATCTTCCACGGGTCGCTTCGCCGACCGGAACCTCTATGCAGTGGATGGTCAGCGGCGGGCGTGTAAAAAGAGTCGACGAGGAAGAGGTCCGCATCAGCCGGATTCGCTTGCCCGGTCCCGGAAGCGCGGTTGAAGCTTTAGCGGACAACGAAACTCCAGCACCCACGGGCGATGATGCGGCGATGAGCAAAACACACGAGCGGCGACGGCAGTTTGCAGACCCTGCGGCGGCGGCATCCAGCGCACCGGCCGGTGCGCCTGGCCTACCGGCAGAGCTCCCTGAGGCCGGCAGCGCAGTAGATGCCTACAAGGCCTATCAGGAAACCATGCGGCAGTTTCTCTCGATGCAGGAGAGAATCATGCAGCAGTTCCTCGCGCAGTCGCCATCGCCACAGGCGATTTCGACAGAGTCGGCGGCGGCTGCTCCGCGGCCGAAGGCGACCTCCGGGACTGAGAGCCAGGCCCGCGCCCCGGCCGCCGAGATCGAAGCACCTGCGGAGGCGGTGGTCACGCAAGCGGCCGGCCCGGGCGCGGTACCTTCGGGTCGCGAGCAGCTGATCGACAAAATGCTCACCGTTGTCAGCGAGTGCACCGGCTATCCGCCGGATATGCTGGGTCTGGATCACGACCTGGAGGCGGAGCTCGGCATTGACTCCATCAAGCGGGTGGAGATCCTGGCGGGTATCGAGAAGCGTCTGCCGCCCGAGCTGGCGGCGGCGATGTCTTCGGGCATGGAGGCCTTCACCCAGGTCAAGACGCTCAACGGCCTTGCGGACACACTACTCGAGCGGCTGCCGCCGGCGGGGACTTCCGCGCGACAGGCGCCGGTTGCCGCCGCGCCCGAGCCGGCACCGGCGGCTGCGCCCGCGGCCCGGGAGCTGGACCGTGAACAGCTCGTCGCGGGGATGATCGAGGTGGTCAGCGAGTGCACCGGCTATCCGCCGGAGATGCTGGGTCTGGATCAGGACCTGGAGGCGGAGCTCGGCATTGACTCCATCAAGCGGGTGGAGATCCTGGCGGGTATCGAGAAGCGTCTGCCGCCCGAGCTGGCAGCGGCGATGTCTTCGGGCATGGACGCCTTTACACAGGTCAAGACCCTCAACGGCCTGGCGAACACACTGCTCGAGCAGCTGCCGCCGGCGGGGACTTCCGGGCGACAGGCGCCGGTTGCCGCCGCGCCCGAGCCGGCACCGGCGGCTGCGCCGGTGGTCCAGGCGCCGGACCGCGAACAGCTCGTCGCGGGGATGGTCGAGGTGGTCAGCGAGTGCACCGGCTATCCGCCGGAGATGCTGGGCCTGGATCAGGACCTGGAGGCGGAGCTCGGCATTGATTCCATCAAGCGGGTGGAGATCCTGGCGGGCATCGAGAAGCGTCTTCCACCCGAGCTGACCGAGGTGATGACGACCCGGATGGAGCGCCTTTCCCGGGAGAAGACCCTGAACGGACTGGCGGAGGTCCTGCTGGAGGTCGATGCGGCCCCGGCGGCGCCATCGCCAGCTGACACCCAGTTGCCGGAAAATGAAACGCCGAGCGGGCAGCTCGACGAAGCGTCGCCGGGCCGGCCGGATCGTTACGTCATGCGTTCCCGGGCGGTGCCGCTCGAATTACGGGGGCCGGAACCCATGGAAGGTTTTGTGCTCATCACCGAGGACGAGTCGTCGGTGGCGGCGTCTCTCGAACGGCGCCTGCAGGAGATGGGCGTGTCCGCCGCGCGCCTGCCAAGGGAGGTGCTGCAGTCTCCCGAACGGCTGGCCGAGGCAGTGGATTCACTTCGCCGGCAACATGGTAAGGTGGCGAAGCTCGTCCACCTGGCCGGGCTCGGTGAGCATCCCTTGCCCGACGATCTGGCGGGTTGGCACGCGGTGACCGAAGTCGAGGCGAAGAGTCTGTTCCATCTCACCCAGCAGTGTGCGGAGGATCTGCGCCAGTCCCATGGCCGGATCCTCGCCGCGTCGACGCTGGGCGGGGCGTTTGGCCGTAACGGGCGCTGCGGACCGGGACTGCCGAGCAGCGGCAGCAACAGCGGCCTGTTGAAGACCCTCGCCATCGAGTGGCCCGAAGTTCAGGTTCGCACCATCGATTTCGACGCCGTGACGGCCGGCGAGATGGCGGTTGCCCTGGCCAACGAGCTGTTCGCGGGGGACGACGAAACCGAAGTCGGCTACACCAAGGGGCGGCGCTCGGTTTTATTCGCCGTAAAGGAATCGGTCGACACACGTACCAAAAGCCCGATCGAGCCGGACGCGACCTGGGTGGTGCTCGCCCTGGGCGGAGCGAGGGGCATTACCTCCGAAGCCGTACGCGACCTCATCGTTCCCGGAATGAAGCTGGTGCTGGTCGGCCGCAGCACGGTCAGCGACGCGGAGGAGGCCCCGACGCAGGACATCGAGGATGTTGCTACCTTGCGCCAGCTCTTCATCGACCGGGCGAGGGAGAAGGGCGAGACGGTCACTCCGGTGCAGGTGGAGCGACTGATTCGCAAGTTGCGGCGGGAGCGTGATATCCGTTCCAACCTGGCCGCCTTCTCAGCGGCAGGGGCGACCGTGGAGTATCACGCCGTCGACGTCACGGACAGCGAGTCCTTCGTCGCGCTCATCGACGATGTGTACGACCGGCTCGGCCGTATCGACGCCATGATCCAGGGCGCGGGAATCATCGAGGACAAGCTCCTACTGGACAAGACCCGGGCCTCCTTCGATCGCGTGTTCGATACCAAGGTCGACAGCACCTACCTGCTCTGTCGGCACCTGCGCCCGGAGTCACTCAAGCTGGTGCTTTTCTTCGCATCCATCGCGGGCCGCACCGGCAACCGGGGCCAGGCCGATTACGCCGCCGCGAACGAGGTGATGAACCGATTCGCCTGGTGGATGCGCGAGCACTGGCCCGAGACCCGGGTCATTTCGATCAACTGGGGTCCCTGGGATGTCATGGGCATGGCGTCCGACGAAGTGAACCGCCAGTTCCGCGAACGGGGTGTGATCCCGATCCTGCCGGAGATGGGCCGTCGGTTCGTGCGCGACGAAATCAGGCACGGAGATGCGCGAAACGTCGAGGTCGTGTCAGGCATATTCAAGTCGCAAGACGAGCAGGCGGAGGTGTTACCGCAGCAGCCGGGGGGAGCGGCTACCACCGGTTTTCCCATGCTGACGGAGCTGCCACAGCCTGAGCCCAATGGCACCGTCACCCTGAGCCACCGGCTTTCCTTGAATCACGCGATGTTCCTCGACGACCATCGGCTCGACGGCGAGCCCGTGATGCCGGCTGCCGGGGCGCTGGAACTGCTGGCCGAGTTCGTGCAGAGTGTCTGGCCGGACTGGGTGGTCACCGAGATCCGTGACCTGCGCGTGCTGCGCGGTCTGGTTCTCGACGCGGGGGCGGAGAAAACCGTCCTCCTGCGGGCACGCCCCTCGACCCACGCCGACGCCGAGGGCGTGGAGGTCGAGGCGGAGATCCTCGATCCTGAGTCGCAGCGCCGTTTCTACCGTGTCACCGTCGTGCTGCGGTCTGCCGCCCCGCAACCCGTGAAATCCCGGATAGAGCCGCTGAGGTCCGGGCGCTCGGTCAGCGTAGCGGAGATCTACGGGGAGCACGCTTTTCACGGCCCCCGTCTTCGCATGTTGAAGGGCGCCAAACCGGTCAACGAGCAGGGGGTCGACAGCGAGGCCGTGCCGAGCCGCCCGGCCGACTGGCTCGCAGGCTGTACCGACGATGATCGCTGGATATTCGATCCCGGCGTGGTCGATGCGGCACTGCAGACGATCATCGTCTGGGCCCGCACCCAGCTTGGTACCTACCCCTTGCCAAACCGATTTGGACGGATCGCCGTCTTCGGCGGTATACCGGCGGGCTCGCAGCTGCGGATATACACCCGCGTGCTTCACTACGACGACAAGGAACTGCTGTTCGATTTCCGGATCGTGGACGAAGAGGGGCAGGTATTGATGGAGCTCGACGGGATCGCGGGCGCGCACAGCCGTGCCCTGAACCGACTGGCCCCGTCGATCGACGAGGCAAGCTGAGGCTGTTCTTCTCCGCAGGAGGCAGGGCGGACAGGGCCGCTCCTTCAGTGACAGCTCCGGTGCGCGAGGTCACTGTTTCGCGGCAACGCGGGTGAGGCGGAGCGCTGGTGGATCGTTACCGCGGCTTGGGCCTGCCACCTTCGTGGGTGCTGTCCCTGCAAAGGGGGACGGGTGAAGGCACGACGACAGCGGACCGTCCGGGCACATCGTGGGCAGGCGTGCAGGAGAGTGGTGCCGTCTTCCGATCTCTTGGCGGGGAGAGCGGCTTTTTTCGCGGGTGAGAGGACCAACGTGCACACAGATATTGCCATCATCGGGGTCGCCGGCCTGTTCCCAGGATGCAGGAACAAGGACGCGTATTGGGAAAACATCGTTCGCAAAGTCGACAACATCAAGGTCGCGCCGGATTCATGGGCAAAGCCCTGGTATGACCCGGAACGCGCCGGCACAACGATTGATTCGGGCCGCATCAGAACGCGAAAGGTGGGGCTGCTGGGGGAATTGGCGACCTTTGATCCTCTCCAGTTCGGTATCCCACCGAAGGCCGTGGAGGGAGACCCCGCGCACTTTCTTGCCCTGCAGCTGGCCAGCGACGCGCTGAAGGACGCCCACTATAATGATCGGCGATTCAATCGCGAAAAAACCGGGATCATCGTCGGCCACGGCTACAACCCGAATCGCGGGGACGTAGTCGGGATCCAGTACGGCCTGGCCATCGACCAGACGATAGAGTTATTGGTTCAGTTATTTCCCCACCTTGACCCCGAGACGCTGGAGGGCGTCCGCGCGGCGCTCAAGAGAAGCCTCCCGCCAATGCAGATCGAGCAGGCTCCGACGCTCATTTCCAACGTCATCAGCGGACGCATAGCCAATCGCCTTGACCTGATGGGTCCCAACCACCTGGTGGATGCCGCCTGTGCGTCCACGCTGATTGCGGTGGACCTGGCAATCAAGGATCTGCTTGCCGGGCGCAGCGACATGATGGTCGTCGGCGGCGTCCAGGCGTCGATGCCGCCCCAGATCTACATGCTGTTCGAATCGCTGGGTGCATTGTCGCCGTCCGAGATCAGGCCGTTCGATCGCGCTGGCAACGGCACCCTGCTCAGCGAAGGCGTCGGCTTCGTCGTCCTCAAGCGCCTGGCCGATGCCGTTCGTGACGACGACCGGATCTACGCGGTCGTCAAGGGAGTGGGCATTGCCAGTGACGGCAAGGCAATGGGCCTGCTCGCCCCCAGACTCGAAGGCGAGTTTTACGCGATTCAAAGAGCATACGAGCAAACGGGAATCGACCCCGGGACCATCGGTCTCGTGGAGGCGCATGGCACCGGGATACCGTTGGGCGACCGGACCGAGATCGAGGCGCTGACCAGGGTGTTCGGTCAACGGCAGGGGATGTTTCCGACCTGCGCCCTCGGGGCGGTCAAGTCGATGATAGGCCACTGTATTCCGGCTTCAGCCGCAGCCAGTCTGATCAAGGTGTCGCTGGCTCTGCATTACAAGACCCTGCCGCCGACGATCTGCGGGGAGGTGAATCCGGAGTTGCAGATCGACAAGACCCCCTTCTACGTCAATTCGGAACTCCGGCCCTGGATTCACGGTGGACCCTCGCCGCGACGCGCGGGGATCGATGCGTTCGGTTTCGGCGGCATCAATGCCCACGCCATACTGGAAGAGTATCGTGAGCCCGAGGCTGCCACCGCCGCCTTCTCCGTCGGCAGGTGGCTCACGCAGGAGCAGTCCGGCGTTCACGCCGACGCAGGCTACGATCTGCCGGTTTCCGCCGCCGAACCGTACCAGCAAACCGTGAGCGAGCGGACGTGGTCAAGCTGGCCGACCGAGCTGGTGGTGTTTTCCGGAGCCAGCCGGACGGAGCTGGTTGATCGGGCGCGAAAAACGGCCGAGTGGCTTCGGTGGCATACGGAGACATCGCTGGCGCAACTGGCCTACGCCCGCTGCCTGGAAGACCCCGGGGACGTCCGGCTCGCCATTGTGGCAGGTAGCAATGACGAACTGGCGGAGAAGCTCGAGTTCGCCATCGGCAAGCTCAAGGACGGCAAGCGAAAGAAATTCGCCTCCCGGAAGGGTATCTACTATTCGGAAGAGCCCCGACCGGACGGTAAGGTCGCCTTCATGTTTTCGAGCGAGGGGTCCCAGTATCCGAACATGCTGGAGGACCTGTGCCTGTATTTCCCGAAGGTCGCCAGGTGGTTCGACTACCTCGACCAGACCTTCCCCAGGTCCCCGCTACCCAGCGACTGCATCTTTCCGGCGCCCACCTGTCTCTCGGCCGACGCTCGCGAACAGGCAGCCGCGCAGCTTTACGCGGGCGACCTGGCCACCGAGAGCGTCTCCACCGCCAGCCAGGCCTTCTACGAGATCCTGCGGGACCTGGGTGTAAATTGTGACGCCATGGTCGGGCACAGTGCCGGTGAAAATGCCGCCCTGCGCGCAGCGGGCAAGGCCAGGACGCGGTCGCTCAAACACCTGCAGGAGGAAATGCGGCTGCTCAACAAGGTCTACGAGGAGCTGGAATCGGGCGCCGGCATTCCCACGGGGCAGGTGCTGTCGGTCGGGGCACTGGACTATGGCAAGGTCGGCAAGATCCTGGACGAGTTCGCGGGCACGCTTTTTCTCTTGTCCGACAACTGTCCCAGCCAGATCATCCTCTTCGCGACCGAGGCGGCCAGCAAGGCGGCGGTCGAGCGTATCCGTGCCGAGGGTGGCATCTGCATCGAGCTGCCGTTCGACCGAGCCTACCACACCCCCCTTTTCAGCAACGGGGTCGAGGTGCTCAGGCACTACTACGAAACACACATCGAGTCGGCCCCCCACAGCGCATGCGTCTACAGTTGCAGTACGGCGCGACCCTACCCGGACGATAAAGAAGAAGGACAGGAGATCGCAGCACAGCAGTGGATGATGCCGGTCAGGTTCCGCGAGACGATCGAGCAGATGCACGGGGACGGCGTCCGCATTTTCGTCGAGCTCGGTGCCAGCAATTCGCTCACCGCATTTGTCGACAGTACCCTCAAGGGCAGGAATTACCTCGCCGTTGCCGCCAATGCCCAGGGACGGCCCGCACTGGAGCAGTTCCTGCATCTTCTCGCGCGCCTTTTTGTCGAAAAAGTCGACATGGACCTGGCGCCCATGTACGAGCAGCGGCCGGCGACCGCCCTCGACGCGGATACCGCCTCCGAGCCGGCGAAGCAGCGCCTGAAGCTGGTCCTGAAGATGGACCTGCCGAGGCTTTCACTGGACGCGGAATTCCTGAAGGACTTCCAGGGGAAATTCCGGCTGGCCGGGGCCGAGACGGCCGGTTCCTCCGTCTTGCCCGGAAGAGAGGAGGTCAATATCGACCGGGACACGATGCTGGCGGGGCATTTCAAGTTGATGAGGGAGTTCCTCGACAGCCAGACGCGTGTTGCGGAGATGCTGGGTGAGCACATTAAAAAGTCCGATTCCTTGTCGAATTGAGTGAGGGCTGAGCACCGGCCCGGCTTCGATAGCCTGGGAATTGCGAGACAACCAGAGGTTAACGAAAAGCTTCGGGCGAAGCTCAACAAGGAGCCGCCGCCCTCATCAACCCCCCGGTACCAGTCGACACATGGCAAACTGGCCATCTGGCGTGAGGAAGAATAAGCGCAGGCTGGCATCGAACGATGCCCATACCACCTCGACGCCGCCTGCCTTGGAAAGGGCGTGTACCGGGCCCGCGACGCTGACCGTGCCGTCGCCGCCGTCGCGCACCTCTAGGAGGTAGCTTCCCTTGGCAGCTTCGGGCCAGTCTTCGCGAATGAGGTAATGCAGGTACACTGCATTCGACGACGTTACCGTCCGAAAATGATTCATGCCGCGCGATGTCTCTACGCGCGCCTGCAGGGTCATGGCCTGGCAGTCGAACGGGTCGTGGTCATCGCACGTCCACACGTCGATGACCGGGATCATGTCCGGTGGGCGGGGCGGCGCTGCGGCCAGGATCACGAGTCGCTGCCCACCCCCCGCAGTGGGGAGTGCGTCCGCGATCACGGTTTCCTGGAGATAGTAGGGTCCGCCCTGCGCGATCTGCTGGGCGGGCGATAACCCACCGAAGCCGTCTATCTGCGCGCGAAAGAGTCCGCAGCTCGCGTCGTCCGCTGTCAGGCAGCCGGAAAAGACCACGCCCACCGGATCATGCGGTAGTGGCGTGGAGTAAAAATACCGATCAAAACCCTGGGTTACTGCCCGCCGAAAAACATCTGTGGTGGTCCCCGAGGTCGCTTCGAGCAGCCCGTAGCATTTCTCCTGGCAGCCGTCCTCCAGCGTCAGGCCGAAGAATTCGACATGACCACGGTGCTCAAACGCGGTGCCGCCGGCTGGAAAGCGCCCCGGAGCGGTGACGGTTATCGGCGCCGCCATCAACCGGCCTTCCTGATCGGTCACCACCAGTGAGCCATCTTCGTTCTCGCTGAACGCGTGCCATGCTCCCTCCAGCTCCCGCCACACCGAGTGTACGCCATCGGGTCCGGCGAACAGCAGACCGAATCGGCCATCGCTTTGGGTAAACTCCGGACCGTTGACGAAGCCGGCTCCCTGGTAGTTGGATGCCACCGTCACGGGGCCATCGGCGAACGAACCGTCCACCGCATTGAAGCGTCCTACTAGCACGTTGGAGTAGACTGGCTCGCCGGTCGGGGTCTCACGGGGTATGTATAGCGGTGGCCACCCCTCGAGGATTTCCGGCCCGTCGTTGGTCGCGACAAGCAGGTACTGCGGATCCCTCGGATCTTCACTCACCTCGAAGTTGTCGATTAAGCTCGCCCGCGACAGTACGATAGTCGTGCGATCACCCTGCTCACACAGGGGCACCGTCCCTGTCGCACTGCTGAAGAGGCTAAGCGCTGTGTCGGCCTGGGTCTCACCCGGCGGGCAAGCGAGCGAGGTGGCGAGCAGGAGGGATGGCGTGGCTACTCGCATGAGCGTCATGTTAGGTTTCTCCTTAAGTGCGAGCCTGCATCGCTCAGCCTAGTGAAAAAAAACAGACCTCAAGTCGGTGCATAAAGGGAGCGCGAGCAAAACTTTATGCAACGAAAGAATGAGGGCTCCGACGACAGAGTGTAATCCGTAAAATTCCCTGCTTGATACTGTAGCACGTTGCGAGGTGACGGGCCGCTTCGACGGCGCTCGATGATCTCCATGGGGGCGTTCCACGCTCGCTACCAACCTACCTCGCGTCGCGCACTGGCGCGAGATCATCGGCGGCTCGGCGCTATCCTCGACCGCGCCCCGGGCGAAATAATGTCTGCCGGATCAACCGCGTGCGAATCGATGCGCAAGCTTTGAGGAGAAAATTCCAGCAGCCGGAAACGAACCGAAAAGTCATGGCAATCTGACGAGCCGGATCACCTTTGGCGGCAAGGAGCAAACTGGCGCTGTCGTGGTTCCCGGGCGATTGCAAAAATCCACGGTTTGCAGTTCGGCAAGCTCATTGAAATCTAGCGAGGCTCTGCCTCAGACCGACAAGTCGTGAGGTGGCCCCGGTTGATCGAACAGAGTCGCTAGACTCTGGATATAACCGCCTGAGCGGTGGGAGGACTGGAAGTCCAAGCGTCAACCGGGGCCACTGACAATGATAGAGCATACGGTGCGGGAGCTGTTGGAGGACAAGGTAGAACTGGACATCGAAGGCATCGACCGACTCTACCTCAACGCCTATAAGGCGCGGCTGCAGACCGGCGGCGGTGTGGTCGGCTTTTTCCGAGAACACCGTGGGGCGGTGGTGGCCTCGACCACGCTGATGGTACCGATGAGCAAGGCGTTCGTGGCCGCGATTCATCGTTTTGCCAAGCGCGAAGGGATTGAGATCGTGCATTTTGCCAGAGGACAGCGCAAGGACGAGGAAACCCAAGGCCGGCTCAAGCAGTTCCAGGCCGAGGAGGGGGTGCTCTACATCGGCGTGGCGCAGGAGAAACTCGCCGGCTTCCGGGTGATGAAAAAGATCAGCGCCCACACGGGCACGGCCTTTCCCTGGTTGTACCGCTCCACCGTGATGTGCAATCAGTATTATTTCTACGTGGTCGATGCGGACTTCGGCCCCTTGTTCATCAAATTCTCCTCCTACTTTCCCTACACCGCTCGCATCTGTCTCAACGGCCACGAGTACGCCAAACGGCAACTGAACAAGGCCGGTATCGCTTACGAGGCGCTCGACAACGGCATCCGCCGCTGCGACGATCCGCAGCGCCTGCAACAGATCCTTGATGAACTCAATGAAGTCCGCATCGAGGCGCTGGTCCGCAAGTGGTTCGCGCACCTGCCGCACCCGTTCACCGTATGGTTCCGGCAAGCGTGCGTGACCGGTTGACACCCGCGTGACTAGGATGCCGACGGTGCCAAGCAATCACCGGAGGCGACATGAACACGCGCGCCGAACCCACTCTGACACTGGAAGAAGTTGCCAAGCAATTTGCGCATTGGCGTCGGAGTGTCGCCGTGCTCAGGATGCGAAACGGGACGTCCCAGTCAAGCCGTTTACTATGCGTGTTGACGAATTTCGATAATGCCCTGTTTTTAGTAGAGAAAAGAAGAAAAACATCCAGAAAAATATTCTGTCGGCAGTTTCGGTCTGTTCTCGCTTAGATATCAAGCTATTACTGACATCCTTCAACACCCCAAGTAAACGGCTTGCGTCCCAGTCCCCCTTTCGCCTTGCGCTCGGCGACAGCCTTTGAGCCGCGGACGCCCCGTTCCGGGATCGGGTCAGAGGGGGCCGCAGCCCCCGTCACCGGGTCGCCGGAGGCAGTCACCCGCCTCCGGCTCCCACAGAACGCAGCGTGCAGATTTCCCGCACTGCGCTCTTCGAAGCGTGAAGGATTCACAGCACAGCGATAGCTTTTAATTTCGGAAAAGGAAGATAAAGCTTTGGCCGCTGCAACGGAAAGCGCGCCATGATCCGGTGGAAAACCTCCCACGGAACGTAGCCCTTACGACTGCGGCTGCTGAGCATCTTGCGCCAGTACTGCACCACGAACGCATGCAATTGCTGCAAGGCCCGGATGTTCCCGGCAATGCCGTAGTAGGCATAGTGGCCCCGCAATACACGATTGAGGTTGATC
>JAYEJW010000077.1:0-3505 GCA_034716535.1 Pseudomonadota bacterium
CGCGCGCTCCAGAACTCACAACCTCGGCGACGGTCAAGTAGCCCAGATTATAGGTCGATGCCGCATAGGATGCGTGAAACGTCCGGTGTCGGCCCCATTGCTGCCATGTAAATTCCGGAGCAATAATGACGGCTCTGGGCCGGGGTGAGGGGCCCGGGGTGAGGGGCCGGGTCTCCCATTGCACTATGCGCACCATTCTTGCCCGGCTCTGAAGTTAGGAGAACGCGAACGTAACCGTTCACTCCCCCCAGCTTATTTGCCCCCTCTCCCTAACCCTCTCCCGTAGCGGGAGAGGGGATTTGAGGGGGGCGGAACGGTTACACGCGGGCTAGTCCTCCCTTACCGTGCGCCGCGCTTCCAGTCTGACCGGGAGCGACTTAGTCACCACCGCTGCGGCTTGAAATCCGGCCGGTTCTTGATTTCCACGAGCTCGTCGCCGACCGCCAGTACGAGAAAGCCCTGTTTCTCGGCATAGCTGAGTACGCTATCGTCGGCGGCGAGGTGCGGATTCCGCTGAAAGCTGCCACCTAATCCACGCGAAGCCTGCCACCCATTCCGGGGAAAAGCTGCCGCCTGTCGGCTCGCAAGGGCTGGTCGCGTTGATCGTTCGGTTCGATCATGAGCCTTTAACTCCCAATTCTTGTTCGATCAGATCAACCAGGGTGAGGATGCTCAATGCCTGACCGGGAACGACCTGTTTTTCATCGCCCACATGCATATGATGCGGGAACTGGGGCAACTTAGGAAAATGCCTGGCATTGTCCCAACGCCGAATCAACCTTTGCTGTGCGGGATCCATCCATTGATAGCGATATTCGACGGTTTCAGGTTTGCCTCTTCGGATCATGAAGTATGCCGACACTTCCAGAAAATCACCGTTAGCCAATGACAGGCGGGCGCGAAAATAGCCACGATCGCTTAGTGCTTGCTCGGTAACCACTTCGATCGCCGTGATCGCGGCCGATGTGGCCAGTCGGGCTCTAACCTCATCAAGGTAGCGCCTGACATCCATCAGGCCGCTTTGGTTTCTAGCATTTGTAGGCGTTGGCGCAGGCTTTGCGCCATGTCGTAGAACGCACTCCATTCAAAAAAATTGGCCGCATCACCTAACTCGCCGGTTCGAAAGCGCTGATGGAAATCGGCGGAAGACATCTGGTATTCCCGTTCGAACGCGTCCAGACGAACCTCGATCGCACTCAGTTCCTGACGGGCTTGTGCGTTTTCCAAGGCGATGATTTTTTCTAATGTTCGATCAACCACATCGCTTTGATAGCCTTGGCGATAAAGCACTTCCAATCGATGCAGTCTATCCAGGGTGCTGGTTTGAGTGGACATGACTCAATTTCCTCATCTTGAACGCTCACTATCACTCGTTCTTTGCACCCGCAAAAACCTCCGCCATACAAGTTGCCGTGAGCACCCGCGCGGACCACTGTAACAGGGTGCCGGGGTCCGCGCCGCGCAGGGTTGCTCTGGTGCTGTTGAGGCAGACCACGCTCGAGGTTACCGCCACGGCGTCGAACTCCCTGGCCCGGCCGTCCGCCAGAGGCCGTTTGCGCCGCGGCATGAGGTCGCACACGGTCTCGCCGAGCCAAGTCTCGATGATGCGGGACAGACTCGGGGCAACGAGGTCTTCGACCATGGTGCCGAGCTTCTTCGAGACCTCTCCCCATTTGCGGTTCATGCCCCGGCTCTGCTGGCGCATCTCGTCCTTGAAGGCGCGCATCTCGGCTTCAGTGCGCATCTGCGAGTTGTAGAGCTTGTTGAACTCGATGCCGACGTTGGTGATGAAGTCTCGGAGGGCTTCCTCAAGTCGGTCGAAACGCGCGACGACAGTTGCCATGATGGCTCCTAAAACCCGCCGAGCTTCCTTGGAAAATACCGCGCTTGCGAGGTTTGTTCAAGCTGGATGCGGATTCCGCTGAAAGCTGCCACCTAATACACTCGAAGCCTGCAACCCATTCCTGGGGAAAGCTGCCTCCTGTTGGAGCGAAGCGACGCGGTGTCCGGCATTGTTAATCGGAAGCGCGGAACTCGGGTCAGGTCGTGCATTGCGAAAGGTCAAGAAAAAAGAGGGGGGCGTTGCGCTGTAACCGTTCAGTGCCCCTTCCTCAAATCCCCTCTCCCGTTGCGGGAGAGGGTTAGGGAGAGGGGCAAATGGGTCGGGGGGAGTGAACGGTTACGTTGCGCTAGCCACTGGAGCCATCGGATGCTGTTTTCGGTCGAGCGAGGAGCCGGGGTCCGCCCGTTCGTTTCGTTGGGCAGATCAAAGCGACTAAATGGGGTGGTGTCTGCTCACCTCCAAACCGCGAGGGTGTTGAACCCAAGAACCCGGCGGACCTGCCACGCCGATAGTAAATTCTGGGTGGCTACCCCGACGGCTGTGGCTATGGCGGCACCTACCAGGCCATAGGATGGAATCAGGCCGAAACCCAGCGCGAGAGCTACCGTTGCCGCGGCGAGTACATTGTTTCGCAGTAACCTTTCATGGCCTGTCATGGCGAGCAGAAATCCGACGGAGCCAGTTGCGACGTTAATGAATTGACCTATCGCTAGGATCTGTAGGGAGGTCGCGCCGGCGGTGAATTCCGCGCCGAACAGCAGAAGAATGAGGTCCGGGAACGCGAGCATCAAAGCGAGAGGGGCGAGTGCGAGGATGATCATCAGGCGCGTGGCGTGCTTTGCTGTGCGACGCAGGGCGTCGTGCTGGTTCATGCGGAACATGGCGGCAAATTTCGGCGCGGCAATGCTGTTCACAGCAACGAGCACGAAGCTCGTGAGCATGGCCGTGCGCTGGGCGGCGTTGAATAAGGCGACGTCGGCGCTGGTTGCCCATGCTCCGAGCATGATCTGAGACGACCAGTTAACGGTTTGGTTTAGGACGACGACGCCAAGCAGGGGGAGACAGCTCGCCAGGATCTTTTCACGGCCAACTCTGATAGCGTTTCCGCGCGCGTCAGGAATCTGTTTCCACCAATAGCCGCCTAGCACGAGGGTTAAGGCGGTCGCAGCGACAACGAGCCAGCCGGCGGTCTCGGCATGTTCAGGCCGGACAGCGAATGCAAGGGCTACGACAGCTAAGGGAGAAGCGACACTGAGCACGATCATGGACTGGGGGATGCGCTTGATTCCTTGCAGGGCGCTGGCGTGGAGCGTAAATAGTGCTAGAAAGGGAATGGCGAGCGCCATGACTCGGAGAACGTCCGCGAAGGCTGGTTTGGTGAAAACCCTGGCCGCGAGAGGCTCGGCCAGAATCCAGAAACATGCAGCAACGACAAGCGATGCGAATAGGGCCCAGCGTACGCCGGTTTTGTACAGCCCGTTGATCTCCGCCCATTCGTTAGCCGATTGGTGTGCTGCGATGAACCGAACGAATGTGTTGTCGAGCCCTAATCGACTGACAGCAGCTGCGACGAAGACAATGGTGTAGGCGAGGAAAAAGAGACCTGCTTCGTCCGCCCCGAGTTGTCGCGCGATCACCACGTTCATCGCGAAGGCCGATCCG
>JAYEJW010000078.1:0-3491 GCA_034716535.1 Pseudomonadota bacterium
TGCGCTCTGCATGTCGCCTCCGCTGGCTCCGGGACCTACGGCCCCTACGCCACTGCGGCAACATGCCCGCGCCTACGGCTACCGGGGACTACGCGCCTCGTGCTTCGCACTTCCTTGGCGCGCAGCGTGGGCGGGGGATGGGTCCGACACCAGCGATTCGAACAGTTGCAGCGACGCGAGGTCCGCCCACTGGAGATCGTCGACGAACAACACGACGGGATGCTCTTCCTGCGCCAGCACCCGCAAGAAGGTCCGGAAGGCATGGTCGAACCGGGCCTGCGCTTCGGCCGGGCCGACGGCCGGGGGTGCTTTCTGCTCACCGAGCAACACGTCGAGGCCAGGTATCAGCTCCGCGATCAGCGCCCCGTTACCCGCCAGACTTCGATCGAGCTCGGCGCGTAGGATGCTCAACTGGGCCTCGGACTGGGCCAGTACCTGACGGGTCAACGAGGCCAACGCCTCCCGCCAGGCAAGGTAGGGAAGGTCGCGGCGGAACTGGTCAAACTTGCCGGGGCAGAACCAGCCGTGGCGCGCTGCGATGGGGAGCTGCACCTCTGCGATCAGCGACGTCTTACCGACGCCGGAGTAGCCGGCGACCAGGAGGCCCTGCCGATGGCCGTCGCCCGCAGCCCCTACCGCATCCACCAAGGTTCGAATCTCCGCCTCTCGGCCATAGAGCCGATCCGGCATTGCAAACCGCCCCCAACTGTCCCGGCTGCCTAACGGAAACAGGGCCGGGGAACCGGTCTGCACATCGTCCAGGCAGCGCTGAAGGTCGCTCGCGAAGCCATCCGCGGCCGCATAGCGCGCCTCCGGGTTCTTCTGCAACAGCTTGGCCACGATCGCGGCCACGGACGGGTGCAGGCCCCCCATGTTACCCAGGTCTGGCGGTTGACGCGCCAGATGGGCGTGGATCAGTTCCTTAGGATCATCGGACACGAACGGCGGCACGCCGGCGAACAGCTCGTACAGGGTGATGCCCGTCGCGTAGAGGTCTGCGCGCAGGTCCACCGGCCGGTTCATGCGCCCTGTCTGCTCCGGAGCAATGTAGGCCGGTGTGCCCGGCCCGAGCGCCTCCTGCTCAATCTGCACCGATTCCTGCTGCAGCCGCGAGCAGAGCTCGAGATCGTTGAGCTTGAGCAGGCGCCGCTCGGGGTTCCAGAGGATGTTGCTGGGCTTGATGTCTTTGTGGACGACACTCTTACGATGCAGCTCCACCAAGGCCCGGCCAAGTGCGACGCCGATCTCCAGCGCGGTCTTCGGCTCCAAACGTCCGTGCTCTCGCATACACCGGTCGAGCGACTCGGCGCCGAAGTCCTCGGTGACCAGCACCCGGGCGATATCGTAGGCGCGCTGCTGAGCCGCCAACGCCCGATCCGACGGGTAAGGATCGCGATTGATCTTCAACACCACCGCCCGCCCGGAGGCCAGCTCAATTCCCCGGAAAATCAGGAAACGGGGTCCGCCGCGCAGCAGGGGCCCGATATCGTAACCGTCGAGCTTATCGGGAAACCGCGCAGCGCCTGCCGTCATGTCCGCACTCAGACGCTGATGGAACGCCCGATGAGCTGTGGTTCCAGATAGCGATACGGCACCTCAAGGCCCGCATTGCGTTGCGCAATTCGGTGTCCGGCCCGGGCAAGATCATCGCGCAGCCGATCCACGACGGCCTGCGCCTGTGGTGCCCCCTGAAAAAAGCCGTCCGGGTAGGAGCCCAAGGGCGTCATGGTCTGCTGGCTGAGGAGGTGAACGAGGGTAAGCTGCTCGCCCACGGCGCGCAGTGGAGGTAAGGCGTAAACGAAATTGGCCTCGGAGCGGGGCGTCCGATCCTGCGGAGGGGGTAGATACATCGCGCCCGGCGTGTTGGGAATGTAACCGAGCTGGGCATACTGTCCGTTGTTGACGGCCGCATGCTCGACGCTGCAGACGAACAGGAGCTGGGCGATGATTTGATGCAGGTCCTCGAACCGCTGCAGTCTGCCCTCCCGAAGCGGCAGACCTTTCACCTGGCCGCCGTCATCGGCGGCCAATTCCTGAGCCCACCCCTGGAGCTCTTTGTCTGCGCACACGTCGTCGTCACTGCGATAGTAGAACCGCAACAGGTCGTTTACATAGGTGCGTATGATTTGATAGATGGCCAGTGCGTCATCTCGGTATTGATAACCGGGCAACAGCTCGGGATCGCCGACGCCTCGCGCCTGGATCTGGGCGATAGGGTCGAAATGCTCGAACGACCACTGCGCATACTCACGCCCCACTAGCGTCAACGAGCCTTCACTGCCGACTGCAATGCTCTCGTCGATGGGGCCGCCCGGCACGATCAGGGTGTTGCGGGCCTGATGGTTGATCTCGATGGTTCCGGTGAAATGGGGACGAAGCAGCTCATACAACGGATGCTGGGCGGGCAGCGTGCGGCAGGTCGCTACCCAGAAGGTCTCGACGAACAGGTGTGTTCTGGCGAGGTGGGAAATTATCTCGTGATAGGTGCCGTCGGCGCACTGAACATGGGACCGTGCGGTCAGCCACAACCAGCGCTCGTCCTTCTGGGTAAAGATCAGCGGGGATTCGGCGGGCGATTGTCCGAGCTGGATGGCCAGCGGCATCAGGTGACGTTGGTCGTCCACCCAGAAAAGCGCTATCGGAGCGGTCTGGAAACGCCCCATGACCTTGGGCAAGCCTCGGCGATGGCCCGATAGTCCATGATGAACAGTCGCCGCTGGTCCAGCAGCGACGCGAGACTGGTGCCTGGCGGAAGCAAACCCTGAACCGTCTCCTCGGTCACGGGAAAGTTCTCCGGGATCTCCTCCGCCAGCGCTATCAGCAACGGATTGATGCCGTCCAGCCGTTGACGGGCGAATTCCTGATTCGACGTCCAGCGGCTGGCGACCCGGGGCATAGAGCGAAGCGTGTAGTAGCGCCTGAAGCTCGCGACGGTGTCGTTGTGTCCCCTCAGCCGGCGCACCTTGGCGAGCACCAGATCGGCCAGACTCCCCACCAGATCGACGCGCAGGCGAAACTGCTTGCTCTTGCTAAAGGCCTCGCCTTCGGGCACCCCGCGGCAAAAAGGCGGCTGACCCGGGGCGTGCACCCACTGGTAGGCCTCCTGTTGAGCGAACAGCGTACGATCGCGCAACGCCCGCTCGTCGGGAGTGGCGGATTGCGGAAGGCAAAGCCGACTGGTCATTATTGATTCCACCGATGAGAAAACGCCAAACCCGGTCTGTCGCGACACCGTTTGGGAATTGATTCGCCGGCTCCTCGCCGCCGGGTCCTGTCAAGCACCACCCATGGAATCGGCGACATCCACAATCCGAATTCGCCTGCGTCCGGCACATGGATGTTCTACCCCCCCTGACATCAACAACGGCAACTTGTTGAAATCGAAGGAACTGGGAAACCGCGCTTCTAGTTTCGCGTTGAAGCAACGCCATGAATGGCTTTTTGCGACGACGCGCTATGAGCGGCGAGTTGTTATGATTGCACGACGCCGC
>JAYEJW010000079.1:0-3486 GCA_034716535.1 Pseudomonadota bacterium
GGCACTGCGCGGCCTCCCGGCTGCCGAGCCGATGGGGGCGGAGCGTTTCCGCGAGCGCTTCCACGCCGCCATGGACGACGACTTCAACACCCCGGAAGCCCTAGCGGTGCTGTTCGACCTGGTGCGGGAGATCAATCGGGTGCGCGCCGAGGACGAGGTGGAGGCAGCCCATCTGGGGGCAGAGCTCGTGCGCCTGGGTGGCGTGTTGGGTATCCTTCAAGACGATCCGGAGGCCTATCTGCGCGGCGGGGGCTCCGGGGAAGGTCTCAGCGATGCGGACATCGAGGATTTGATCCGGCAGCGTGTGGAGGCCCGCAAGTCCAAGAACTGGGCGGAGGCGGACCGGATCCGTGACGAGCTCCAGGGTGCGGGCGTCCTGCTGGAGGACGGCGCCGGAGGAACCACCTGGCGTCGGGGATAAGGCGGCGCCGCGGAGCGACCCGCAAGAGAGAATCCGGAGGTAACCATGTACCCGCTTTGCGCGAACCGTCCCCTGAACACCATCGTTGTGATTGCCGTACTCGGCATCGTGCTGTTTCTGCAGGGTTGTGCAGCAGCGGTGGTTGGGGGGGCGGCGGCTGGAGGTTATTACGTCGGCAAGGATGAACGGACCATCGGGGAGATCACCGAGGACGCGTCGATCACGACGAAAATCAACGCCAAATTCGTCGGGGATGACCTGGTCAAGACGTTCGACATCGACGTGGATACCTATCGGAGGACCGTGTACCTGTACGGTCATGTGGATAGCGCAGCGGCCCGCGGGCGCGCCGTCAGTCTCGCCAGATCCGTAAAAGGGGTGAGATCGGTCGTGTCCAAGCTCGCTGTCACGAACTGAGGGACGGGGAGAGGCAATTGTGACCAAATGTTCCACGGACGGAACAACGATCTCCCCCTCTCCCTCCAGGGAGAGGGCCGGGGAGAGGGCAATTGTGAGCAAATGCTCCACGGACGGAGCGACCACTTTCTCCCTCTCCCAATCCAAGCAATGCGCGAAGCGCCTCCGACACGCCCTCTCCCTACTGGGAAAGGGATGGGGAGAGGGACGGGGAGAGGCAATTGTGAATAAATGTTCCATGGATGGAACAACCGTTTTCTCCCTCTCCCGTTTGGGAGAGGGCCGGGGAGAGGGTCCCCTTCCTGACACCCGCGTTCCTGACGCGCTGGGCCGACAGGGTTGCCGTGATGGGTTAGGAGATAGCCGAGGACGCATGCAGCTCCGCCGCCTGGAGTGTGTTCTCCAACAGGCTGGCGATGGTCATCGGACCGACCCCACCCGGGACTGGCGTAATCCAGTCGGCGCGCTGGCGCACGCTCTCGAAGTCCACGTCCCCGACCAGCTTGCCTTCGTCGGTGCGGTTGATGCCCACATCGATGACCAGGGCACCCTCCTTAATCCAGTCCCCCGGAACGAAGCGGGGCCGCCCCACGGCGGCGACGAGCAGGTCGGCGTTGCGGACCTTGCCCTTCAGGTCCTTGGTGCGGCTGTGGCAGACGGTGATGGTGCAGCGTGCGGCCAGCAGCTCCAGGGCCATGGGCCGCCCGACGATGTTCGACTGGCCGATGATCACCGCGTCCAGCCCCTCCAGCTTACGGCCGGTGCGCCCGAGCATGGTCATCACCCCCTTGGGCGTGCAGGGACGCAGCAGAGGCATGCGTAGCACCAGACGACCCACGTTGTAGGGGTGGAAACCGTCCACATCCTTGGTCGGCAGGATGCGCTCGATGACCGCCTCCTCGTCGATATGATCGGGCAGGGGAAGCTGGACCAGGATGCCGTCGATGCGCTCGTCCGCGTTGAGGACGTCGATCAGGCCCAGCAGCCCTTGCTCAGGGGTATCGGCGGCAAGCTCGTGCAGCTCCGAATGGAAACCGGCTTCGGCGCAGGCCTTGCGTTTGTTGCGTACGTAGACCTGGGAGGCAGGGTTCTCGCCGACGAGAACGACTGCTAGACCCGGCGGACGCCCGCCTGTCGTCAGTATGCTGTCCACTTTGGTCTTGACCTCGGCGCGGATGTCCGCCGCGATGGCCTTGCCGTCGAGAATCTGTGCACTCATGCGTTGATCGTTGTCCCGATTGCTCTCTCCAAGGTACGAAATCATAACGGCGACATCGGTCTTTGCAAGGTGCCGCCGGGTTCCTGGTGTCCGGAAAGCGGGCGGGTCGAATTTGACGCAACCGATCCGGTTGCGTATGATTCTGCCTCTTCCGTTTCAGGACCGTGTCCCAGAACGGGGTATAGCGCAGTCTGGTAGCGCGCCTGCTTTGGGAGCAGGATGTCGGGGGTTCGAATCCCTCTACCCCGACCACTTGCAGGGGAACCGCGCAAAGCGCCCGTAGCTCAGCTGGATAGAGCAACGGCCTTCTAAGCCGTGGGTCGCAGGTTCGAGTCCTGCCGGGCGCGCCAAACACTGCCGTCCTACCGGGACGGCGACGCCAGCCGGGGACGGAAGAAGCGATTACGCTATGGCGGACGTAGCTCAGTTGGTAGAGCGCCGGTTTGTGGCACCGGTGGTCGTGGGTTCGATCCCCATCGTTCGCCCCAATCGAGCAGAATGAAAAGATCATCGGGCCGTTAGCTCAGCTGGTAGAGCAGTGGACTCTTAATCCATTGGTCGAAGGTTCGAATCCTTCACGGCCCACCAGAAAAAACAAAGGCTTACGTCGCTATTCGCCTCGTAGGCCTTTTTGTTTGTGTAGTTCCTGTGTAATCCCGTCGGAAAAACACTCTAGTTACAGCGAACCTTTCTTCACGGTGCCGCCTCCGCCGGGTCCTCCCCCGTAGCACCGATACCCATCCTACTTCTGCCCGTTACGTCTGTACTTTCCTGCATAGCGCAAAGACTTGTTGTCTAGCAAAGACATGGTCTTTGCGGGATCATGTCGGAATCCTGTGGTAGTAGTTCGTAGTTAATCCCGCCGGAGCGGGGAACGGTTTGCGAGAAGAGTTTATCGCTCACCGCCGGGCGCGGTCGGAAAAAAAACTGAGACAGGAGCGGTAACGAAGGAACGGGATGCTGGGGTTGCAGCTTAGAGAATTTCAAACACCTCATGAGCAGACGCCCGACCGGATCGGGGCTACTTCAGAGGCACGCGTGCTGCGCGAACCAGTACGCTGAGACATACGGGGGTTGATGTGCTGGGAACCGTCCGGGACGCCTGCAAGATCCATCCGATGGTCCATGACTACCGGATGACGGAGGCCATCGAGAACCTCTCTGATCTGATCAACGAAGAGGGCAGCGGCGAAGAGTTCTTCGCCCGCAACTACGTCATCCGGTAGTCATGGACCATCGGATGGATCTTGCAGACATCCCGAACGGTTCCCAGCATGCTGATCTCCCAAAGCGCCTTTGCGCGGGTTCACTCAGTCTTGCGAGCGGATACCCCGCTTTCTCGTTCCCGTTCTTTCTTCTGGGATCGCCAACCCGGCCCTTCTCCCTGGGATTTCTGAACAAGCACGTAGAAAGGGGAACCGCTGTACAG
>JAYEJW010000080.1:0-42374 GCA_034716535.1 Pseudomonadota bacterium
GTGCAGTCACGCTGCACCGCAGCCGCAACCCCGCAGCGGATCATGCCGCAGCGCCGGTGGCTATCTACGACCTGCAGCGGCCCGAGGCGATCGCTGCAGGCTCGGACAACAACGGACGAGAAGAGAGGACACTGGCAGGACGATGAGGAAGGACAGACGACAGGATCTCACCCGCGGCGATGCGGCCATCCGCCGCGCCTTTATCTATTCGGTCGGGGTCATCGCCCTGGCAGGCCTGGCAGCGGCCGTCATCTACTGGGTGCAGAGAGCGCCCGAGCCCTCCGCACCGATCCAGGAGGCCGATGTCCAGACCCCGAGGCTCGAGGAGACGCCCGCCGCAGATGATCCGCCCGCGGTCCGCTTTACCGACGTGACCGAAGCGGCCGGCGTTGACTTCGTTCACGTCAACGGCGCGTACGGCGAGCGCCTGATGCCCGAGGCCATCGGCAGCGGCGCCGCCTTCTTCGATTACGACAAGGACGGGGATCAGGACCTGTTCCTGAGCAACTCCCGCTACTGGGAGGGTCACGAGCAGGGGGCGGAACAGCCGCGTCAGGTCCTGTACCGCAACGACGGCAAAGGTAACTTCGCCAACGTCACCGAAGAGGCGGGCCTGGCGCTCACCAGCTACGGCATGGGCGTGGCCGTCGCCGACTACGACGGCGACGGCTGGCGCGACCTCTTCCTGACCAGCCTCAACGAGAATCGCCTGTTCCGCAACGAGAACGGTCAGTTCCGTGACGTGACCGCCGACGCCGGGGTCGCGGGCGGGGAAGACACTTGGAGCGCGAGCGCCGCCTTCTTCGACTACGACAAGGACGGGGACCTGGACCTGTTCGTGGTCAACTATGTGAAGTGGTCGCGGGAGATCGATCTGGAGATCGACTTCCGCCTGACCGGGCTGGGACGCGCCTACGGGGCCCCGGTCAATTTCGTGGGCACCAACAGCTACCTCTACCGCAACGAGGGAGACGGGCGCTTCACGGACGTCTCGGCCTCCGCTGGAATCCCGGTCTCGGACCCGGTCTCCGGCCACCCGGTGGGCAAGGGGCTGGGCGTAGTCCCGATCGATTACGACCGCGACGGCTGGCTGGATCTCATCATCGTCAACGACACGGTGCGCAACTTCCTGTTCCGCAACAAGGGGGACGGCAGCTTCGAGGAGGTCGCCATCTTCGAGGGTATCGCCTATGACAGAAACGGCAAGGCCACCTCCGCCATGGGGGTGGACGCCGCCTATTTCCGCGATGATCGGGAGCTCGGCATCGCGGTGGGCAACTTCGCCAACGAGATGGCCTCCCTGTTCGTCACCACGGACGGACGCGCGCCCTTCGTGGACGAGGCCGTACTGGAGGGTCTGGGGCCCGCCTCCCGCATCCCCCTGACCTTTGGCCTCCTGTTCCTGGATTATGACCTGGACGGTCGGCTCGACCTGCTGTTGGCCAACGGCCACCTGGAACACGAGATCCATAAAGTGCAACAAAGTCAGCATCATGCCCAGCCGCCGTCCCTTTTCTGGAACTGCGGCGAGGCATGCCGCGGGCGCTTTGTCCCGGTGACCGATGCGGGCGACATGGCCGAGCCCTTGGTCGGACGCGGCATCGCCTACGCGGACGTCGACGGAGACAGCGACCTGGATGTGCTCATCACCCAGAACGGGCGTCGCCCCGCCCTGCTGCGCAACGAGCAGCAGACGGGCCATCACTGGCTGCGGCTAAAGCTCGAGGGCCTGCCGCCCAACACAGACGCCATCGGCGCCCGCCTGGAGCTCACCGCAGGCGGCGTGACCCGCTTCCGCGAGGTCATGCCTACCCGGGGGTATCTGTCGCAGGTGGAGCTGCCGGTGACCTTCGGCCTCGGAACGGCCGACAAGGTCGATCGCCTGCGCATCGTCTGGCCCGACGGCAGCGAGCAGGAACTGGTTCCGGAGGCGATGGACACCACCCTGGTCATCGAGCAAGGCGCCATACGCGCACAATGAGCGTTTCCCGAAAGAATCGATTCCGGACGACCGAATCCAGGCATATCCGTTTCGTCGGTTTACCGGTTGCTCAGAGGTGATGATATGACTCGCTATGTTTCGCTTCGCGCCGCGCTGGTCCTCTGGCTTGCGACTGGTTCCGTCCAGGTACAGGCCGACGCCCTCTCCGAGCCCCCGGAACGCTGGCAGGGTACCCTGGTACCGGTGGCGGAGGTCGACATCAGCGGCGCCGAGCGCCTCATGCAGCAGGCCATCGCCGAAGCCCGCGCCGAGATCGCCGGCCTGTTGGAGAGCCCGAATGCGGACCCCGCCTCCCTCGCCGGGGCCTATGGCCGGCTGGGGGCCCTGTTCCTGCTTGTGGATGTGGAGGCCCAGGGGGACGCCTGCTTCCGCACCGCGGGTGAGCTGGAGCCCAAGGAGTTCCGCTGGCCCTACTACGCCGGCCATCTGGCGATGGTGGCGGGCAACACCGAGCAGGCGCTCACCTATCTGGAGTCCGCCCGGGAATTGGATCCGGAATACCCCACGCTCTATCTGCGCCTGGGCAAGGTGCAGCTGGACCGCGGCGAGCTGGCGGAGGCCCGCGCCGCCCTGGAGAAAATCGCGGACACCCCGGGTCTCATCGCCGCGGCCAACTACTACCTGGGTCAGATCGCCAACCTGGAACGCCGGTTCGAGGACGCGGTCGCTCGCCTCAAGAAGGCCCTGGAAGCCGACCCGAATGCCACGGGGGTGCATTACCCCTTGGCCCAGGCCTATCGGGCGCTGGGCAAGAACGAGCTGGCACGGGAGCACCTGGGCCGATTCGAGGCGAAGAGCCCGGAGGCCGAGGACCCGCTGCTGGAGCAACTTCAGGAGGCGTCCAGACGCTCGCTGCCGGCCTTCCACAAGGGCATCCACGCCATCCGGCAGGGGAAATATGCGACGGCGGCCGAGCGCTTCGCCGAGGGGCTCGCCGTCGACCCGGACAATGTTCCGGCGCGTGTGAGCTACGCGCGGGCCCTGTATCTTTCCGGCCGGGCCGAGGAGGCGGGAGAAGAGCTGGCGAGGGCACTGGCGGCGAACCCCAATGAGCTGCTCGCGAATTTCCTGCAGGGCGTGCTGCTCCAGCAGCAGGCTAAGCCGGACCGGGCGGCAGACTACTACCGCCGGAGCCTGAGCGTCGACCCCGGGTACGCCGGCGCCCTCTTCTATCTCGCGAATCTGGACTTCAACGCCGGCCGTTACCGGGAGGCGGCGGCGGGCTACGCCAAGGCCCTGGCGGCGGATCGGGAGATCGCCCCCGCCCGCCTGCTGGAGCTGATCGCCCGCCTGCGCGCCGGAGAGCCGGAAGCGGATATCGCCAAACGTCTCACGGATCTAAGCGCGCAGTATCCGGAAGACCCGATGTTGCGCTACGCCATGTCGCGCCTGCTCGCCGCGGCGGCGGACAGCTCGCTTCGCGCCCCGGAGCAAGCCCTGCAGATCGCCTCCCAGCTCACCCTGCTGCAGCCCATACCTCCGCACCAGCGTGCCCTGGCCCTAGCGCAGGCGGCCACGGGGCGCTTCGAGGAGGCCGCCCAAACCCAGCGGCAGGCGATCGCCATGGCGGCCTGGATGGCGCCTCCTGGAGAGCGGGCGGTGATGCAGGCGGAGCTGGATGCCTACGAGCGGGGCGAGCTGCCCGAGCCGGCCTGGCCCGAGGGCGCCCCCCTGCTCTCACCCCCGCCGTTCGATCCGGTAGCGCCCTTCCGCGACTATCCGGCAGCGGTTCCGTACTGAATCGGCATGACACCCGCTTCACCCCAGGCTCGAAAGCTAGGGTGCCATGAAGAATTATCCCTCAGCCCTCGTGCCCATTCTCAAATCAAGCGCGAGAGGACGCCCTGGATAGGATCGATGCCTTCAACAGCACCGGCGCCGACACGGACTTTGCCGACCTCGTCGACGCGCTGGAGGGGACCGAGCCCGACGAGGACATTCTCGCGGAGCTGCAAGACGAGGGTGCCGTCATCGGCAGCAAGATCCGCATCAGCCTGTCCGACATGGACCTGCCCTCCTGGGAGCGGGACCTGCGCAACGACTTGCAAGTGATCGGCGCCCTACTGGCGGAGATGGAGAAGATCACCCCGGAGCACGACGCCAAGCTCCAGGACCTGCGCACCCAGGTCAACAGCAAGATCAGCTCGCCGATCAACCCCGGCAACAGGAAGCTGCTGATCTTCAGCGCCTTCGCCGATACCGCAGACTATCTGTACGCCAATCTGGCCGACGAGCTGCTCAGAAAGCATGGCCTGCACAGCGGCAAGGTCACCGGCACCACAACCCCGAAGTACACCGCGGGCACAGGTCACGACTTCCAATCCCTGCTCACCCTGTTCTCCCCCCGCTCGAAGAACAAGGCGGCAATCCTCCCCGGAGAGAACACGGAGCTGGACATCCTGATCAACTACGACATCCACTGGAACCCGGTGCGCATCATCCAGCGCTTCGGGCGCATCGACCGCATCGGCTCCCAAAATGCGAGCATCCAGCTGGTCAACTTCTGGCCCAACATCACGCTGGATGAATACATCAACCTTAAAGAGCGGGTCGAGAGTCGCATGGTCATCGCCGATGCCGTGGCCACCGCCGACGACAACCCGCTGAAACATGCGGCGGACAACGACATCGCCTACCGCCGTGAGCAGCTGCGGCGGCTGCAGGACGAAGTCATCGAGATGGAAGACATCAAGACGGGGGTGGCCATCACCGACCTCGGACTCAACGACTTCCGCATGGACCTGCTGAACTACATCAAGACCCACGGGGATCTCGCCAGCCTGCCGAACGGCCTGCATGCCGTAGTGCCTGCCGAGCGCGAGCGCGACCTGCCCCCGGGTGTCATCTTCGCACTGCGCAACCGCAACCACGGAGTCAACATCAATCAGCAGAACCGTCTGCACCCCTACTACCTGATCTACATGGGTCAGGAGGGCCAGGTCATCGCCGGCCATACCGAGGTCAAGCGCCTGCTGGACCTGGCGCGGGCCGCCTGCAAGGGGCGCATCGAGCCGGAGACCTCGGCCTGCCGCGTCTTCAACACCGCCACCAACGACGGGCGCGACATGGATTTCTACTCCGACCTGCTCGACCAGGCCATCCACGCCATGATCGAGCAAAAAGCGCAAGGCGATATCGACAGCCTGTTTGCCGGCGGCCGCACGACCGCACTGGTGGACGACATCTCAGGACTGGACGACTTCGAGCTGATCAGCTTTCTGGTTGTCGTCGACCAGGAATCCGCCGAGGGTCATTCCGCGGCGGATCGCAGCGACCCCGCGTCCGTGCCCGGTAGGGCGCAATAGCGAAGCGAATTGTGCCCAATGTTTAACGGAATGAAGAATCAACCGCCGTGAGCACGGCCCTGTTCCAGTACCCAGCCCAGGCGACGGTCGGCAGCAGGGTGCCCAAGAGCCGGGTCTATCGTTTCGCGAAACCGACACAGGCCGTGCGGGACCTGATCGTGGGCCAGGTCCAGGAGATCACCTGGACCTACAAGCTGTCCGCGGAGACCATCAATCTCCCGGCCCGAGACGGCATCACCAAGATCCAGATCTTTCGCATGGACCTCAAGCAGGCCGAGCTGGACGAGGCCGTGCTGCGCACCCTCGACAAGGCCGTCGCGTTCCCGATCCTTTTCGAGCTGCGCTGGCAGGGGCGGATCAAGCCCGTCGCCGCCTACAAGCGCCCGAGCGAGGCGGAGGCCGGCCAACAGGTCATCGGGGGCTATGTCGAGACCGGGTGGCAGCCCGCAGGCGCCGAGCGCGCTCCACTGCCGCTTGCGCTGGACCTGAGCGGGCTCTACACCCGGCTCCTGCGCGTCCTGATGCCCCTGACGCCGCGACCCGGAGAGACCCTGCGCCAGCAGGCCGAGCGCCTCGCCCGGATCAAGACCAAGGAGCGCGAGGTTCGCCAGGCCGAGACCCGGCTGCGGCGGGAGCGGCAGTTCAACCATAAGGTCGCCATCAATGCCGAGCTGCGCGGCCTGCGTGCGGAGCTGAAGCGGTTGCTCGAATAGAATAAGCCCCTCGTCCCCGGCGGGAGAGGGGTTGGGGAGAGGGGGAGACCTCACGTAGGTCGGGTTAGACGCGCAAGCTCCATACGCCGAAAAGGCGGTGAGCTTGACGCGCGCCGTAACCCGACGAAACCATGTCGGGTTACGCTTCGCTAACCCGACCTACTGAAGACTTTCACTTTCGAGCCGACGATTGCCCATGGACAAGCTCAAGATGCACACGCCCGACTTCACCCAGGCCAACGTCGCCACGCTGGCGGAGCTGTTTCCGGGCTGCGTGAGCGAGGCGCGGGGTGAGGACGGGGAGATCAAGCGGGCCATCGATTTCGATCTGCTGCGGCAGGAGCTGTCCGAGGTGGTCGTCGACGGGCCGCGGGAGCGCTACCAGCTCGATTGGCCGGGCAAGCGCGCGGCCCTGCTGGCGGCGAATGCGCCGATTGCGAAGACCTTGTGGCCTGTTCGGGAGACCAGCCTCAGTTTCGACGACGCCAGGCACCTGTTGATCGAGGGCGACAACCTGGAAGTGCTCAAGCTGCTTCAAGAGACCTACCTCAATCGGGTCAAGATGATCTACATCGACCCGCCCTACAACACCGGGCGGGACTTCATCTACGACGACGACTTCAGCCAGCGCAAAGATACCTATTTCCAGCGCTCCAACCAGGATGACGCGGAAGGCAACCGGCTGGTCGCCAATACCGAGGCCAACGGCCGCTTTCACTCCGACTGGCTGTCCATGCTCTATCCGCGCCTCAAGCTCGCACGAAACCTGCTGCGGGACGATGGCGTGGTGTTCATCTCGATCGACGACAACGAGCTGCAGGGTCTGCGGCAGATCTGCACCGAGATCTTCGGCGAGCAGAACTTCGTCGCCACCATCATCTGGCAGAAGGTCTACGCGCCCAAGAACTCGGCGAACTGGTTTTCCGAAGACCACGATTACATCCTCGTATTCGCGAAGAGCAAGGAGCATTGGCGTCCGAACCAGCTTGCCAGAACGGAGGAGATGGAGTCACGTTACAAGAATCTTGACAACGATCCCCGCGGCCCATGGAAAGCCGAGAATATGACGGCCCGCAACCCATACGACGCCGGGGTATACCCTGTTACCTCTCCATCCGGACGAGTAGTCGAAGGTCCACCTCGGGGAACGTATTGGCGTATTAGCGAGGAGAAGTTCCGCGAGTTGGATTCGGACGATCGGATTTGGTGGGGCGAGGATGGCAACAATACACCAGCCGTAAAGAAATTCCTCTCGGAGGTGTCCAGCGGGCGAACTCCACAAACCCTTTGGTTCTACAAGGAGGTAGGCCACACCCAGGATGCGAAGAAGACCCTGTTGAAGTACGTACCTTTCGAGCACACAGAGAACGTCCTGAACTCGGTGAAGCCGGTCGAATTGATCCAGCGCATGCTCCAACTCGGCACCGACCCAGACGACGACACCATCGTGCTGGACTTCTTCAGCGGCAGCGCCGCCACTGCCCACGCGGTGCTGATCCAGAACTGCGAGGATGGCGGCAACCGCCGCTTTGTCGGCGTGCAAGTAGCCGAGCCGCTGCCGAAGCCCGAGCCGGAGATGGCGTCCATCTTCGACATGGGCCGGCTGCGGGTGCGCAACGTCATCGCCGAGCTGACCGCCGATGACGGCGTCAACGCCGACACCCTCGGTTTCCGCATCCTCAAGATCGGCAGCTCCAACATGAAGGACGTCTACTACACCCCGGACGCCTTGCACAAAGAGGACCTGTTCGGCCTGGTGGACAACATCAAGCCGGGCCGCACCCCGGAGGACCTGCTGTTCCAGGTGTTGCTGGACTGGGGCGTGGACCTGACCCTGCCCATCGCCCGGGAGACCCTGGCCGGTAAGCAGGTGTTCTTCGTCGACACCGACGCCTTGGCCGCCTGCTTCGACAAGGGCGTGGACGGGGCCCTGGTCAAGGCCATCGCCAAGCGCAAGCCCCTGCGCGTGGTGTTCCGCGATACCGGCTTCACCGAGGACAGCATGAAGATCAACGCTGAGCAGATCTTCAAGACCCTGTCCCCGGGGACCGAGGTGAAATCGATCTAGCCTGACGCCATTCCCGGGGGAAGCAACCATGGAGCAAACCTTGACGGCTATCCGAGCGGCGGTGAAAGAGGGCCGCATACTGTGGAAGCGCCATGCCCTGGAGCGGATGCTCGAACGGGGTATTTCCCGTACGATGGTGAAACGCGCCATACTCGATGGCCAGGTAATCGAGACCTATCCGGACGACTACCCGACTCCCAGCCTCTTGATCTGCTATCTCGAACCGGAACCGCTTCATGTGGTCCTTGCTTGGGACGCCGATGGGGAAGACTGTCACCTGGTGACGGCCTACCGGCCGGATCTCGAGCACTTCGAGCCAGGTTTCGTGCGCAGGAGACCAAGATGAGCAACAGAGACAACCCTTGCCCGGTCTGTCATGGCGGCCGAAAACAGCCTGGCACGACCACTTTTACCGTGGATCTCGGATTCGGCGTCGTTGTTGTCCGCAACGTCCCGGCACAGGTCTGCGACCTCTGTGGAACGGACTGGATCGATGACACCACTGCGGCGGCCCTGGAGCGGATCGTCGAGCAGGCACGGCGCAAACACCCGGTCGTCGAGGTGGCAAGCTGGAACGACCAGCCTGAGGCACTCGCCGGCTGAGCGTTTTCGAGAGCAAGTGAAGCTCAAGTTCAAGCGCCAGCCCTTCCAAACGGCGGCCGTCGAGGCGGTCGCGGACTGTTTCGCCGGTCAGCCCAGGGTGACGGGCGTGCAGTACCGGGTCGACCCCGGACGGGTGGAGGCCGAGAAGCAACGATCCCTGTTGGACGACTCCGGCTTCAGGAATCACGAGATCCTGCTCGAAAGCGCGGACATCCTGAAAAACATCCAGGCAGTACAGTGGGCCGCCAATCTGCCGATGTCGGACAAGCTGGCGGGCACCGCGGTCAGCCCCATCAATCTCGACGTCGAGATGGAGACCGGCACCGGCAAGACCTACTGCTACATCAAGACCCTCTTCGAGCTCCACCGGCGCTTCGGCTGGGGCAAGTTCATCGTGGTCGTGCCGAGCATCGCGATCCGTGAGGGCGTGCTCAAGTCCTTCGAGATCACCGCCGAGCACTTTCTGGAGGACTACGGCAAGCGGGCTCGCTTCTTCGTCTACAACTCCAAGCAGCTGCACAACCTGGAGAGCTTCTCGTCGGATGCGGGCGTGAACGTGATGATCATCAACGTCCAGGCCTTCAACGCCAGAGGGAAGGACGCAAGGCGCATCTACGAGGAGTTGGACGACTTCCAGTCCCGCCAGCCGATCGACGTCATCAAGGCCAATCGCCCCGTCCTGATCCTGGACGAGCCTCAGAAGATGGAGGGCAGGAAGACCCGCCGGTCGCTGGAAGAATTCAAGCCCCTGTTCATCCTGCGCTACTCCGCCACCCACAAGACCGAGCACAACAAGGTCCACCGGCTGGATGCCCTGGACGCCTACAACCAGAAGCTGGTGAAGAAGATCGCCGTGCGCGGCATCACGATGAAGGGGCTCACAGGCACCAATGCCTATTTGTACCTGGAATCCATCGAGATCTCGGCCAAGCGCCCTCCCGTGGCGCGCCTGGAGATCGAGATCCGCGAGGGTGGAGGCATCAAGCGGGTGCTGCGCAAGATCGGGCGAAACGACAATCTCTATGACCTGTCCGGCGGGCTGGACGCTTACAAGGACGGCTTCGTGGTATCGGATATCGACGCCCATCTGGACACCATCAGCTTCATCAACGGTCTGGAACTGACTGCCGGCGAGGCCGTCGGCGATATGAACGAGGCCGCGCTGCGCCGCATCCAGATCCGCGAGGCCATCCGCGCCCACTTCGAGAAAGAGCAGGCCCTGTTCCACCAGGGCATCAAGGTGCTGTCGCTGTTTTTCATTGACGAGGTGGCCAAGTATCGCCGGTACGACGACAGCGGCGAGCTCTCCGGCGAGTACGCTCGCGCCTTCGAGGAGGAGTACGACTGGCAGCTCAACGAGGTGCTGGACCTGGAGGATACCCCCTACCAGCGCTACCTGAAGGGCATCGCTGCGTCGCAGACCCACAACGGCTACTTTTCCATCGACAAGAAGACCAAGCGCCTGGTCGACCCTAAGACCGGCGCACGCTCCACCGAGGCCGACGACGTGGACGCCTACGATCTGATCCTGAAAGACAAGGAGCGCCTGCTGTCTTTCGACGAGCCGACCCGCTTCGTCTTCTCTCACTCCGCCCTGCGCGAAGGCTGGGACAACCCAAACGTGTTCGTCATCTGCACGCTGAAGCACAGCGACAGCACGGTATCGCGCCGGCAAGAGGTCGGTCGCGGCCTGCGCCTTGCGGTGAATCAGACCGGCGAGCGCATGGACGACCCGGCAACGGTTCACCAGACCAATGTGCTCACGGTCGTCGCCAGCGAGAGCTACAAGGACTTCGTGGCGGGCCTGCAGCGGGACATCAGCGAGACCCTGTCCGCGCGTCCAAGGGTTGCCGATGTGGATTACTTTGCGGGCAAGCGGTTGAAGACGACTGCCGGCGACGTGGAAGTCACGGACAAGATGGCAAGGCAGATCTACAAATACCTGGTCAAGAACGATTACGTCGACGACGACGATCGCATTGCGAACGACTATCACGACGCGAAGGCAGCAGGCGAGCTCGCGCCCTTGCCGCCGGAGCTCGAGCCCTACGCGGAGCAAGTCTTCCAGCTCGTCGACAGCGTCTTCAGCGACGCTCAGCTGCCGACCGTCGAGGACGACCGTAAAGCGAAGCAGAACCCGCTGAACAGCAACTTCGACAGGAAGGAATTCCAGGCGCTGTGGGACCGCATCAACCGCAAGGCCGCCTACACGGTCCATTTCGATTCGGCGGAGCTGATCGCGAAATGCATCGGTGCGCTGAGCACGAGGGAATTCAGGGTCGCGCCATTGCGCTACGGCGTGGTGGCGGGCGAGCAAAAGGACGAGATTGGTTACGACGCTCTGCGGCGGGGCGCGTCGTTCGAGATCAAAGAGACCACAACGGAGCGCTACGCCGCCTCCGTTCAGTCCGCCGTAAAGTACGATCTGATCGGGCGCATCGCGGCGGAGACTCAACTGACCAGGCGGACGATCGCCAGCGTGCTCCAAGGCATCAACCCCGCGGCTTTCGCTCAGTACAGGACTAATCCCGAGGACTTCCTGCTGAAGGCAACTCGGCTGATCAACGAGCAGAAGGCCACGGTCATCGTCGAGCACCTGGCCTACAGCCCAACCGAGGAAAGGTACGGGCTGGATATCTTCACGCAAGAGAAACCCAAGCAGGATTTCACCGGCGCGGTGAAGGCCAAGCACCACATCTTCGATTACGTCTTCACGGACTCCAAGACCGAGCGCGACTTCGTTTCGGAGCTGGACACCAGCACCGAGGTCGTCGTCTACGCCAAGCTGCCCAAGAGCTTCTTCATCCCAACGCCGGTCGGCAACTACAACCCGGATTGGGCCATCGCCTTCCAGGCGGGACAGGTGAAGCACGTCTATTTCATTGCCGAGACCAAGGGCTCGATGTCATCCCTGGAGCTGCGCGAGATTGAGAGGAGCAAGATCGGTTGCGCGCGGAAGTTTTTCGGCAAGATCACTTCCGATGAAGTTAGGTACGACGTGGTGAATAGCTACGGCCGCCTGCTTGAGCTGGTCACCTGATTTGCCATATTTCTTGAGCTGAGACGAGAAAGGGCCGGTAAACCGGCCCTTTGCAAGAGAACGGCAGGACTGACCGTCCCGCCGCATTTGGCGAGCGTCTTACTTCGCGACGCTGGAGGCCGCCGGAGCGACGGCCGTCGGGGCAACGGCGAAAGGATAGGCGCCATACATGGGATAGCCGTAGCCGCCGCCCCAAGGACGGCCCCAACCGCCACCATGCGGATAGCCGCCCCAGCCGCCGCCATACGGATAGCCGCCATAGCCGCCATAGCCGCCATAGCCACCATACGGATAGCCGCCATACCAGGGGCCACCGCCACCATACCAGGGGCCGCCGTACCAGGGACCACCGCCTCCCCAGTTGTTGCCGCCCCAGAAGGCCTGAGCGGGGATGGTCGCCAGGGCGGTCGCGCCGGCAAGGGCCACACCGGTTGCAGTCAGCAAGATCTTGTTCATATCTTTCGTCCTCTTTAAACCCTGAGAAATGCGAGACGGGATCTAGAACCCCGTGACAAGTATAGATCGTTGAATATTACCGGTCAGCAATTCACAACCGGACGCATGGGTCAGTCGCCCAGGCTCGCGCCGACATTGCGGGCCGTCTGGATCCAGGGATGGTCCATTGGAATCAGCTTGCGCCTCCCGGCGACCTCTTCGAGCGGAACAGCCGCCACGCCCTCACCGCGTGCCGCCACCATCACCCCGAAACGCCCCTGATGAATCAGGTCGGCGCAAGCGCTGCCCAGTCGGGTAGCCAGCAGACGGTCGCCGGCGGACGGCGTACCCCCCCTCTGCAGGTGGCCCAGAATGGTGACGCGGGACTCGAGCCCCGTGAGCTTCTCGAGCTGCTGGGCGAGGGCCAGCGTATGGGTACCCCGCTGGGCCTCGAGCTCCTTGATGACGGCCTTCGCCCGCTTCTTCTGGGTCTTGTCCTCCGCCTCGGCCTTGCGGCTCTCCGCAACCCGCAGCGCCTCGGCCTCCTCGACCGACATGGCTCCCTCCGCCACCGCGACGATGCTGAAGTTGCGCCCGGAGCGAACCCGCTGACGGATAGCCTCGGCCACCCGTTCCACGTCGTAGGGGATCTCGGGGAGGAGAATCACGTCCGCGCCGCCGGCGATACCGGCCCCGAGCGCCAGCCAGCCAACGCGGTGTCCCATGATCTCCACCACGATGATGCGATGGTGGCTGTGGGCGGTGCTGTGCAGCCGATCGATGGCCTCGGTGGCAATGCCGAGGGCAGTGTCGAATCCGAAGGTGACATCGCTCCCGAATACGTCGTTGTCGATGGTCTTGGGAAGCGTGACGAGGTTCAGCCCCCTCTCCTTCAGGCGCAGCGCGTTCTTCTGAGTCCCGCCGCCACCGAGGCAAACCAAGGCATCCAGATGGTTTGCCTGGTAGTTCTCCACGATGGCGTCCGTCATATCCTGCTCTTTTCCGCCCACCAGCATGCGGTGGGGCTTGTCTCGGCTGGTCCCCAGAATCGTGCCGCCAACGGTGAGGATGCCCGCGAGCGAGCTGCTCTCCAGGCGCACGGAGCGGTTCTCCGCCAAGCCGCGAAATCCGTCCCTGAAACCGATCACCTCCATGCCGTAACGGCCCAAAGCGGCCTTCCCCACGCCCCGTATGGCGGCGTTCAGGCCGGGGCTGTCGCCACCCGACGTCAGGATTCCTATGTACTGGCCCATAAACTGCACCTGTTGTTTGGGATGGCGCTATTGTGCCAGTGAGCCGGGGAGAAAACGAATGCCGGCAAGGCTCGGACGATCCCAAGGCGAATCTGTTCTAACCGACCTGATCGCACGGACGCCGTGATCGATGGTGAAGCGGTCGAGATCGACGTTACGGATACGGAAAAAATCCGCGTAGGCGACGCGGGTACGCCGTCCTGCGGCACGTACGGAAAGCCCATCTTCGTCGAGAATGTTGCTAATTTCAGCGGCGAGCAAGGCTTTAGTTCGCTACACATCGGCGTCGGCCAGGCCAAGATCGGCAAACACGTTGCCGCTGCCTCTGACGGTTTCCATCTCCTCTGTCATCGTAAAGCCTCCTTCAATCGTTTGACCCGCTTGCGGATCAGGTCTATATCCTGCCGGGGCGTCTAAATGCCGGTGGTCGATTTCTTCCGGAAGGTGTGTACAACCCATATCGCCTCGTCGATCTGCACGGCATACACCGCGCGGTAAGCATCCGAACGGCACCGCCACTCTCCTCCATCGACCGTTCGAACACGGCGTTTTCACGCCACGAGTCTTAACCTTTCGGCTTCCGGCCCTGCCCCGCCTGAAGGTTACACACCAGGACGCGCAGTTCCTCGGCATGGGCGGCCCTATGTTAAAGTCCGGAAACCTGGGGGGAGCGCCGTTGACGGTGGTACATCCGGCCCGATCTCGGCGGGACGCGTTCCCTGTTATCCACGTTTCGACTCGAGACGACCCCATCTTATGAACTTCGTCGATCTGAAGGCTCAGTACAGCAGAATCCAGGATGACGTCCAGGCCCGCATTCAGGCTGTGCTGGAGCACGGCCGCTACGTCATGGGGCCGGAGATCACGGATCTCGAGGAGCGGCTGGCCGAAATGGTGGGGGTCAGACACTGCATCGGTGTGTCTTCCGGCACCGATGCCCTGCTCATCGCCATGATGGCCCTGGACATCGGACCCGGGGACGAGGTGATCACCACGCCCTTCACCTTCATTGCCACGGGAGAGATGATTGCGCTCATCGGCGCCAAGCCCGTTTTCGTGGATATCGACGCCGAGACCTACAACATCGATTCGGAGCAGATCGAGACGGCCATCACCGCCCGGACCAAGGCCATCCTACCCGTGAGCCTCTACGGCCAGTGCGCCGATATGGACGCCATCAATGCCATCGCCGGACGGCACGGTATCCCGGTCATCGAGGACGGCGCCCAAAGCCTGGGGGCGACCTACAAGGGGCGCCCGTCCTGCGGCCTGTCGACCATGGGCTGCACCAGCTTCTTCCCTTCGAAGCCTTTGGGTGCATACGGGGACGGCGGTGCCTGCTTCACCGACGATGACGACTTGGCCGTCGCCCTGCGGCAGATCCGCGATCACGGGCAGGACCGCCGATATCATCACATTCGACTCGGCCTCAACGGACGGCTGGACAGCATCCAGGCCGCGGTCCTGCTGGCCAAGCTGCCCGTCTTTCCCGATGAGGTGGCGGCGCGCGTGCGCATCGGCGCCCGCTACAGCGAGCTGCTGGCGGACGCCCCTTGCGTCACGCCCTATGTCGAGCCCCACAACACGAGCGTCTACGCCCAATACACGCTGCGCGTGGACGCCCGGGAGACTTTCATAGACGGACTCAGACAGCGGGACATCCCCACCGCGGTGCACTACCCGGTCCCACTCAATCTGCAGCCCATCTTCGAATCCGCCGGGCAGCCTCGGGGTACTCTGCCTGTGGCGGAGGAGACTGCCCGGCAGGTCGTCAGCCTGCCCATGCATCCCTATCTGAGCGACAATGAGCTGGCACAGGTGGCCGACGCCGTCGCCGCAACCCTCGGGGCCTGACTGCACGGCGCTCGAAGCCACGGATCCGAAATATGCACTGCTGGGCACGTTATCTCTTCATCGCCGTCGTCTCGGTGCTGGGCGTCGGCCAGATGATCGCCGCCTGTGGTCAGAAAGGAGATCTCTACATCCCCGAGAAGGAGGAGACCCGGACGCAGGACGGGCCGCCGGCAGGGCCCGACTCGATGCCGGCGACAGAAACCGGAGAAGTGCTGGAGACCGGGGAAGATATCGAGCGCGCGTCCGAGGTCCGCGGCCCGGGGTCGTACTAACGCGATGGACCATTTCCACTATCGTGGTACCGAGCTGTATGCGGAGGATGTGCCGCTGGCGAACATCGCGGCGCGCTTCGGTACCCCTTGCTACGTCTATTCCCGGGCCACGCTGGAGCGGCACTGGCACGCCTTCGACGATGCCTTCCGCAACCACCCGCATCTGATCTGTTACGCCGTAAAGGCGAATGCCAACCTGGCGGTACTGGACCTGCTCGCGCGCCTGGGCTCGGGCTTCGACATCGTCTCCGTGGGGGAGCTGGAACGCGTTCTGGCTGCCGGGGGTGAGCCCTCGAAGGTCATATTCTCGGGGGTGGGCAAGCGTGAGGATGAGATCCGCCGGGCACTGGAGGTGGGCATCCGCTGCTTCAACGTGGAATCCAGGCCCGAGCTGGATCGCATCGACCGGATCGCGGGCGAGCTTCGCATGACCGCCCCCGTTTCCCTGCGCGTGAACCCGGACGTGGACGCCCGCACCCACCCCTACATTGCCACCGGGCTCAAGGAGAACAAGTTCGGTGTCGACATCCACGCCGCCGACGACGTCTACCAGCGGGCGGCCGAGTTGCCCAACCTGCGGGTTACCGGAATCGATTGTCATATCGGCTCCCAGCTCACCGACCTCGCACCCTTCCTCGATGCCCTGGAACGGGTCCTGGAGCTGGCGGACCGCCTGGAGCGCTTCGGCATCCCAATCGAGCACCTGGACCTGGGTGGCGGCCTTGGGATCCGCTACACCGACGAGCAGCCGCCGGAGCCGGATGAGTACGCGCGCGTCCTCGACCGCCACCTGGAAGGGCGCCATTACGAGATCATCCTGGAGCCCGGTCGGGCCATTGCCGGTAACGCCGGCGTCCTTATCACCCGAGTCGAGTACCTCAAGCCCACCGAGCACAGGCACTTCGCCATCCTCGATGCGGCCATGAACGACCTCCTGCGCCCGGCCCTGTACCAGGCACGTCAGGAGATCACGCCTGTGCTGCGCAAGACCACGGGCGAGCGGGCCCGCTACGACTTGGTGGGCCCGGTGTGCGAGACAGGGGATTTTCTCGCCAAGGACCGGGACCTGACCCTTGAGACCGGAGAGCTTCTGGCGGTGCGCTCCAGTGGGGCCTACGGCTTTGTCATGAGCTCCAACTACAACAGCCGCCCGCGGGCTGCGGAGGTCATGGTGGACGGCGCGGCAGCCCATCTCGTCAGGCGCCGCGAGTCGCTGGAAGCACTCTACGTCGGGGAGTCGACCCTACCGTGAAACGCCGACCCGAGCCCGAGTTGATGGACGAGGCCGAACAGGCCCACGCGTATGCGGAGGCGGACTTCTCCGAGCCCAACGAGCTGTTCATCAAGCTCCTTCGCGAACTGGAGCCGGGAACCCTGAGCGGGGCGCGGGCCCTGGACCTGGGCTGCGGACCGGCCGACATCGTGATGCGTTTTCTCAAGGCCTACCCGCAGGCGCAGTGCGACGCCCTGGACGGTTCTGCCGCCATGCTGGAGCACGCCCGCGGGGCCCTGGACGGGATGCCCGGCCTCGCCAAACGGTGCCGGCTCGTTCACGATACCCTGCCGTCCGAGCAGCTCCCGAAAGCGGCCTACGACCTGTTGCTTTCCAACAGCCTGCTCCACCACCTGCACGATCCCCTGGTGCTTTGGCGGACGGTGCGGGAGACGGCCAAACCGGGCGCGGTCGTTTTGGTCATGGACCTGATGCGCCCCGCATCGGCCATGTGGGCCGAGTCCCTGGTGGCCACCTACGCGGCCGACACCCCGGAGGTGCTACGCCGTGACTTCCGCAACTCCCTCTTCGCCGCCTTCGAGCCGCAGGAGGTGGTGAGGCAGCTCGTGACGGCGGGCCTCAATGAGCTGGAGGTAGGCGTGGTCAGCGACCGCCATCTGGCCGTCTACGGGCGGCTGAAGCCCTAGGTGGGTTCGGTGCGCGCACTGAATACGTCTCATCCTGCAACAAAGGATCGCGCGCACGCGAGCTCGACGGTCCGGGCTGTTGTCGGGTTACGCTTCGCTAACCCGACCTACCAACTTCCCGACCGACCGGCATTCGGCGGCGCGCTCCGGATTTGCCCGCTCACCGGCGACAACTCCCGGAGCAGAGCCATAGGGAACCTCAACGCATGAGACTCCACTTCACCAAGATGCAGGGTCTGGGCAACGACTTCGTGGTCTTCGACGCCGTGCGTCAAAAGGTGGATCTGACCCCGGATCAGCTCCGCTTCCTGGCGGACCGCCGCTTCGGGGTCGGCTGCGATCAGATCTTGCTCGCGGAGTCCCCGCGCAGTCCACAGACCGATTTCTACTACCGCATCTTCAACGCCGACGGGTCCGAGGTGGAACAGTGCGGAAATGGGGCGCGATGCTTTGCCCGATTCGTTCTGGACCAGGGCCTCACCGACGAGACGGAGATCCCTGTGGGCACCCGCGCGGGGGACATCCGGCTCGGAGTGGAGGAGAACGGCCTGATTCGGGTGAACATGGGGGTGCCCGAATTCGAGCCCGCCCGTATCCCCTTCCTGGCAGACCGAAAGGCCGACAGCTATGCGCTGCGCGTGAACGACCAGGAGCTCAGCATCGGAGCGGTCTCCATGGGGAATCCCCACGTCGTGCTCCTGGTGGAGGATGTGGACAATGCCCCGGTTGAGATCCTCGGACCGATGATCGAACGCCACCCCCGCTTCCCCCAACGGGTGAATGCGGGCTTCATGCAGGTCGTGGATCGGGAGCACATTCGGCTGCGGGTGTACGAGCGGGGCTCCGGTGAGACCCTCGCCTGCGGCACCGGCGCCTGTGCCGCCGTGGCCGTGGGACGCCTGCGGGGTCTGCTTGCCGAGCGGGTGCGGGTGAGCCTACCCGGCGGAGATCTTGTGGTAAAGTGGCGGGATGAGTCCCGACCCGTTTGGATGACGGGACCGGCAGTCAGCGTCTACGAGGGGGAGATCGAGCTATGACGACCCGGCAGGCGGAGGACACTCAGGCTCAGGAAGAAGCGCTCAGCGACGAGGCGGTCGCCGCTTACCTGGAGGCCCATCCCGAGTTCTTCGAACGGCAACCGGACTTGGTGGCCCGGCTGCTCGTTCCCCACGGAAGCGGGGGTGCCGTATCCCTGATCGAACACCAGGTCGGCGTGCTGCGCGGACAACTCGACACCGAGCGCCGCCGCCTCGCCCACCTCATCGCCCGCGCACGGGACTACGAGACCCTCTCCGCCCGCCTGCATGGTCTGGTCCTGCAGCTCATCGCCGCCCCGGACGTCGAGTTCGTAACCGCCGTGCTCCAGGATGCCCTGTGCAAGGAATTCAACGCCGAGGCGGTCACCCTGAAGCTGTTTCCGTTGGAGCCCGAGCTCGCGGATGCGGACCCGCTTGTGAGCGCCTTCATGGGGTTCGTCGACCGAGAGCACTCCCTCTGCGGTCCGGCGGATGCGGACCACAACGGCGTCCTGTTCGGAGAACACGGTGAGGCGATCCAATCCGCCGCACTCATCCCCGTCCGCGCGAACAGCCGTTCCGGCGTGCTTGCAATCGGCAGCAGCGATCCGGAACGCTTCACGGTCGATATGGGCACCGATTTGCTGGACCGTCTGGGCGAGATCGTCAGCCAAAAGCTCATGATGCTGCACCGCGGCCATGGTTGAGTCCGGGGCCGACGACCGGCTCGCGGCCTTCCTCCACCACCTCGCCCACGAGCGCAGGCTCTCCAACCACACGCTAACCAACTACCGCCGCGACCTCTCACGCGTTCGCGACTGGGTCGAACAGGATAAGCTAGGGCCCTGGGAGCAGCTGGACCAGCCGACGGTGCGCCGCTACGTGGCTTGGCGCCACCGCAGCGGCGCTTCCGGCAAGACGCTCCAAAGAGAGCTCTCCGCCCTGCGCAGCCTCTACCGCTACCTGCTGCGAGAAGGGGTGGTCGGCCACAATCCCGCGCTGGGGGTACGCGCCCCCAAGAGCTCGCACAAGCTCCCGGCCACCTTGGACGTGGATCAGCTCTGCAGCCTGCTGGACCGTCCCGACGATGAGCCCCTGGCGCTGAGGGACACGGCGATGATCGAGCTCTTCTACTCTTCGGGCCTGAGACTCGCGGAGCTCGTCTCGATCGATCTCGGTGACATCAACATGGAGGATGCCACCCTGGAAGTCACGGGCAAGGGCGCCAAGACCCGCCGCGTTCCCGTGGGCGGGGAGGCCCGCAAGGCCATCGGCCGCTGGGTCGCCGTGCGCGGAAACTATGCGGATGCGAACGAGCGGGCCCTGTTTGTCAGCCTTCGGGGAAGCCGCATCCATCCACGCACGGTCCAGCAACGCCTCCAACGTTGGGCGCTGGAGAAGGGCGCCACCCGTAATGTCCACCCGCACATGCTGCGCCACTCCTTCGCCAGCCACCTGCTGGAGTCCTCGGGAGACCTGCGGGCCGTGCAGGAGCTGCTCGGTCACTCCGACATCGGCACCACCCAGATCTACACCCACCTGGACTTCCAACACCTGGCACAGGTCTACGACAAGGCCCATCCGCGAGCGAAGAAGAAATCCTGAACCCATCCGCTTCGCCTTGCCGATCGCAACGATCTTCTGAAGGATCTGGCGAGATTCAGTGAAACTGATTATCCAAATCCCCTGCTTCAATGAGGCCGCAACGCTCGCCGTCGCCCTTGCCGAGCTTCCACGCTCGGTTCCCGGCTTTGATGAAGTCGAGTGGCTGATCATCGACGACGGCAGTCAGGACGATACGGCCCGGATTGCCGAGGAAAATTGTGTCGACCACATCGTTCGACACACCTGCAACCAGGGGCTGGCACAAGGCTTTATGACCGGGCTTGAGGCCGGCTTGCGCCTCGGGGCAGATGTGATCGTCAACACGGACGCGGACAACCAATACAACGCCGCCGACATTCCCCATCTCGTCGCCCCCATAACAGAAGGACGTGCCGATATCGTCATTGGCGCGAGGCCGATCAGCACCATCGAGCATTTCTCTACAATCAAGAAGTTCTTACAGAAAGCGGGCAGCTGGGTGGTGCGCATCGTGAGCAGAACCGACATTCCCGATGCTCCGAGCGGTTTTCGGGCGATGAGCCGCAGCGCGGCACAGCATTTGATTGTATTCAACACCTATACCTATACGCTTGAAACGATTATCCAAGCGGGCCAGAAGAACATGGCGATCGTTTCCGTACCGGTGAGCGTGAATGAAGACCTGCGCCCTTCACGGTTGGTCAAGAGCATTTCCTCCTATGTTCGACGCTCCATCATGACCATGGTGCGTATTTTCGTCGTCTATCGTCCCTTCCGCTTTTTCGGAACAATCGGTGCTGTTCTGTTCGCAGCTGGTTTTCTAGTTGGGCTGCGTTTTCTCTATTATTTCTTCACTGACTCCGGGGCGGGGCATATCCAATCCCTGATCCTGTCCGCAATCTTGCTCGGCATGGGCTTTCAGACGATCCTCATCGCCTTCGTGGCCGATTTACTCGCTGCGAACAGAAAGCTCCTTGAAGATATCCGGTTTAATATCAAGTGGGCATCCAACGAAGAGACGTCCAAGCTCAAAGAATGGCGTATTGACAGGTCGCCACCGTAAGCGTTTGGCATCCTTTTCCACTTCGAGCAGACTTTGGTCAAGCTGTCGTGTTCAACCTAGAAGAGAGCTGGTAGTGAAAATTTCGGGCGGAATTACCGAGGAAGGGCTTGTCGTTGGGAACGCTTACGACAAGTACGGGGCGCGCAACCCGATCGTGCGGCGGCTGATGCGGGGTTTCGAGTCGGCCTTGATGGAGCTGGTGTCCCTCGTTGCTGTGAACTCGATACATGAGGTGGGCTGCGGGGAGGGTTACTGGACGCTGCGCTGGCTCGAACAAGGAATAGCCGCCCGTGGAAGCGACTTCTCGAGCAAGGTCATTGAGATCGCGCGCGCCAATGCCCTCGAGCAGAAGCGGTCACCGGACCTATTCCAGGCCCGCAGCATCTACGATGTAGCCCCCCAGGCGGATGCCGCAGACCTCGTCGTCTGTTGTGAAGTGCTCGAGCATCTGGAAAGGCCGGAGGACGGCCTGCGCGCCTTGCAGACGATCGCGAGTCCGTATCTGATCATCAGCGTTCCCCGCGAGCCCCTATGGAGCTTCATGAACATGGCGCGAGGCAAGTACTGGTCCGATTTGGGAAATACACCCGGCCACCTCCAGCGGTGGTCGCAGCATGGGTTCGTACATCTCGTTTCTCGTTACTTTTCGGTGCAGGAGATTCGTGCGCCCGTGCCCTGGACCATGTTGCTGTGCCGTCGCTCCGGTGTCGGTGGCTGAGACCCCGATGCCTCGCCAGGACAGACAACGTCGGCACCTTTTCTCAATCGAGCATCTGCTTGCCGCCGCCTGCGCGAGAAAAACCCTGAGGGGCGTCGAGGGTGCCGAAGGTGCGTCGAGCTAGCCCGTATTTGGCCTATCTGACGGCCTTGTCGGTCGTCGTTCTTGTCTACGGCGCGGTTCCGTTTCTCTCGGTTCCAACCCTCGGTCAGGCCGTCTGGACATCGGGATTTGCGGAGTCTTTCGTCAATGGGGGCTGGCCCTCGATCAAGGCGACGAACTTCGGTCTGCGTGACGAAGCACCGATCGCCTTTGGACTTGCGGGGGCCTTTTTGCAGAGCCTGTTCATTCGCGTTTTCGATCTGCATGCGGCGGATGCATACTCCTGGATGGCCCTGGTCTGGCTGGCCCTAGCGCTCTGGGGAGCCATAGGCTTCTGTCAGCTGCTTGGGACCAGCTTCCCGCTTGGCGCCTTCCTGTCCTTGCTCTATCTGACCCTGCCCATCATCTGGCGGCATGATGGGTACTCGATGCTATCGTTCGGTTTCGCACTTCTTCCTCTGTACCTGAATCTTTCGCTCAGGGTGAATTATTTCCTTCCCGACCCCGGCCGTTCGCGCTGGAAACGGTCGGCATTCGGCGCCTCTTTTCTGGCGGTGTCATTACTCGCTGTATTCATGGACGGCTATACGTTCGTCATGTTTTTCTCCGCTTGCGGTCTTATTTGGCTCGTTGCGTTCATCAGGGAGGACGTTCCCAGAAAGGTGCTGATTACTCAGTCTTTGCCCGTCGTTCTCGTGTCTGCATTCGTCTCGTATTCGCTCTACAGCCTCTATGTGGGCGTCAGCGAATTCACCGCCCCGCCCATGAGCTTTTTCCGTGGCTGGGGCGTGGATCTGGCCATGTTTGTTTTTCCGAGCGCTGGCGTCTCCTGGTTGTGGGATACTCTCGGAGTCAGCGTTTCACGCACTGACAAGGAGTTTTTCGGCGATGCATCAGTCTGGATGTCGACTTTTTCTCTTCCGCTCATCCTGGTTGGCGGATTGGGGTATTTTCTGTCACGCAGGACTCGCTTCGCAGCCCCATTGGTTCTCGTCGCGCTTATGGGGTTTTATTTCTCCCTTGGACCCTCTTTGAAAGTGGGCTCAACACGTCCTCTGGATGTGAATGGAGAGCCGTTGGTTGAAGGGGTGCTGATGCCGAAAGAACTGGCCGTGGGCCCTACCGGCAGTGCTTTGATATACAACCATGTCCCCGGCTTTCGGAACATGCGTGCCACCTATCGTTGGGCAGGGCTCATGCTCGCGGCGCTATTCGGGCTTTCGGTGTTGTTCTTTCTGGGAGCTTCTTCACGTGGCTATACATGGATCGCCGCAGTAGTCGTTGCTCTTCTGATCGCATCGAATCTACCGGATCTGAGCGCGAGAGCAAAACGCTCTATTAATTTTCGCAAAGCATTCGATAGGATCGATTCGGATTTTTCCGGTCTATCGAGTTACGTGGGACAAGGCGCCGTGGTTCTCTTCGCACCACCAGGAAATGATTTCCTGGCGAACTACATTTCCTCCATAGGCGAGTATCGCACCTATAACATTGGGGGCGACAAGAACCTTGAGATGGCTTGGCGTCAATGGCCGGACGCTATCCGTGCGTTTTCATTAGAGGAAAAAGGAGACTGCTTCGATTTCAATGTTGGCAGGGCACTTCAGAGCGGAGCAGCGGATTTTGTTGTGATTCCGTACTTCGACATGCTATGGGGGGCGCATAATTGGCCCCCTTCTTTGGAAGCCCTGGGCGAACGAAGGGATAGGTTCTCCTCCACGATAACGTACTTCGAAGACCAACCGGATTTTTCTGTAGCGGATCGAGAGCTCTACGCCGTTATTTGTCGCGCACCCGGCAGGGAGGATACAGAACCAGTTGCGGGGTACAAGCTTCAGATTGCTGAGCCTGTTGCCGTTTCCGCGTTGGGATGCGAATACGAAACCTTGTTAACCGAGGGCTGGAACGGTATCGAATCATGGGGTGCCTGGTCGACCGGCAGTGCTACCATTTCCGTCGGATTGCCTCAGGAGTGCCGCGAGACCATGGATTGTCGTCTGCGTCTCTCGTTCCACCTGCTCAATGCCACGCCCTTAACCCCCAAGACCCTTCTCATCGGAGTTGAAGGGTCGCCGGAAGCCGAATGGGTCATCAACTCTGGCGAGCCCCTCGAGCGCCTGGTTCCTTTGCCACGGGAACAGTTGAGGGGGGACACGGGCGAGGTGCGGATTCGAGTTCGCGTCGTCGATGCCGCGTCGCCGGCAAGCTTGGGTCTATCCGGCGATGCCCGAACTCTGGGACTGGGGTTGCACGAGCTTGAGGTCCTGGAAGGCGGCTTTCACCCATAGACCGAAGAGGGGCCGAACGGCTTCAGTGACCCTCCTTGGTCTCAATCCCAGATTCTTCGCACCGACGCGTCCGGGCAACGGCACTGCACGCCCGCGACCTCTCGCGTAAAATGCCGGCTTTGACTCGGGAAGCAACAACGGCGATGGAAACATTTCACGGCACCACCATCCTCTCCGTCCGGCGCGGGGCCACGGTGGTCATCGGCGGGGACGGGCAGGTTTCGCTCGGTCAGACGGTGATGAAGGGCAATGCGCGCAAGGTGCGTCGCCTCTACAAGGAGCGGGTGCTCGCTGGATTTGCCGGGGCGACGGCGGATGCCTTCACCCTGTTCGAGCGCTTCGAGGGCAAGCTGGAGAAACACCAGGGACACCTCACCCGTTCGGCGGTCGAGCTCGCCAAGGACTGGCGCACCGACCGTATGCTGCGCCGGCTCGAGGCCCTGCTGTGCGTGGCGGACGCCAAGACTTCGCTGATCATCTCAGGCACCGGCGACGTGATCGAGCCCGAGCACGACCTGATGGCCATCGGCTCCGGCGGGGCCTTTGCCCAGGCGGCGGCACGGGCGCTGGTTGAGAACACGGAGCTCGCCGCGCGAGAGATCGTGGAGCGCGCGCTGAATATCGCCGCCGACATCTGCGTCTACACCAATCACAATCTGGTGCTGGAAGAGCTGACCGCGGAGGGCTCGTAGGCGCAGCGCCTCACCCAGATTCGCTCCTGATCGGCCCGAGGGAGAATCCCCTGCGCACAGCCGGCCGCTTCGCAGCCGCCCTTGCAGAATCCCCGTTCATCCCGCACTTTGTACGGTTGAACCTCATGAGCCGTCGCCTGCTGGCGGCCGGATCCCAGTTGGACTCGAACCAAAATGTCGGACATCACCCCCCAACGTATCGTCGCCGAGCTCGACAAGCACATCATCGGCCAAGACGAGGCCAAGCGGGCCGTTGCCGTAGCCCTGCGAAACCGCTGGCGCCGGGCGCAAATCGACGAGCCCCTGCGCTCGGAGATCACGCCCAAGAACATCCTCATGATCGGCCCTACCGGTGTCGGCAAGACCGAGATCGCACGGCGCCTGTCCAGACTCGCCAATGCCCCCTTCCTGAAGGTGGAAGCGACAAAGTTTACTGAGGTGGGCTACGTGGGCCGTGACGTGGAGTCCATCGTCCGCGACTTGGTGGACGTCTCCGTGAAAATGGCCCGGGAGCAGGAGATGGACAAGCTCGGCGGCCAGGCCGAAACCGCTGCCGAAGAGCGCATTCTGGACGCCCTCCTGCCGCCGCCAAGTAGCTTCGAGGAAGACAGCCGGGCGGGGGGTGCGTCCTCCGCAACGCGCGAGAAATTCCGCGAGAAATTGCGCACGGGCGAGCTGGACGACCGGGAGATCGAGATCCAGGTCAGCGCCGCGCCCGTCGGGGTGGAGATCATGGCGCCTCCCGGCATGGAAGAGATGACGAGCCAGCTGCAGGGCCTGTTCCAGAATCTGGGGCAAGGCCGCACCAAGCGTCGCAAGCTGCGGATTCGGGACGCTCTGAAGGTGCTCAAGGACGAGGAGGCCGCTAAGCGGATCAACGAGGAGGACCTCAAGCTGCGCGCCGTGGCGAGCGCGGAGCAAAACGGGATCGTCTTTCTCGACGAGCTCGACAAGGTCACCAAACGTTCCGAGCACGGGGGCGGCGGGCCGGATGTCTCCCGCGAGGGAGTCCAGCGGGACCTGCTGCCGCTGGTGGAAGGCAGCACCGTGTCCACCAAGTACGGAATGGTACGCACCGACCACATTCTGTTCATCGCCTCCGGGGCCTTCCACCTCGCCAAGCCCTCGGACCTGATCCCGGAGCTCCAGGGCCGCTTGCCCATCCGGGTGGAGCTTCGGGCCTTGAGCACGGAGGACTTCGTCCGCATCTTGACCGAACCCGACGCATCCCTGACCGATCAGTACAAGGCCCTGCTGGGCACGGAGAGCGTGGGCCTGGCTTTCACGGAGGACGGCATCCGGCGCCTCGCCGAAATCGCCTGGCAGGTCAACGAGCGCACCGAGAACATCGGGGCGCGGCGTTTGCACACCGTGCTCGAGCGGCTCTTGGAGGAGGTCTCCTTTCAGGCCTCGGAGCATGCGGGAGAGACGATCACCGTGGATGCGGACTACGTGGACAGCAACCTGGCCGATCTGGCGGCCGACGAGGACCTGTCGCGCTACATCCTCTGAGCCCATTTCGTCGGTTGGGCACCGCGCCCAGCGAAAAAGATGTAACTGTTGGGCGCTGCCCGACCTACCCGGAGAGACCTATGCCCGTACCTACCGAGCTCAACCTGCACCGCCAATCACGGGTGCTGGAGATCACCTTCGACAACGGCACCCATTTCAACCTGCCTTGTGAATACCTGCGCGTGTACTCGCCCTCTGCGGAGGTTCAGGGTCACGGCCCCGGTGAGCGGGTGCTGCAGGTGGGCAAGGAGGACGTGAACATCGACAAGATCGATCCGGTGGGCAACTACGCCATCTGCCCCCATTTCGACGACGAGCACAACACGGGAATCTACTCCTGGGAGTACCTTTACAACCTGGGCGTGAACCAGGAGGCGCTTTGGAAGGAGTACCTGGAGGAGTTGGAGAAGGCAGGTCAGAAACGCAAGAAGCCCTCTTGAGGAGCGCTGACCGCTAAAAGCTAACTACGAAAAGCTAAAAGCTTATCCCAGCAAACGCACTTCCCACCACGCACCTCGCACTTCCCACCACGTACCTCGCACTTTCCTCCGCGTCGTTCCTGGGACGCACCCCGAACTGTTCGGCGCGCCGTTCATACAGCGGCGTCCACGTCGCCCGCCGGGGCTTTCGTGTAGAATTCGGAAATTGCAACGGCAGGTTCAAGCCATGTCCGACGACAAGACCACACACTTCGGTTACAAGCAGGTCCCGGTCGAGGAGAAGTCAGGCCATGTACGGGCAGTCTTCGACTCCGTTGCCTCCCGCTACGACCTGATGAACGACCTCATGTCGCTAGGCATCCACCGGTTGTGGAAGCGCCAGACCGTCGAGCTTGCGGGGGTCCGCCGAGGCCAGCGGGTGTTGGATCTTGCGGGGGGAACCGGCGATCTCGCCGAGCGCTTCGCGGGTATCGTGGGCCCCGACGGGGAGGTGGTTCTCACGGACATCAACGCCGCCATGCTCACACGCGGCCGCGACCGGCTGGTCGACGAGGGCATTGCGGGCAACCTGCACTACGCGCAGGTCAATGCCGAGACCCTGCCCTTTCCGACCAATCGCTTCGACTGCACCACGATCGGCTTCGGCCTGCGCAACGTCACCCACAAGCAACGGGCGCTGGAAGAGATGTTCCGGGTGTTGCGTCCCGGTGGCCGCACCCTGATCCTGGAATTCTCCCACCCCACCAACCGGCCGCTGCAGAAGGCCTACGACATCTATTCCTTCTCGGTCCTGCCGGCCCTCGGCGGGTTCATCGCCCGGGACGCGGACAGCTACCGCTATCTCGCCGAGTCGATCCGCATGCACCCGGATCAGGAAACGCTCCGCGCCATGATGGAGCAGGCCGGATTCGAGCGCTGCGAATACTTCAACCTGAGCGGTGGCATTGTCGCCATCCACCGGGGATACAAGCTTTGAGCGAAGGTACACGGATTCCGAACGGCGCCCTGGCCGCGTTTGAGCGGGCGCTCAACCGCTACATCGCTCTGGACCCGGAGGGCGCGCAGCGGATCGGCGCACTCCACGGCCGGGTGATCTGTATCGAGATCAAAGGGTTCGGACCACGCCTGTATCTCATCCCCGGGCCGATGAACATCCAGATCTTCGGAGACTACGCGGGCGAGCCGGACTGCATCCTGCGAGGCTCTCCCGTCGCCCTTGCCCGCATGGGGGTCTCCCGGCGCAAGGAGGATCAGCTCTTTTCAGGCGAGGTTGAGATCGAGGGCGATACGCACCTGGCCCAGGAGTTTGGCGACCTGATCGCTGGACTGGAAGTCGACTGGGAGGAGCAGCTTTCGAAGCTGATCGGGGACCCGGCGGCCCACCTGGTCGGATCCCGCGCTCGTGCCGCCGGGCGCTGGGGCCGCCGCTCCGCCAATACCCTGGCGCAGGACGTCAAAGAGTATCTGCAGGAGGAGGGGCGCTTGCTGCCCACCCGTTACGAGATCCAAGGCTTCCTCGACGACATCGATCAACTGCGCGACGACGTGGAGCGTCTCGACGCCCGGATCGAGCGGCTCGTCCGACGGACCGGCGACTCCGGCGCCGACGAATAGCTTCGAGATGGGCCCTAAACGGCGAAGTCCAGGATGATCCGCCCCGCCCAGGCCTTCCGGCTGATCCACATCAACCTGGTGCTCTTGCGCCATGGCCTTGACGAGGTCATCCTCGCCACGCATCTGTTCCGTCCCCTGCGCTTCCTGCTGTACCTGGCGCCCTGGTACTGGTTTCGCGGTGACCTGCCAGCCTACCCCGTCCGCATCCGTCGGACTCTGGAGGACCTGGGCCCCATCTTCGTCAAGTTCGGCCAGATCCTGTCCACCCGCCGCGACCTGTTGCCCGACGACCTGGCCATTGAGCTCGCCAAGCTACAAGACCGGGTTCCACCGTTCCCGGGAGCAGAAGCGCGGGCGCTGATCGAGAGGGCATGGGGCGCGCCCGTGGCGGACGTGCTGGGCGACTTCAGCGAGACACCGCTGGCCTCGGCCTCCATCGCTCAGGTCCACGCCGCCCGACTCAAAGACGGCCGAGAGGTGGTGGTCAAGGTACTGCGTCCGAATATCGAGAAGACCATCAGACGAGACATCGGTCTCCTTTACATCGTCGCAGAGCTTGCTCAGCGCTACTGGAAGGAGGGGCGGCGCCTACGGCCCGTCGAGGTCGTCCAGGAATACGAGAAAACCATCTTTGACGAGCTCGACCTACAGCGAGAGGCGGCCAACGCCTCCCAGCTGCGCCGAAATTTCCTCGGAAGCGACGCCCTGTACATCCCGGAGATCGACTGGGACCTGACCCGGCCCAACGTCACGGTCATGGAGCGCATCTACGGCACCCCCGTGAGCGACGTGGACGCGCTCAAGGCCCAGGGCGTGAGTATGCGCCTGCTGGGGGAGCGCGGCGTTGAGATCTTCTTCACCCAGGTATTCAGGGACAACTTCTTCCACGCCGACATGCACCCGGGCAACATCTTCGTTGAGCCCAGCGGACGCTACATCGCGGTGGACTTCGGCATCGTAGGTACCCTGAGCAAGGAAGATCAACGCTACCTGGCCGAGAACCTGCTCGCCTTCTTCGACAGGGATTACCGACGGGTGGCGGAGTTGCATGTTGAGTCCGGCTGGGTTCCGCCGGGTACGCGGGTGGACGAGTTCGAGTCCGCCATCCGCACCGTAAGCGAGCCCATCTTCGAGAAGCCATTGGCGGAAATCTCGTTCGGAAACTTCCTCCTCCGCCTCTTCCAGACCGCGCGGCGCTTCAACATGGAGGTCCAGCCCCAACTGGTGTTGCTGCAAAAGACCCTGCTCAACATCGAGGGACTGGGCCGCCAGCTCTACCCGGAGTTGGACCTCTGGACCACCGCCAAGCCCTTCATGGAACGATGGATGAGGGAGCAGTTCGGCGCCAAGGCATTCATAAAGCGGGTCCAGAAAAATCTCGGCCCCGTTACCGAGCAACTGCCCGACTGGCCGCTGATGGCCTACCGCATCCTCTCCAAGCTGGACCAACAAAGCCAACCGCTGCCAGGCGTAGCCACCCGGGCGTCTGCTCCCCCAAAGGGGGGAAACCGAAGCGACGACATACAGCTGCCCGCCGCCGTCGGGGGCGGCTCTCTCGTCCTCAGCGGTGCCGTTATCCTGGTGTTCGGCCCCGGCCCGATCCTATCGGTCCCAGCGGCGACGATCCTCGCGGCATGCTGCTTTGTAGCCGGCGGATACCTGTTGGTCGGCCTGGGCTCCGAGAAGAATACGCGCTGAACCTGCCGCCTAATCGGGCATCCTGTTCTTCCGTGCGTTGGGGCTATAGCCTCTGTGCTCTCTGCGTCTCTGCGGCGAAAAGCCCGCGCTGGCGAAGAATCCCGGACTCGGTCTCACCCCGCCTGGATCTGCCGAACCGGCTCCGTGGTGGGCTCCTCGATCAGCTCCGCTGCTGGCGGCTCGAACAGGGGTCGCATGGCATCGTCCACATACGGCTCCGCAGCTTGGTGCTGCTCCCGCTTGACCCGCTTGTACAGGCGCCAAACCCGCCATGCGTAAGCGAGCATGCGTGAGTAGGTGCTGGCAAACTCCCAGGTCCGGCGGGGGTAGAAGATGAGCGGGTTTTCCAGCGGAAGGGTGGGGCGGCGCTCGGTGCGGATCTTGCGGCGAATGAAGCCGCCCTGCAGCGGGTGCACGCCCTCGAACTTGAAGCAGCCGTAAAACTCCAGGGCGATCTCCATGATGCGCTTGGGGTTGCGGTCAACCGTGGTGGCCCGGCGCATCAGGGTCTCCAGGTGATCCATCGAATAGTAGGCGTCCCAGGCTTTGCGGTAGATGTTGTGCCACTCCTCCTTGCTCATTCTGGGGTGGGTGGTGCAGACGTGCTCCAGGTCGTAAACATTCATGTCCGGGTCCAGCGGTGCGCCCTCGGCGTGCAGGCGCTTGTGGTCGGCTGAGCCGGGCAGGGGGGTAAGACAGAAGAACTCCAGTATGTCCAGGGGCAGCTCGCGCTTGATGGTCTCGATGTCGCCGAGGATGCGCTTGGGGGTGTCGTCCGGGAAGCCCAGGATGTACCCGCAGTAGGTGGTTACCTTCTTCTTCTGCCATGCCAGCAACATGTCGCGGTAGTTCTCGATCTTGTTCTGCTTCTTCCTGGCCGCCAACAGGTTTTCCGAATTGACGCTCTCCAGCCCGATGAAAACCCGCGACACGCCCGCCCTGCGCGCCTTGTCCACGAAGTTCGGCAGGGTGTGGCACATGGTGTCCACCTGGATGGTGAAGTTGAACTTTACCTTGAGCTGTGCGCGCACTTGTGCAATGCGGTCGAAGATGGGCTCCCAGTTGCGGTTGCGGGCGAAGTTGTCGTCAGTAATGAAGTAGTGGCGGATGCCGTGGGCCAGGTTGGCTCGCAGCAACCGCTCCACATCGTCCGGGGAGCGGTAGCGGGACTTGCGCCCCTGCACGTTGATGATGGTGCAGAAGCTGCACAGGAAGGGACAGCCGCGGCCGGCGTCGAAGGTCCCGGGCATGGGGGCGTAGCGGCGCGCCACCTCCGGCGGAAGGTAGGGCATGTTCTGGCCCTCCATGCCGGGAAGGTCGTTCATGTAGTTGTAGAGCGGCTCCAGACGGCGCTCGTAGGCGGCACGCAGGAACTCCTCGAAGCGGCCCTCGGACTCGCCGGCAAACAGGCTGATCCCCAGCCCCTCGGCCTCCTTCAGATCGTCGGGCATCTCGGGCAGCATGGCGATGCAGCCGCTGACGTGAAAGCCGCCGATGGCCACCTGGATACCCGCCGCGCGGAAGCGCCGGGCCATGTCCATGGCCCGGGGATACTGGTTGGACTGCACCCCAACCATGCACACGATGCCGTTACCGCCGTCTCCTCGGATGCGCTCGATGATGCGTTTGACCGGGACGACGGTGTTGGTCTCGTCGCAGGCGTTGACCAGGATCTCGACGTCGTCGCCCAGGGCCTTGTCCTGCGCCGCATGCATGGTCAGGCCGTAGAGGCTGGCCAGGGAGTTGGACGGGATCCATGCCTTGATCCACTGGATGACATAGCCGTCGTCGTCGTAGTGGGAGGGTTTGATCAGCTCGACATGGAAGCGGGTCTTGGGGGGCACTGCGGTCTGGGTCATAGGAGGTCGGGCCGGGGGGATAGGGAGGGGGTAACAGAGTATAGGAGCGAGTACCTCGTTTCACCTTATTTTGCGGTTTCAGCACGCCGCTGCGGGCGAACCAACGCAGCACGCGGCGGCGCACCTGCCCGCCGATTCGAACGGGCCAAGAAACGCATCCTTGCTACAGCGAGAAAAAAGCGCGCTAAACTGTTAAATGCGCCTATAAAAAGAGTCCCGCCAACGGCTAGGCTAGACGTCGGCTTCCCCTGTGGCCGCCAGGCGCAAGAGCGCAGCCACTACCAAGAAGGGCCGGTGCCTGGACCAAACCAGGCCCACGGCTCTCGTAACCGTCTGATTAAAGGAGGGTGTGATGGAGATCCGTCGCCGGGTATCCCATGCGGTCGTCGTGCTGTCGTTCCTCGCGCTTGGCCCTGCTGTCTGGGCCGAAGAGCAAATCGATGCCAAGAAGCTGCTGTCGCAGCCGAAGGCGTTCGTCGGCTCGGACGTGTGCCGCAACTGTCATCTCGAGCACTACGACGCCTGGAAGCGAACCCTGCACAGCCGCATGCTCCAGGATGCCGGGGCAAACCAGGACGCAATCATCACTGAGATCGATCCCGAGCTGATCAAGGCGGATCTGATTAAAATCCAGGACAAGCTGAAAGTGCCGGTTGAAGAGATCTACATCCCCAAGGTCGAAGACATCCACTACACGATCGGCAGCCAGTGGAAGCAGCGTTTCCTGATCGAGAAAGACGGCACCCTGTTCATATCACCGATTCAGTTCAACGCCGAGACCGGTCGCTGGGTCAACTACCACGAGCACGACTGGGAAAAGCGGCCCTGGCTCAAGAAGTGTGGCGGATGCCATGCGACCGGCGTCGATCTGGATCAGAACACCTTCAAGGAGCCCGGCGTGGGTTGCGAGGCCTGCCACGGCCCGGCCTCCCATCACGCGGCCCTGCCCAAGACCGAGCTCTTCGAGAAACGGGCGGCCATCGTCAACCCGGGCAAGCTGACCGCCGGCGTGGCTGTTCAGATCTGCGGGTCCTGCCACAACCGCGGCAAATCAACGAAGGTCAAGGGTTCCAGCTGGCCCGTCGGTTACCGACCGGGCAAGGCGCTCACCACCTATTACAAGTCCACCTCCTACGAGGGGGGTGACGTCAAGCACGTCTACGCCAACGAGTTCTCCAAGGGCCATCACCAGCAGTACATCGACTGGAAGCAATCGGCCCACTACCGCGAAGGCGTCACCTGTCTCTCCTGCCACTATGTGCACCAGCTGGGCAACCCGGTCGTCCGCGCCCAGACCCGCGAGTCCTCCGGGGACAAGACTTGTCTCTCCTGCCACGAGATGGTGAACAAGGTGGGTGCCCACTCCGTCCACTCCTCGGCCAAGTGTGTTGCCTGCCACATGCCACGCATCGCCAAGAGCGCCGAGTCCGGCGACATCCACAGCCACGTGTTCGTGGCCCTGCTGCCCAAGGACACGCTGGCGAACCCGGACATCCCCAACTCCTGCCAGACCTGTCACAAGCACAAGGACGAGGACCTCAAGGACCTGCAGCGCCGTTACGACGAGCTGACCACGCGTACACCGGCGACCCCCGGCACAGCAGCAGCGCCGCTGCCGGTGCCGGTTCCCGCGAGTGAAGGCTAAGTCGCCTCCGGCGCAGGAGGGTCCAGGTCATGACGGCTCGATCGACGACCGGATCCCAGGCGGTCCGGATACTGCTAACCATGCTCTGCCTCTGGGCGGTGCAAGCGTCGCAGGCCGCTGACGCCTTGCACCCCTACGAGGCGGCGAGTACGGGCTACTTCCGCGACCAGGACTCGTTGCCCGGCTCCTTCCGGATCTACCAGATGGAGCAGGAGGGCAGGCTCTGGGGCCTGGGTCCCGGCGGGGGGGACATCAAGCGCAGCAGCTTCAGCGCCGATGCCCACGAAGGGGCGGCCGGCTACGGCTGGCAGAGCTGCGCGAGCTGTCACGAGGAGCAGCGCTATAGCCTCCACTCCAGCCGGGGAAACGTCGGCTGTGAGCAGTGCCACCGCGGGCAGCCCATAGCGGGGATAAACCACTACTACTCCGCGATGAACCCCATCCGGCGTCATGCTTACGTGTGCGCTAAGTGCCACGAAGAGGCCTCCGCGTCCTTCGCCACCTATGTGGTCCACGAACCGCGGCCGCTGGCTGCGTCCACCCGGGAGGAGTTCCCGCTCTTCTACTACGGCGTCTGGGTCATGGTGATCCTGGCGGGCGGCGTCTTTGCGATCTTCATCCCCTACGTGACCCTGTGGGGGCTGCGGGAGCTGGTGGGCATAGTCAAGGGGGGAAAGGGTCATGGCTGAGAACGTCAGACGTTTCACTCCCACCCAAATGCTGTTCCACCTGGGGCTCGTGATCACCTTCATGCTGCTGTCGGTCACCGGCCTGGCCTGGATGTTCATCGAAACCGACTGGGGAAAGATGCTCGCTGCGCCCTTCGGGGGCTACACCGGGGTCTTGGAGGTCCACAAGATCACGGGTTTGGTTCTCCTCGCGGGTTTTGCCGCACACATCCTCTACAGCATCTGGAACATCGACTGGAGGCACTTTCCGAAGTCCCTGCTGGGGCCGGACACTCTGGTGTTCCAATGGCGTGACGTGAAGGATTTTTTCCGCCACCTGGGCTGGATCCTGGGGCTGGTCAAGGGCCCAGAGTTCGACCGCTGGAGCTGGTGGGAGAAGTTCGATTACTGGGCCGTCTGGTGGGGCCTGATCATCGTCGGGGTCACCGGGCTCATGCTCTACAACCCGGTCCTGAGCAGTGAGTACATGCCTGGTTGGCTGCTCAACCTCGCGCTTTGGGTGCACCGCATCGAGGCGGTGCTGGCTATGGTCCACATCTTCACCATCCACTTCTTCGTCGAGCATTGGCGCCCACGCTGCTTTCCTTACAGCGCCACCATGTTCGAGGGCAGCAAGGACATCGATCATCTGCGCGAAGAGCATCCCGCCTGGATCGCGCGGCTGGAAGCGGAAGGCCGGCTGGATGATCTGTTGGTGCCGCCTGCGCCCGTGCCCATGCGCATCCTCTATTTCGGCGTCGGCTATGCGCTGATCGGGTTGGGCGTCTTTCTCCTGGTTTTCGGTCTGCTCAACGCGGCACTGCTGACGCTCAAGCTATAATGGGACAAGAGGACCGGGAGGCGATATGAGACCCAGGTCGTTACTTTTTTCTGTTCTCTCCCTCACGTACGCCTGCTTTGGCGGGCAAGTCGCCGCGGACGACCCTGCGCTCGCCGCCGGCGAGCTGGAGGGCGCGATCCATCTCGAGCCGGACCTGGAGAACGGCCGCAAGGTGTATCTCTTGTGTGCGGTCTGTCATCAACCGGAGGGCTGGGGGTCACGGGATGGCGACTATCCCCAGATCGCCGGGCAGCACAGCTCCGTCATGATCAAGCAGCTCGCCGACATCCGCGCCCGCAACCGCGACAACCCCACGATGTTCCCGTTCACTTTGCTGGACCATCTGACTCTGCAACAGATCGCGGACGTGAGCGCCTACATCGCCCGGTTTCCCATGAACCCGGACAATGGGGTCGGGCCCGGGGACGACCTGGAGCACGGCGAGGGGATCTACGCAAAGAACTGCGTCGAGTGTCACGGAGATCGCGGCGAAGGAATCGCCGGGGATCAGATGCCGTTGATCCAGGGACAGCACTACCAGTACCTGGTGCGCCAATTCGAGTGGATTCGCGATGGAAAGCGACGCAACGCCGACCCGGAGATGATCGAGCAGATCAAGTCCTTCACGTCTCGGGATGTCTCCGCGGTCATGGACTACACGTCCAGATTGCGCCCGCCCGCGGAGCGCCTCGCACAACCCGACTACCGCAATCCGGACTTTCCGCATTTTTGGCGACCGCAGATTCCGGCGTCCGCGTCCTATGACGAGTGAGGACGCTCAGCGCCGAAGCCCAAGCGGCCAGCTGTCGTCGTAGGACCGTTCGGCCGCCAACGCCTTCAGGCGTCTCGTTGCCGACGATCACCCGCACCACGTTGCGGGGTGTCTCTCTATACACCTCGACGAGGCGCTCGATTTCCTCGTCATTGCTTTCCAAACGGTTGTCCAACCGCGCCCCGAGCGTGACGTTGAGCCCGTGCCCCTCTGCGAGCTGCGGGACCACGGCGAGAGTCTCGGCGACACTGTAGGTGCGCACCGCCTAGACCTCATCTCGGAGCAGCGCAAGGTCTTCGTCGATCTCGGACGTGGAGGGATATACGCCTTCGGTAGGGTCATCGTCCTCCCGCATGGGCTGAAAGGACAAACCCTGGACGCGTGATGGCCACGGCGGCTCCTCGGAGGGCAAGTTGAGCAAGCCCCACGGGGCGACCGTGAGGACTGCGATGAGAAGCGAGAAGAGAATGTTAGCGCGGTTCATGACGACTCTGGGGCGCTACTGCTGCCCCATCTCCAGCGGGGCGGTCTGTGGGATTTACCGACCCGCTCGTATTCGGGTAGATCCGCACCTGTCCACGCGGATCCTTTCGGCGCGTCCGGCATGCGCACAGGAGCGACTCCTTTCGACGTCTCGGATTTGCTCCCGGAGCGCCCGGCGTTCAGATTCCGGGCTCGAGGGTTCCCGGCATAGAGGTAGCCGCGGTGGAGGGAGAGAGCCCCGGGAGGGTGCCTGCCCTGAGAGGCACGGCTGCGCCTGCCCCGAGGGCGATCAGCTGCGTATAGCTGGAGGTCAAGCGCACCGGATCCCACGCGACGCGGTTCTTGCATTGCGCCTGGAGGCAGTAGCGGCCGGCGGTGAGGGCATCAAGAACGAAATCCATGAACTCGTACTGGCGGTCCGGCCAGGCGCGATCAGGCGCCAGGGGACCGTCGAAAAACCAAATGTTGTCATAGTATTCATTCTGCGCGCCGAGCTGGTAGCCGAGCGTCTTGTAGGTCTCCGGACCGGCATCTAGCGGCGGCAGATGATCGCTTGTCACCAGTATGAGGCCCTCAGGGTCGATCTGGCGCAAGGCGTGCACATAGTCGGCGAGAGCGCCCGCACGGTAATAGAACTGTTGAATGGCCCGGTACGCCTGGGAATCTGGATCTACGCCCTCGATCTCGACCGCGTCCGGGTGGCGCGAAGCGTCGATCTCGTGGGGCTGGTGCCCATAAATGCCGAGGACGTAGTTAAGGATCGGTTGCCCGCCGACAATTTGCCGCTTTACGTAGGCGAGGTTCTGCTCCAGAAGATCGCCATCGAAGATATAGCTATCCGGTAGCTCGTATTGCAGGTAGGTGCCGCGCGCCCCCGCATAGACAGACGGGAAGTGGATCTCCTGAAAGCCGAGAGACTTGTAGGCCTTCTCGGAATTGAAGAAGTCCGGCTTGTAGGACTGAGTGGCGATGGTTCGATAGCCAGCACCCGCCAGCAAAGTGGGCAGGCAGGGAGTCAGGGCGCCGCTCATCATGCTGAACTCCGCCGGACTGTAAAGCTCCAGTGACGGGACGCCGCACAGCACCTCGAACTCGACCTGGGCGGTGCCGCCACCGAATACGGGAGCGGTAGCCACGCGCATGGTCTTGCGCAACGACTCGAATCGCGGCGGGTCCGCGGGGCTGCGGAAGTCCACCGCGGAAAATCGGACCGGGTCGAGGAGGGATTCGAGCACCAGGATGTGGACGTTGCGCTTGGTCTCCAGCGAACGCTCGATCAGTCCCGAATCGCGGCTCGGATCGGAAAGGATTGGCTGCAGTGCCAGCTCGTCGAGCGCCTTCTGCTTGGTCGCTGCGAACAGCAGCAGAGATGCGCTCCGACCCATGACCGCGGCGGTGTAGCGATCCGACCAGTCGATGATACTGAAACCGGCGAGCTGCGCTGCGTCCAGGAACCGAGCCGGGGAGAGATAGGCGGCGGCCGGTGGCGCCGCCGCAACGGCCAGCAGGGTGAGCGGCGCGGCCAGCTCCCTGCCGCGGCGCTTCAGCTGGTAGACGAAGGCCGCCAGCCACCCGATGACGGCAATGCCCACAGCGGCTAAGACCCAGTCGGAAGCCACCGCCAGTCCCTCCGGGATCAGCAGAATATCGTCGAGCTTGAATATGTTGTGTAGCAGAACGTAGTGAACGTCCATCGCCAAATAGATGGCAACGATAGGCCCTGCCGCGATCAGGGCGCGCCATGGACCGGGACGTAAGAGATAGGTGAGCCCGAGGAACAGCACCAGGAGGTAGGGTACCTCGAACCTCAGCACGCTCGGGTAGTCCGCGATGCCGCCGATCTGGCCGAAGGACCAGGACATGGCCCACAGCCACAGCCCCAGCGCGAGGCAGGCGGCAACCCCCGTTGCTGCGGATCGCATGCGGCCGGTAGCGTCCGCTTGCGATAGGGGAGGGACATGGACAGAGACAGCAGGCATCGCAACAGCATGAATCGGCAAGTGAAATTGACGGCCGGAAGGACTCCGGACATCCCCCGGAGCCAGCTTCGGATGCGGCAGGCGATCACCAGAACAAAGAATAGTAACAGAAAAGACACAAATATCAAACCGCCATCGCTGAGCGGGTCCGCCGCCGGGGGCTGCTCGATGCCGATGACGCCCGCGACATGCTCGCCTGGTACAACACAGGCTTCTCGCTCGATGCCGCGGTGCGCATCGCCTCCCATGAGCGCGCCGGGCTGGAACGGCTGCTGCGCTTCTTTGCGCGACCGTCTATGGCTCCCGAATGGCTCCGACACATTCCCGTGGTTTCCAGAGACGGAGTCTCGCGTTTTCCCTCGTGATACCCGGCAGGCGCATCCTGCAGCCGCCGGGACTCGGGAAAGCGAAGGCTAACTAGGTGCGGAGAATGTCGCGAGCGGCCTTGGCGACGACGAGTCGCGGGTCTGGTAGTCGAACTCACAGAACACCCGCCTGGGTTCTCCGCTGTGAAGATACATACGATGCGCTTCGACACTGGCGGCGAGGCTGAACCGACGCAAGCGGGCGTTCTTCGCAAGACCGAGGACGAGCTCAACGCCATTGTCTTCGCACCAGGCCATGATCGCCTCGCGGCAGAATCCATCCGCTGCGCGCGCACCGCTCGCGACCCGCAATTCCGCATCCACCGCGCTCCCATCGATCGTCAGAACGGTGGGTTTCCCGCTCCGCCGCCGTGGGCGCTTGACCAGTCCCTTCCTTGAACGCTCCTTCGATGGTAACGTTCCCTCCATTCCGTCCCTGAATGCGGTTGGATTTCCTATTCGTAACCATGACCGAGCATAGTACGCAAGGGGCGACCGCGGAGCCTGACGGCCAGACCCGATCTATTTGGCGGAGACTGCAGCCCTACATCAAAATTGCGCGTTTCGACCATTGGTTCAAGAACGTCTTCATGTTGCCGGGAATCGCCCTGGCTTGGCTGTTGACCGACGCTACTCCGACCAGCGTCTTTCTATCCGGTCTTATCGCGTTGTTGAGTACCGGCTTTATCGTCTCCGCCAATTACGTCATCAACGAATGGCTTGACGCGGAGTTCGACCGCCATCATCCGCTGAAAAAACACCGGCCATCCGCATTGGGCAACGTCCGCGCAATCCACGTTTACACGGAATACCTGCTCTTCGTCGCGCTCGGGCTTGGCCTTGCGAGCGTTCTGAGTCGTGAGTTCGTTTTCTTTTCCGGCCTTTTGCTAGTGATGGGTATCCTGTACAACGTGCGCCCGTTCCGCACCAAGGACCGCGCCCTTCTGGATGTGCTCAGCGAATCGATCAACAATCCCCTGCGCTTGTTGCTGGGATGGAGCGCCATTGTAAGCGGCCACCTTCCGCCATCCTCGATCCTGTTTAGCTACTGGATGGGCGGCGCGTTCCTTATGGCAATGAAACGCTTTGCCGAGTACCGCTTTATCGACGATCCGGAACGCGCGGCCCTCTATCGTCGGTCGTTCCGCTACTACACGGAGGAGAAGCTGCTCCTATCGTCGTTCTTTTACGCGATCCTGTCCGCCTTCTTCCTGGGAATATTCCTCATTAAATACCGGATCGAGTTCATCGTTTCCCTTCCGTTCTTCGCCTTGCTCTACGTCTGGTATCTCCATATTGCGATGAAGCCGCACTCAGCGTCCCAGGCACCGGAGAAGCTTTATCGGGAACCGGCATTTGTCGCTTACGTCATCTTCCTTGGCGCACTGATCAGCGTCCTCTTCTTCGTTGATCTTCCGATGTTGATCGTTCTCGTGGAACCGGTCGCCTTCTAGACGCCATGACGGTCGCGAAGTTCGACATCTTGGTTCGGTACGTCGCCGCGGGCTCTTTCGCGGTCGGCGTACACTATTTGATACTGATCCTGCTGGTCGAACGCGCGGCAATCGACGCGACGCTAGCCTCGTCCTGCGGTTTCTCCATTGGCGTCGTGTGCAATTATCTACTGCAGTACTACTGGACGTTTCGCAGTTCCGGGTCGCATGCCCAACGCTTCCCGCTCTTCGTCGCGGTAGCCATCGCCATGCTTGCCCTAAACGCCGCGATTTTCTGGGGGCTACATGAGCGCGCGGGCGTGAACTACCTACTCGCTCAAGCAGTCGCGATCGGTGTGGTGTTTCTGTTCAACTTTCTCATCAACAGCCTGTACACCTTTGCTTCCGAAGAGCCTTTCGGATGAACAAGTGTGGCTGACACGAATCTGAATTCAGTCGCCTCATCGAACGAGCAGAAAAGACATACCGGCCCGGCGCGCCGCAACGCCGTCGACGTCGTCCCGGTCTCCCACAACCAGACATTTTGGAGGTGCAGCGCCAAGATTTTCTGCTGCGAGTAAGTAGCCCTCTGGATCGGGCTTAAGGCTTTTTGGACCTCCCGGCTCGCCGTTAGCGACGAGAACGTCGAAATCCAAGGGCAGAGTCAGCGCCGCAAGCTTGCGGCGCACCGGGTAATCACTGACCACGGCAAGCTTTACCCCAGCCGTTCGACTGGCCCGCAGATCCCCCACCAGTTGGCGGCGCACGAACCGGGACAACCATTTCCCAGGTCGTCGAAACATCCATTCTTCCACGATGGCCTGCATCTTCTCTGGTGTTATGCCTGAATCGGCGGCGGCGTTGATCAGCTGCCGCTGAAACGGCGAGCCGTCAGTATCGCCTACTTCCCGACGGTTTTGAGGCAGCCGACGAAGACGCTCCTGCTCGATTCGGAACCTGCGCAGCGGCTGGACAACGCCGGGGCCAAACAGAAGTAACTCGAGGGCCATTAGCATGCGGACCGGCGCTTGGTGATAAAGCGTGCCGTCAAAATCGACCAAGATGGCATCGCGACCCCAAGCCGCCCGCGCAAATGCGCTATAAGTGGTCATGTCCGTATTAGCAAGTTTCTCCTCATGCTCCGGGTCTGGATCCCGCTCCCGGCGCCGCAAGTGCTCGTAGAACCCACTGCGGCCCACGCCCATTAACCGGCAAAGTAGCTTCACCGGATACACCTTCTTCATTGTTCCAGTAGGATTCGCATAGCCCCACTTTGTTCTTCGGCTGACATCGGCCGCCGCGGTTTTGCTCAGGTATAATAAACATGTTTATTCTCCTTGATGCCAAAGGGAAAAACGAGTTGTCGCGAATTCTGGCCAGCCGTTCACACGTCCTCGGCACGCTGCTCGTGGCGGGGGCGATACTGCTTTTCTGGTCACCCGCACTCTTCATTCCTTTTTGGCAGGACGATTTCAGTTTTCTCTACTCCGCACAGCAGGAGCAGGCACAGGGGAAGTCCCTGTTCGCTCCTTTCTTCGCGGACCAGATCAGAACCTTCTGGCTAATCTGGCGCAAGACCAGAAGTCGGGTGACCGGCAGAGGCGAGGGCAGTCTCCTGCTCTTCTTCCTCGTCGCCGGCTCACCCTACCTCGCGTTTGCCTGGAACGCTTACGCTTACTATGTCCTCCTGGGACTGATTGCCTGGGGAATTCTTGCTGCGCTGGCCGACGCAGATCTCAAGACGAAGGGACTCGCGATGGCCGCGGCACTGCTGTCTTCCTCGCTTGCGGTCGCCGGAAGCTACCTCGCCCCATACCCGGCGCTGATTGCAAGGGCAAACTGGGCCGAGAAACAACTTGCGCTGGTTGTGTCCCGGTACGAGACCGCTCCGGAGGGCATCTACGTGAACGTCGAGAACAGGCACAGGTATCTCGGGTTCGGGCCGTACGGCCTGGCCTACAGGCTCGGCATGAAGCGCGAGCAGATCCTGGAGATCCCTCCCGGGGTACCGCAGGGCAAACGCATCAATCCGGCCTAATATTCGGAGAATCTGATGGTGTTGTTTTCTCGACGGAAACGGGCGACTCGAACAGCAACTTGGCGAGGTAGCGCTCGTCCCAGCCCGCTTTCAGGCGTT
>JAYEJW010000081.1:0-3485 GCA_034716535.1 Pseudomonadota bacterium
GGCAAGGGCACGGGCCGGGATGGGGCCATTCGCATCCCCGGTATCGCCTACTGGAAGGGCATGATCGAGCCGGGCCAGGTCAACGACGGCCTGTTCGACCTGATGGACATCTTCAACACCGCAATCAGCCTGGCCGGGGCCTCGGGCCAGATCCCCACGAATGTCTACATCGACGGCATCGACCAGACCGCTTTCCTGCTCACGGAAAACGGCAAGTCCATGCGTGACAAGGTCTTCGTCTGGAGCCAGACGGACTTCCTGGCCCTGCGCATGTACGAGTACAAGCTCCACTTCAAGGTCATCGACACGGACCGGACCTTGCTCGACATCGACATGGCCACCAAGACCGATCTGGGCCTCGCCCCCTGGCTGTTCAACCTCTACATCGACCCCAAGGAGCAGTACCCGGTGGGCCACCGCCGCAATGCCTGGTTGGCGTCGATGGGCGCGGAGGCCAAGGCCCATGCCGCCACCTTCAAGAAGTATCCGCCCAAAGAGGTGGGGCTGTCTCAATGACGCGTCGTTACGCGAGCAAAGAATCGCACCGGGTTGTCCCGACAACAACACAGGGGAGAGATGACATGAAGCCGATCATCACTGTTTTTTTCATGACCGCACTCATGATGACGCCGACGGCCCATGCCGGGCCCCTGGATCCGGATTGCGCCGCGGAGAAGGCGGCCAAGGGCGCCGCGATGAAGGCCACCGTCGGGGTCGGCAATCGCTGCTCGCCGAAGGAGGCCGTCACGGACACGGCCAAAGGCGCGGCGGGCATCGAGGACAAGGGGCCCATCGAAAAGAAACGTGGCGATGACGATGGGATGGCAAAAAAGGCCACAGAAAAGGTCGCGGAATAGGACCGGCAATGCCATGAAAACCAGTTACTGGCTCCTCGCCGCCCTGTGTGGCCTTCTTGGCCGCGCGGCCACCGCGGCCGCACCCAACGATGGATCTGTCCTGCCTTTCCCACCGACCCCTTCGGCCAGCGTAGCGAAGCCCCGGCTCCAGGACTCCAGCATGACCCGGCGGGTCGAGCCCAGCCGCCTGCCCGAGGACGCACCCAACATCCTAATCGTGATGCTCGACGACGTGGGCTTCGGCATCTCGGAGACCTTCGGCGGCGAGGTCCACACGCCGGCGCTCAGCCAACTGGCCGCCGAGGGCATCAGCTACAACGCCTTTCACACCACCTCCATCTGCTCGCCGACCCGTGCGGCCCTGCTCACCGGGCGCAACCACACCCGTGTGGGCTCCGGCACCATCGCCGAGCGCGCGGTGGACTGGGACGGCTACACCGGCGTGATCCCCAAGACCGCGGCCACCATGGCCGAGGTCCTCAAGGAATACGGCTACAAGACCTCCGCCTTCGGCAAATGGCACAATACCCCCGCCACCGAGACCACGGCCATGGGTCCCAAGGACCGCTGGCCCAATGGCTACGGCTTCGAGTACTTCTACGGCTTCCTGGCGGGTGAGACCTCCCAGTACGAGCCGCGCCTGATGGAGAACTACAACCAAGTGGAGCCGCCCCACGACGACCCGACCTACCACCTGACCGAGGACATGACCCACAAGGCCCTGGCCTGGCTCGACCAGCATCAGGCCTACGCCCCGGACAAGCCCTTCTTCATGTATTGGGCCCCGGGTGCGGTGCACGGGCCCCACCACATCTTCAAAGAGTGGGCGGACAAGTACAAAGGCCGGTTCGACGAGGGTTGGGACGCCTATCGCGAGCGAGTCTTCAAGCGCCAGCTGGAGCTGGGCGTGATCCCGCAAGGCACCCAGCTCACCGAGCGTGACCCCACCCTGGCCGCCTGGGACAGCATCCCGGAGGATCAGCGCGCCTTCCAGCAGCGGCTGATGGAGATCTTCGCCGGCTTCGTGGAGCACACGGATACGGAGGTCGGAAAGCTGCTGGCGGGCATCGACGCACGCGGCCTGAAGGAAAACACCCTGGTCTTCTACATCTTCGGGGACAACGGCTCCAGCGCCGAGGGCCAGAACGGCTCCATCAGCGAACTCCTGGCCCAGAATCAGATTGCGAACACCATCAAGCAGCAGATCGCGGCCCTGGACAAGCTGGGCGGCCCCAAGACCGACAACATGTACCATGCCGGCTGGGCCTGGGCGGGCTCCACCCCGTTCAAGAGCACCAAGCTCATCGCCGCCCATTTCGGCGGCACCCGCAATCCCATGGTGGTGTCCTGGCCCAAGCGCGTCAAGCCGGACGACAAGATGCGCTCCCAGTTCCACCACGTGATCGACATTGCGCCGACCATCTACGAGATTTTGAATATAACTCCGCCCAAGGTCGTCAACGGCCTGGAGCAGGACCCGATCGACGGGGTGAGCGTCGCCTACACCTTCGCCGACCCGGACGCCCCGGTGCAGAAGCCCCACCAGTTCTTCGACAACAACGGCAGCCGGGGCGTCTATCAGGATGGCTGGTTCGCGAGCACCTTCGGGCCACTGTACCCCTGGGTCAATGCCCAGAAGGGGTTGGCGGACTGGGATTCGGCCAAGGACGTCTGGCAGCTCTATGACCTGAACACCGATTTCTCCCAGGCCACGGACCTGTCCAGGGGACATCCGGATCGCCTGAAGGCAATGCAGAAACAGTTCGCGGAGCTGGCCGAAGCAAACAAGGACTACCCCATCGGCGCCGGCATCTGGCTGCGCATCCACCCGCAGGACATGCAGAAGTCGCCCTACACCAGCTGGACCTTCACCGAGAACACCACCCGCATGCCCGAATTCACCGCCCCGGGCCTCGGCCGGCAGAGCAGCAGGGTGGTCATTGACCTGGAGGTCGGCGACAAGGCCACCGGCGTGCTCTACGCGATGGGCGGGGCCGGCGGCGGCCTGACCGTGTACATGGACCAGGGTCACCTGATCTACGAATACAACATGATGATCATCGAGGACTACCAGGCCAGGAGCGAGGCCCCGTTGGCCGCCGGAAAGCACCAGATCGAGATCGCAACTCAGATCGCCGGTCCCGGCGAGCCGGGTACCGTCACCCTGACAGTCGACGGCAAGGAGGTCGGCAAGGCCGAGCTCAAGCGCACCGTGCCCCTGCTCTTCACCGCCAGCGAGACCTTCGATGTGGGCGTGGACCTGGGCTCGCCGGTGTCCATGGCCTATTACGACCGCCGTCCGTTCAGGTTCGACGGCACCATCGAAAAGGTCCAGGTGGAGCTCAAGTAGCATTCATTGCGGTGGGCCAGCCGAGGAAGGGGAATGTAACGCCTTCACAATCCGCGGCTCCGACCCTCACCCCAGCCCTCTCCCCCTGGGGAGAGGGGGATTTGGAGCGCGCAAAGCGCGATCTATTTGGATTGAAACCATACTCATGAAAACCCTGACAACCACTCTCCTCATCGCGCTGCCCCAGGTCCGGTGGCGGCGTGCGCTTGTCGCCCGCGTGGACGGTCAGCGCGACCTGGAGCAGCGCGATGAGGAGAGTGGTTGTCAGGGTTTTCATG
>JAYEJW010000082.1:0-16409 GCA_034716535.1 Pseudomonadota bacterium
TGAACCGGAAAAACGATGGCTTCCCGGGCCCGAAAACGCTCTGGATCGGTCTGCAACGCGTCCCCGATTTCGTGCTCGCGCTCGAGGCTCAGCGCAGCATCGGGGAGAGTTGTGGGTAATGGTATGACTACAGGCATGTGTTGACGCATGGAATGCAAAAACTCCAGGGCAGCAGTATCGTCGACATAGCGCGGCCTTGCGTCCGGTCCATTGTCGAGCCAGAAGATGTCCGGTACGACTTCCAGGAAGTCGAGTTCGTCTGAGCAGGTTTTCAGGAAGTCGAGAAGCTGGGGTTGGTAGTTAAGACCCACCCCCAGCTTCTCGACCTTCATGGCGGTATCGGCCCGCAAGTCAGCGGATCTTGTTCAGAATCTGGCTTTCAAGGACCAGCCGATCCAAGCCCGACAGGCAAGGATCACAACCGCGTGGAGCGATACCTTCGGGCAGAGTCAAGACGACCTCCAGCTGCTTGACGATTTCCTTGAACGGGGTGTTGGAATCGATTGCCAGGTTCATTCTGCTGACTCGGGGTCCAACCGCTTTTGCTTTAGCCATTTTTGAAAGTCTCCTCCGATGGTTATCTCACCTCGCCTGCCAGGAGCACTACCGGGAAGTGAGTATTGAGAAGTATGGACGGAAAAACTTACTATTCAAGTATGAAATTATAGATCTCAAAGATCCCGTTGGAATCTCGTCGGCGAGCACGACCTGCGCAAAGAGGGGACCGGGATGAAAACGGAACGCTTCCCTTCGCGGCAGCGTCTTAAGTCGGTGGTGAATCGGTTAGCATAAGCGGTTGATGTGCAACGATCGGAGGATAGGTTGGCCGAGAAGATCTACGATGTGGTCGTGGTGGGTGGCGGTCACGCGGGCACCGAAGCGGCGCTCGCTGCGGCGCGAGCTGGAGCGCGCACCCTGCTGCTTACTCATAACGTCGAGACGATCGGCCAGATGAGCTGCAATCCTGCCATCGGCGGCATCGGCAAGGGGCACCTGGTCAAGGAGATCGACGCCCTTGGCGGCCTCATGGCCCATGCGACAGACGCCGCGGGTATTCAGTTCCGCATTCTCAACGCCCGCAAGGGCCCGGCGGTGCGGGCGACCCGCGCCCAGGCCGACCGCGCCCTGTACAAGGCCGCGGTGCGCCGGGTCGTGGAGCGTCAACCGAGTTTGGAGATCTTCCAGCAAGCCGTTGACGACCTCATCCTCGAACGGGAGCAGGTCGCGGGGGTAGTCACCCAAATGGGGCTACGCTTCCGCGCACGTGCGGTGGTTCTGACCGTCGGCACCTTCCTCGGCGGCCGCATCCACATTGGCCTGTCCAACTATGAGGGCGGCCGTGCTGGTGATCCACCGTCCAATGCACTCTCGCGCCGGTTGCGTGAGCTGCCCTTTCGTGTCGAGCGTCTCAAAACCGGGACTCCGCCGCGGATAGACGGCCGCTCCATCGAGTATGCGGTCCTTGAGGAGCAACCAGGGGACGAGCCGGCGCCCGTTTTCGCTTTCTTCGGTCGCGTCGAAGACCACCCCAGACAAGTGAGTTGCCACATCGCCCATACCAACGAGCGTACCCACGACCTCATTCGCACCGGACTGTCTCGCTCCCCCATGTTTACCGGAGTTATTGAGGGAGTCGGGCCGCGCTACTGTCCCTCCATCGAGGACAAGATCGTCCGTTTCGCCGATAAGACTTCTCATCAGGTCTTTGTGGAGCCGGAGGGTTTGGATACCAACGAGGTCTACCCGAACGGCATCTCCACCAGCCTCCCCTACGACGTGCAACTTGACCTCGTCCACTCCATGCGGGGCTTCGAGCAGGCCCACATCACCCGTCCCGGCTACGCCATCGAGTACGATTTCTTCGACCCCCGCGACCTCGAGTCGTCCCTGGAGACCCGATTCATTCGGGGGCTATTCTTTGCTGGTCAGATCAACGGCACCACCGGTTATGAGGAAGCCGCCGCCCAGGGTCTGCTCGCGGGCGCCAATGCCGCGCTGCAGGTCCAGGGGCGGGAGCCTTGGTGCCCGCGTCGCGACCAGGCCTACCTGGGCGTTCTGGTGGACGATCTAATCACCCGGGGGACCGATGAGCCTTACCGCATGTTCACCAGCCGGGCTGAATATCGCCTTCTCCTGCGGGAGGACAACGCGGACCTGCGCCTCACCGAGATCGGCCATGGCCTCGGTCTGGTTGGGGACGAGCAGTGGCGCCTGTTCGAGCGCAAACGGGAGACCATAGAGCGTGAGCGCCGGCGATTGAGAGAGATCTGGGTGAGGCCCGCCGAAGCCGATGCGGACCGGCTGCGTGAGATTCTGGGTGAGGAGCTGCGTAAGGAGACCAGGGCCCTGGACTTGCTGGCGCGGCCGAAAGTGACCTATCAAGCGCTCTTGGGCCTTCCCGGCCTCGGGCCGGCGGTGAGCGATCCGAAGGTCGCCGAGCAGTTGGACATCCAGTGCAAGTACTCGGGCTATATCGGGCGCCAGGTCGAGGAGATCGAGCGCCAGCGTGCGCAGGAGGCCGTAGAGCTCCCGGCGGACTTCGACGCTGACGGGGTGCGCGGCCTGTCGACAGAAGTGCGCGAGAAGCTCAACCGGGTGCGCCCGTCCACCGTCGGCCAGGCGGCGCGCATCCCCGGGGTCACCCCCGCGGCGGTGTCCCTGCTTCTGATCCACATCAAGCGCAGGAGCGCCGGCGGCGCATGTCCGGGATGAGACCTGATCCGGACCTGGGTGTCCTGAGGGAACGGCTCGCTGTCGGCCTCGAAAGATTGGGTCTGACAGCCGATGCGCAGCAGCGCGATCGGCTGATCGCCTTCCTGAAGCTGCTTGGCCGGTGGAATCAGGCCTACAGTTTGACGGCCGTGCGCGACCCCGGCGAAATGGTGCCCCGCCATCTGCTGGACAGCTTGTCTGTAAGCGCTTACTTGTTCGGGGAGACCATACTTGATGTTGGTACAGGCGCTGGCCTGCCGGGCCTCCCGTTGGCCGTGATGGCACCGCAGCGCGTTTTTCATCTCCTCGACAGCAATGGAAAAAAGACGCGATTCGTGCGTCAGGCGGTGATTGAGCTTGGTCTGAACAACGTTACCGTGATTCAGGCGCGCATGGAGTCGTATCTACCGACAAGAAAATTCGCTACCATTATCAGCCGGGCAGTGGCGTCCCTTCCCGAGCTGGTTCGGGCGACGGGACGGCTGCTCGATAGGCCCGCCCGCCTGCTCGTTATGAAGGGTCGGGAACCGGAGATAGCGCTCCACAACCTGGAACCGTACCCGGACGCCGTAAGGGTTCATCGCCTTCAGGTGCCCTTCCTGGACGGCGAGCGCCACCTGATCGAGATCCACTACGACTGAGCCAATGATGGTCCGTACAATCGCGATTGCAAATCAGAAAGGCGGCGTGGGCAAGACCACGACAGCCGTAAACCTGGCAGCGTCCCTTGCTTCAATGAAGCGGCGGGTGTTGTTGGTGGACATGGACCCCCAGGGCAACGCAACCATGGGCTGCGGAGTGGACAAGCACGAGCTCGAGCGCTCCGCCTGCGACCTCATGCTCAGCGACCTGCCCTTTCAGGATTGCCTTCAGCGCGTCGAGGATCCCCCACCCGGTTTCGATCTGTTGCCCTCCAACAGCGATCTTACCGCCGCGGAGGTCGGGCTCATGAGCTCGCCTCAAAGGGAACGCCGCCTCGCGCAGGTCCTGTCTACCGTGGCGGAAGACTATGAATTCGTCATCATCGACTGCCCCCCGTCGCTGAACATGCTGACGGTCAACGCCCTGGTGGCGGCGCAAGGTGTGCTGATCCCCATTCAGTGCGAGTACTATGCGTTGGAGGGGCTTTCCGCCCTGCTGGACACGATCAACCAGATCCGCTCCAGCCGCAACAGCGGCTTGGCGATCGAGGGCATCCTGCGCACCATGCACGATCCGCGCAACAATCTGGCCAATCAGGTCTCGACCCAGCTCGTTACCCACTTCAATGAGCAGGTCTACCGCACGATTATCCCGCGCAACGTCCGGCTCGCCGAGGCACCCAGTCACGGTTTGCCGGCCATGCTCTATGACAAGACCTCCCGCGGCGCCATCTCCTACCTCGCGTTGGCGAGTGAGGTGCTGCGCCGGCAGGAGAAGAGGAGAGCGGCCGTCGCTTAACGCTTGAGGGAGAATATAGGGGGCGAGGATCCATGTCTTCCAGGAAAAAAGGCCTCGGCCGCGGATTGGACGCCCTGCTCGGGGGCGTGCGCGAGCTGGAGGCCAGTGCAGAAGAAGATGGCGAGGAGTCGTCCGCGGGCTCGACACGGGAGGAACGGGTGCATGCCCTGCCCGTCGAGCTCATTCAGCGTGGCCGTTACCAGCCGCGGCGTGAGTTCGATCCTGACAGCCTGCGCGAGCTTGCCGATTCTATTGCCGCCCAGGGTGTAATCCAGCCCATCGTCGTGCGACCGGTGGGCGAGGGGCGTTACGAGATCATCGCCGGGGAGCGGCGCTGGCGCGCCGCTCAGCAGGCGGGGTTGAGCGAGATCCCTGTGGTGGTGCGCGATGTGAACGAGCAAACTGCCATCGCCATTGCGCTCATCGAGAACATTCAGCGCGACGACCTCAATCCTCTGGAAGAGGCCGGTGCGCTGCAGCGGTTGCTCACCGAGTTCGGACTGACCCACCAGCAGGTGGCGGAAGCGGTCGGCAAGTCCCGCACCACGGTCACCAATCTGTTGCGGCTGCTGGAGCTCAACGACGACGTCAAACAGCATCTGCAGGAGGGCCGGCTGGAGATGGGGCATGCGCGAGCGCTGCTGGGACTGCGAGGTCCCCAGCAGAGTGTGGCTGCCGGGCGAGTCGTATCGCGGGGACTGTCTGTCCGCGAGACCGAGAAGCTCGTGCGTCGTCTGCAGCTGGAGGATCAGGACCAGCCCGCGACTCCCCGCAAGCCGGAGCTCGATCCCAACATCCGGCGATTACAGGACGATCTGACCGATCGCTTGGGGGCCCGGGTGAACATCCAGCAGGGCTCCCGCGGCACCGGCAAGTTGGTGATCGCCTATAATAGTCTGGATGAGCTGGACGGGATCCTCGCACACATCAAGTGACTGCGTGCGAACACGAAAAGGACAGGACGGAAAGTTTCCTTGATGGGCGCATTGGACAAACTAAGCAGCGATTGACCCTATATTCGGCACCACTTATACTTCGCCTTCGGCAAGGGAGGGGATCCGATCCCCACAAAAAGTAGAACCGATGCAACAGCCGGACGCGTTGGGGGTCAAGAGGGTCCTGGCCGTACAGCTTGCCATGACCCTCATTCTGTCGGCCGCAGCGTTGCCTTTCGGCGCAAGCGTTGCATTGTCCGTTCTGATCGGGGCCATCGTCTGTCTTGTGGCGAATGCCGTCTTCGCCTTGTGGGTTTTTCGGAATTACCGGGCCCAGCAGCCAGGTGCGCTCCTGATGCGGTTCTACGGGGCGGAGATCGCGAAGCTCATGTTGATTTTGGGGCTCTTCGCCGTCGCCTTCACGACAATCGAGGGCTTGAATCTTCCGGCTCTCCTCGCCGCCTATTTCGCCGTGCAGGTTCTGCCGGCAATTGTCGCGTCTTCTGCGGGCGCTCGTTCGACACGTGAGAGATGACCGATGGCCTCTTCTGAAACGCTCACATCGCAAGGGTACATTCATCACCATCTGACCAATCTCACGCTTGGATACCTTCCCGACGATGCCGGTTTCAATCACAGCGGTCTCGTTTTTGCCAAGGATTCTGCGGAAGCCGCTGCGATGGGCTTCTGGGCCTTCCACGTCGATACCATGTTCTTTTCCGTCGTCCTCGGCGGCCTGTTCCTCTGGTTTTTCAAGAAGGTCGCGGACAAGGTCACCGCCGGCGAGCCGGGTTCCGCGCAGAATTTCGTCGAGTGGATCGTCGACTTCGTCGAGGACAACGTCCGTGGCTCCTTCAGCGGCAAGAACCCGCTGGTCGCCCCGCTGGCGCTGACGATATTCATCTGGATCTTCCTGATGAACCTGATGGACCTGGTCCCGGTCGACTTGCTGCCCTGGCTGTTCCAGCACTTCCTGGCACTGTTCGGCGCCGATCCGCACCATGTTTTCCTCAAGGTCGTCCCGACGACCGACCCGAACGCCACCTTCGGCATGTCCCTGATGGTGTTCATCCTGATCCTTTATTACAGCTTCAAGATAAAGGGCGCCGGAGGCTTCATCGGTGAGCTGACCCTACAGCCTTTCGGGAAATGGGGTCTGCCGGCCAACCTGCTGCTCGAGGGCATCAACCTCCTGTCCAAACCTGTATCGCTCTCGCTGCGACTCTTCGGCAACATGTACGCTGGCGAAATGATCTTCATCCTGGTCGCGCTCATGTACGGTGACAACATCGTTCTGAACCTCGCGGGCGGGGCAGCGCAGATGGCATGGGCTATCTTTCACGTCCTGATCATCACGCTGCAGGCATTCATCTTCATGGTGCTGACCATTGTCTATCTCGACATGGCGCACCAGGAGCATCACTGATCCTCAGTTTCTCAATCGGCCCTCACCTATCGTCAAGGGGAAAATCATGGAACTTGCACAAGCAGTCATCTACATCGCCGCCGGTCTCATGCTGGGTATAGGTGCGGCTGGCGCCGCGGTGGGTATCGGCGTCCTCGGCGGCCGTTTCCTGGAGGGCGCCGCCCGCCAGCCCGAGCTGATCCCGATGCTCCGTACCCAGTTCTTCATCGTCATGGGTCTGGTCGACGCCCTGCCGGTCATCGCGATCGCCATGGGCCTTTATTCGATGTTTGCGCTCTGACGACGGCCTGGCCCCTAGCCGGCCCCCTGCCACTCGTCCCACACGAAGCAAAGACATGAATATCAACCTGACCCTGTTCCTCCAGATGATCATCTTTGCGGCGTTCGTCTGGTTCTGCATGAAATTCATCTGGCCGCCAATCGTCGATGCGCTCCAGGAAAGAAAGGCCAAGATCGGCGAAGGACTCGCCGCGGCCGAACGAGGTCGTCGGGATCAAGAGCTCGGCCAACAGCGCGCCACGGAGGTCATGAAAGAGGCCAAGGTGCAGGCTTCAGACATCGTTAACCAGGCCCAGAAACGTGCGACCGAGATCATCGAGGAGGCGAAACAGGACGCCCGTTCCGAAGGGGCCCGCCTGGTGACCGCAGCGCAGGCCGAGATCGAGCAGGAGACCAACCGGGCCCGCGAAGAGCTGCGCGAGAGGCTTGCCAATCTGGCGGTCGCGGCGGCGGAGAAGATCCTGCAGAAGGAGATCGACGCCGCGGCCCACAAGTCCATCGTCGATTCGTTCGCGAACCAAATCTAAGGCGTATCTATGGCGGGAGAACTCACAACCATTGCCAGGCCTTACGCCGAGGCGGTATTTGCACGTGCCCTGGAAGCCGATCTACTCGGCGCCTGGTCTGATGCCCTGGCGCTCCTCTCGGAAATCGCCGGCAACGAGGACATGGCGGGACAGATCGCCAACCCCAACGTGCCGCGCGAGCGGTTGCGGCAGGCCATCCTCGAGATTGCCGGCGACGCTTTGTCGCAAGAGGCGCAGAATCTGGTAAAGCTGCTGGCCGAGAACGACAGGCTCGCGGTCCTTCCGGAGATCGCCGATCTGTTCGACGCCCTCAAGACCGAGCACCAGGGCGTGCGGCAAGTCCAGGTTCGCACCGCCTACGCGCTGAACGCGGCCCAGAAAAAAGAGCTCGCGGAGGCCTTGAAGAAGCGCTTGGGGGCCGAGGTGGAATTGACGGTCGAGAAGGATCCCTCCCTCATCGGAGGCATCGAGATACGCGCCGGGGACCTCGTCATCGATGGGTCCATTCGCGGCAAGCTGCACCAGTTGGCCACCGAATTGCAAATTTGAACGAGACACCGCCATGCAACTGAATCCATCCGAAATCAGCGATCTGATCAAACAGAAGATCGAGCAATTCGAGCTGAAGACAGAGGCCCGCACCGAAGGCACCATCGTCAGCCTGACCGACGGCATCGCTCGCGTCCACGGGCTCTCGGACGCCCAGTACTACGAGATGTTGGAGTTCCCAGGCAATACCTCTGGGTTGGCGCTCAATCTGGAGCGCGACTCCGTCGGCGCGGTCGTGCTCGGCGACTACAAGCACCTCTCAGAAGGCGACTGGGTACGCTGCACGGGGCGCGTGCTGCAGGTTCCCGTGGGTGAGGCCTTGCTTGGCCGCGTCGTGGACTCTCTGGGTAATCCCGTCGACGGCAAGGGACCGATCAACGCCGAGGAAACCTCTCCGATCGAGAAGGTCGCGCCCGGCGTCATCGCGCGTAAGTCGGTGGACCAACCGGTCCAAACCGGCCTGAAGTCCATCGACTCCATGGTGCCCATCGGTCGCGGCCAGCGCGAGCTCATCATTGGCGACCGTCAAACCGGCAAAACGGCCGTCGCCATCGACGCCATCATCAATCAAAAGGGCACAGGTGTTAAGTGCATCTACGTCGCGGTGGGCCAGAAGAACTCCTCCGTCGCCGGCGTGCAGCGCAAGCTCGAAGAGCACGGTGCAATGGAGCACACGATCATCGTCCACGCGGGTGCTTCGGAGTCGGCGGCCATGCAGTACATCGCCCCCTATGCCGGCTGTTCCATGGGCGAGTACTTCCGTGATCGGGGCGAGGATGCCCTGATCATCTACGACGACCTCACCAAGCAGGCCTGGGCGTACCGTCAGGTCTCCCTGTTGTTGCGCCGCCCGCCGGGCCGCGAGGCCTACCCCGGGGACGTCTTCTACCTCCATTCACGCCTGCTCGAGCGCGCGGCCCGCGTCAACACGGAGTACGTGGAAAAGGCGACGGACGGCACGGTCAAGGGCAAGACCGGTTCCCTCACCGCCCTGCCGATCATCGAGACCCAAGCCGGTGACGTCTCGGCGTTCGTACCGACCAACGTGATCTCGATCACCGACGGGCAGATTTTCCTGGAGACCGACCTCTTCAATGCCGGCATACGCCCGGCCATCAATGCCGGCCTCTCTGTTTCCCGCGTCGGCGGCGCGGCCCAGACCAAGGTCATCAAGAAGCTCGGCGGCGGCATCCGCCTGGCGCTCGCCCAGTACCGAGAGCTGGCTGCATTTTCCCAGTTCGCCTCGGATCTCGACGAGGCCACCCGCAAGCAGCTGCAACGCGGCGAGCGCGCCACCGAGTTGATGAAGCAGACCCAGTACGCGCCCTTGAGTATCGGTCAAATGGCCGTCTCCCTGTTCGCCGTCAACGAAGGTTATATCGATGACGTCGACGTCAAGAAGGTCGTGGACTTCGAGCAGGCGCTTCAGACCTACATGAAAACCAGCCAGGCGGCGGTGCTCGAGAAGATCGACGCCACGGGCGACTACGACGAGGGAATCCAGGAGGCGCTGCACACGGCGCTGAAGGACTTCAAGGCAAATCATACCTGGTGAGGAAGCTGCTAGCTGTTAGCGATTAGCGACCAGCTTCCAACTCCGGCCTGCCGAAGTTGGACAGAAACCGCTAGCGCTGACAAGAAAGCGACCAGATCGAACCAAGCGCAACATCAACAGTTAATAGCTAACAGCTAAAGACTAAAAGCTGGGAACTAGAATATGGCCGGCGCCAAAGAGATACGCACCAAGATCGCCAGCATCAAGAGCACGCAGAAGATCACCAGTGCCATGGAGATGGTGGCGGCCTCGAAGATGCGCAGGGCCCAGGAGCGGATGGACTCCTCGCGTCCCTATGCGGAAAAGATGTTGCAGGTGATCTCCCATCTTCATCATGCCTCTGCCGAGTACCGCCACAGTTTCATGGCGACGGAGCGTGAGCGCAAGCGGGTGGGCTATATCGTCGTCTCCTCCGACCGCGGGCTCTGCGGGGGTCTCAACAATAACCTGTTCCGCAAGCTGATCCTGGACATCAAAGAGCAGCGAAAGGAAGGGGTGGAGCCGATTTTCTGCACCATCGGCGCGAAGGCGTTGGGCGTCTTCAAGCGCTTCGGCGGCAATGTGATGGCGCAGGCCACGCACCTCGGGGACAAGCCACACGTCGAAGACCTGATCGGTACCGTCAAGGTCATGCTCGACGCCTACGAGGCCGGAGAGATCGACGCGATTTACGTCGCGTTCAACGAGTTCGTCAACACCATGACCCAGCGTCCGCTGGTGCATCAGCTGGTCCCCATCCACGCGGAAGACATCGAGGCGATGGAGCACCGCTGGGATTACATCTACGAGCCGGAAGCCAAGACCGTACTCGATGCGCTGCTCGCCCGCTACATCGAGTCCCTGGTGTACCAGGCAGTCGTGGAGAACGGCGCCTGCGAGCAGGCTGCGCGCATGGTGGCCATGAAGTCGGCGTCCGACAACGCGGGCGATTTGATCGACGAGCTTCAACTGGTCTACAACAAGGCCCGCCAGGCCGCGATCACCCAAGAGATCTCGGAAATCGTCGGCGGTGCCGCGGCCGTCTAGCTGCGCAGAGACTCCGGTTAAGATACGCATCCAAACAGCCGCAAGGCGAGAAGAGGAAAGAGATTATGAGTTCCGGTAACGTGGTGCAAATCATCGGCGCCGTTGTGGACGTGCAGTTCCCGCGCGGTGAGATGCCGAAGGTCTACGACGCGCTCAAGATCGACTCCATCGGCCTGACCCTGGAGGTGCAGCAGCAGCTCGGCGACGGCGTCGCGAGGACCATCGCCATGGGCTCCACCGACGGCCTCCAGCGAGGGGTCGAGGTCACCAACACCGGAGCCGCGATCAGTGTACCGGTTGGCCCGCCGACGCTGGGACGCATCATGGACGTCCTCGGTGAGCCCGTGGACGAAAAGGGTCCGGTGGGGTCCGAAGAGCGCTGGCCGATCCATCGTTCTGCGCCGAAATTCGAGGACCAGGCGACCACAACCGAGATTCTGGAGACCGGCATCAAGGTCATCGACCTCATCATGCCCATCGTCAAGGGCGGCAAGGTGGGACTGTTCGGCGGCGCCGGCGTCGGCAAGACGGTCACCCTGATGGAATTGATCCGCAACATCGGGGCCGAGCACTCGGGCTTTTCGGTGTTCGCCGGTGTCGGGGAGCGTACCCGTGAGGGTAACGACTTCTACCACGAGATGCTGGAATCAGGCGTTCTCGACAAGGTGGCCCTGGTCTACGGGCAGATGAACGAGCCCCCGGGAAACCGCCTGCGCGTGGGCCTGACGGGGCTGACCATGGCCGAGTATTTCCGAGAGGAAGGCCGCGACGTACTGCTGTTCATCGACAACATCTACCGTTACACCCTGGCGGGAACCGAGGTCTCGGCCCTGCTCGGCCGCATGCCCTCCGCGGTGGGCTACCAGCCGACGTTGGCCGAGGAGATGGGCGTGCTGCAGGAGCGCATCACCTCCACCCGCACTGGGTCGATCTCCTCCTTCCAGGCCGTGTACGTGCCCGCAGACGATCTCACTGACCCCTCCCCCGCGACGACCTTCGCGCACCTGGACGCAACCCTCGTGCTGTCGCGCCAGATCGCGGAGCTTGGCATTTACCCTTCCGTGGACCCGCTGGATTCCACCAGTAGAATCCTCGACCCCAACGTCGTCGGCCAGGAGCACTACGAGACCGCCCGCGCCGTTCAGGGAAGGCTTCAGCGCTACAAGGAGCTGAAGGACATCATCGCGATCCTGGGCATGGACGAGCTCTCCGAAGAGGACAAGCTGACCGTCGCCCGGGCACGCAAGATCCAGCGTTTTCTCTCCCAGCCCTTCTTCGTGGCGGAGGTGTTTACCGGCTCACCCGGAAAGTATGTGTCCCTCAAGGACACCATCGCGGGCTTCAAGGCCATCTTAGACGGCGAATATGACCACCTGCCCGAGCAGGCCTTCTACATGGTCGGCTCCGTCGATGAGGCCGCCGCCAAAGGCGGCAGCATGTGAATCTTGAGGGGGTCTTTCCATGGCAATGACCGTTCATGTGGACATCGTAAGTGCCGAAGGAGCCATCCATTCGGGCCTGGCGACGATGGTGTACGCGCCGGCCGAGATGGGCGAGGTCGGCATCGCGCCGCGGCACACGGCTCTCATCACCCGGCTCAAGCCAGGCGACGTGCGGGTCGAGACCGAGCAAGGCCAGATCGAGCACTTCTATGTCTCCGGAGGTATGCTCGAAGTGCAGCCTCAGGTCGTGACGGTGCTCGCAGACACGGCTATCCGCGCCCATGACCTCGACGAGGCGGCTGCCGTTGAGGCCAAGCGTCGCGCGGAGGACGCGTTGGCCGGCAGGACGGCGGAGTTCGAGTACGCCAGGGCCCAGGCAGAGCTTGCCGAAGCCGTCGCCCAGTTGCGGGCCATTGAAAAGCTGCGCAAAATAAAGGGCGGCTGACGGCCCCCATCCACGCGCTCCACTCCTCAAGCGGGCTCTTGCCACGCTGGCCGGGGCCGCGTCTTTCCGGGCGCCTTTGCAACGCGCTCCGGCATCTGTGGTAACCTCCGTTCGTAATCTTGCTACCCGTTCGCCGAGCGCTATGTCTGATCAGGTCATCACCAACGGTAAGTTCGTTTCCCTCACCTACAGCATCATGGACGATCAAGGGAACGTGCTCGAGCAGACTGATCTGCCCGTGAGTTATATTCACGGCGGCCAGACGGAGCTGATCGGCGGTATGGACAAGGCGGTTGCAGGAAAGCGCGCCGGGGAAACGGTGGACATCAAGCTGTCGCCGGAAGAGGGCTTCGGTCATCATGATCCGGACCTCAGTTTTACCGACGATATCGAAAACGTCCCGCCCGAATTCCGCGTCCTCGGTGCAGAGGTGCCGATGCAGAGCGAGTCGGGCGAGGTCAAGACCTTTTATGTCACGCGGATCGAAGACGGTCGCCTCACGGTGGACGGCAACCACCCCCTGGCCGGCAAGACGTTGCGTATCAACGTGCGTATCCAGGAGGTCCGCGATCCCACACAGCAGGAGCTCAGTCAGGACGGCATGACGGGGGCGACGTCGTCCAGCCTCCACTGACCGGTATCCCAGCCCCCTCTGTCGAAAGGACTCAGCGAATCCCCTCCGCGATGGAAGCCCGATCATGAAGCTCGGCGTCGTCGTTCTAGCCGCGGGTCAGGGAACCCGTATGCGCTCGCGTCTCCCCAAGGTGCTTCACCACCTGGCGGGCCGGCCGCTGGTCGCCCACGTGCTCCAGACGTCTGAGGACATCGGCGCCGACCAAGTGTGCGTCGTCTACGGACACGGCGGCGAGCGGGTCCGAGAGGCCATGACCGGCTACGATTGCCTCTGGGCCGAGCAGGCCAAGCAAAAGGGGACCGGTCATGCCGTCATGCAGGCAATGCCCCTGATGCAGGGTGTCGACCGGGTGCTCGTGCTCTACGGCGACGTCCCGCTCATCGCGTCGGATACGCTGAAGCGCCTGGTCGCCGATGCGGCGGGGACGGCCCTCGGTTTGTTGACCGCCTTTCAGACCGATCCTTCGGGCTACGGGCGTATCGTGCGAGACGGCGACGGACGGGTACTGCGCATCGTCGAGCAGAAGGACGCTACGGAGGCGGAGTTGGAGATCGATGAGATCAACACCGGCTTTCTCATCGCTGACCGGAACCGCCTCGACGACTGGTTGTCGCGCATCGGGAACGACAACGCCCAGGGAGAATTCTATCTCACGGACGTGATCGGCCTTGCCGCTGGGGACGGAATCGATGTTGCAACGAGCCAGCCGGAGACCCTCGAGGAGGTCGCCGGAGTCAACGACCGTGTCCAGCTCGCTGCCCTGGAACGCTATTTTCAGCGTCGCCAGGCGGAGGACCTGATGCGGGCTGGCGTGACCCTTGCCGATCCTGCCCGTCTGGACGTCCGCGGCCACCTGAGCGCGGCGTGTGACGTGGTGCTCGACGTCAACGTGATCATCGAGGGGGAGGTGCGGCTCGCAGAGGGCGTGCGGATCGGCCCCAACTGCCTTCTGCGAGACTGCGTGATCGGAAGGGATACCCAGATCCTGGCCAACTCCGTTGTCGAAGGCGCCAGCGTCGGCTGCGATGTACGCATCGGACCCTTCTCCCGCCTGCGCCCGGAAGCGGACCTCTCGGACGGAGTTCACGTGGGTAACTTCGTCGAGATCAAGAAGTCGCGCGTCGGTGACGGTAGCAAGGTCAACCATCTAAGCTATGTGGGCGACGCCCAAGTCGGCCGTGGCGTCAACCTGGGCGCAGGAACCATCACCTGCAATTACGATGGCGCGAACAAGCATCTGACCGTCATCGGCGATGGCGCCTTTATCGGCTCCAACACGGCCCTGGTCGCACCGGTGGAGGTGGGCGCGGGAGCGACGATCGGCGCGGGCTCGGTCATCAACCGCCCAGCGCCGGCCGACAAGCTCACCCTTGCCCGCGGCCGGCAGGTGACGGTGGATTACTGGCAGCGTCCGCAGAAAAAGCCGACCCAATGAGGATCTGATCCATGTGCGGCATCGTCGGCGGCATCGCCCAACGTGAGGTCTCCGCCATCCTGCTGGAGGGGCTGCGGCGGCTGGAGTATCGGGGTTACGATTCTGCCGGCATTGCGGTGGTCTCGGCGCCGGGTCGATTCAAACGGGTCCGCACCCTGGGGAAGGTGGAGGTCCTCCGAAAGGAGACCGGCAAGGATCCTCTGCCTGGCACCCTCGGCATTGCCCACACCCGCTGGGCGACCCACGGCGAGCCCTCCGAGGCGAACGCCCACCCCCACCTGTGCCAAGACAGGTGCGCCGTTGTCCACAACGGGATCATCGAAAACCACGAGCTCCTGCGCGCAGAGCAGACCGCGGGTGGCCACCGTTTCACCTCGGCGACGGACACCGAAGTCATCGCCCATGCCATTTATGACGAGCTCGCGGCTGGCCGGAAGCTGTTGGACGCTGTTCGCAGCACGGTCGGCCGGCTCCAGGGCGCTTACGCCCTGGGCGTGATGGATACCCAGGATTCCGACCACCTGGTGGCCACCCGCCACGGCAGCCCGTTGGTGGTCGGCTTGGGATTCGGCGAAAACTTCATCGCCTCGGACGTCTTCGCCCTGCTCCCGGTCACCCACCGCTTCATCTTCCTCGAAGAAGGCGACATCGCGGATATCACCCGGGAGCGCGTCGAGATCTGGGACCGCCACGGCAACCCCGTCGACCGCCCGGTGAAAGAGTCCGGGCTCACGGCCGATGCCGTGGAGCGCGGTGACTACCGCCACTACATGCTCAAAGAGATCTTCGAGCAGCCGCGGGCAATCGCCGACACCCTGGACGGCCGACTCTCCGGTTCCCGCGTGCTCCCGGAGGCCTTCGGACACGAGGCCCCAGAGGTATTCGCCCGGGCGAAGGCGGTCGACATCGTCGCCTGCGGCACCAGCTATCATGCGGGTTTGGTCTGCCGCTACTGGATCGAGTCCCTCACGGGCGTTCGCTGCAATGTGGAAGTGGCCAGCGAGTACCGCTACCGCAGGCACGTCTTGCCCGAAGACGCTCTCTTCGTCACCATCTCCCAGTCAGGAGAGACGGCGGACACCCTCGCCGCCCTGCGCATGGCCAAAGGCCTTGGCTACGCCAAGACCCTGACCGTCTGCAACGTGCCGGAAAGCTCCCTTGTTCGGGAATCGGACCTGGTGCTGCTGACCCGCGCCGGCCCCGAGATCGGCGTCGCCTCCACCAAGGCGTTTACCACCCAGCTGGCTGCTCTGTTGTTGCTGACCACGGCGATCGGCCGTTACAACGGCCTGGACGAGGCGACCGAGGAGCAGTTTGTCGCCCTGCTGCGGGCCCTGCCGGGGAAGATCGAGGAGGCGCTAGAGCTGGACAACGCCGTCCGGATTCTGGCCGAGCGATTTGTCGACAAGCACCATACGCTTTTCCTGGGTCGTGGCGACCAATACCCCATCGCCATGGAAGGGGCTCTGAAGCTCAAGGAGATCTCGTACCTTCACGCGGAGGCCTACCCCGCCGGCGAGCTCAAGCACGGCCCCCTCGCCCTCATCGACGAGGACATGCCGGTGGTGGCCGTTGCCCCGAACAACCGCCTGCTCGAGAAGCTCAAGTCGAACCTGCAGGAGGTTCGGGCACGGGGCGGGGAGCTGTTCGTATTCGCCGACGACCGCGTAACGATGGCGGAGGACGAGGGCCTAACCGTCATCAGGGTCCCGGGTGTGGACGGCGTTATCTCCCCCCTGGTCTTTACCATCCCATTGCAGCTTCTCGCCTATCACGTGGCGGTACTCAAGGGCACGGATGTGGACCAGCCGCGAAACCTCGCGAAATCGGTGACGGTTGAATAGGGGGTGGATTTTCCGGGTGATGATCTTAGACAGTCGCTGCGCGCCAAGGAAGTGCGAAGCACGAGGCGCGTAGTCCCCGGTAGCCGTAGGCGCGGGCATGTTGCCGCAGTGGCGTAGGGGCCGTAGGTCCCGGAGCGTGTGACCGGCATGCTCGCCGGCT
>JAYEJW010000083.1:0-3478 GCA_034716535.1 Pseudomonadota bacterium
GTTGCGTGGCAGAAGGCGCGGGAGCTCACTGTCGAGATCTATCGGATTTCGAGCTCCGGTCGTTTCGCCAGTGACCGAGGCCTTAGGAATCAGATTCAGCGAGCCACCGTATCGGTGATGTCAAATATAGCGGAAGGGTTCGAGAGATACAGCCGACAGGAGTTCAAGCAATATCTCTCCGTCGCCCGTGGGTCTGCGGCCGAAGTACGAAGTCAACTCTTTGTGGCGCTGGATCTTGGCTACATAGGGCGTACTGAGTTCGAGCCGCTCTATCAGCGATGCGTCGAGCTGAGCCGGCTGATCGGCGGCATGCGCGCATCGCTCGATGAAAGCCACTGAGGGCTTATAATGACGACCGCACTACGTACCGCGTACTACGCACTGGGCACCCCATCCCGAGCACTGCGAACGTTTTTCCACCCGCCTCTTATGTTTCGGTGGCGTCCATGACCCAGTTAGCGCTCGTCATCGACCTCAATGTCTGCGTCGGCTGCCACGCCTGCGTGACATCCTGCAAGCAATGGAACACCTCCGGCTGGGCGGGGCCCATGGTGGACCAAAATCCCTATGGTGCCGACCCCACCGGGACCTTCTTCAATCGGGTCCAGACCTTCGAGATCGGGAGCTTTCCCAAGACCGAGACGGTGCACTTCCCCAAGAGCTGCCTGCACTGCGAGGAGCCTCCCTGTGTGCCCGTGTGCCCCACCGGTGCCTCCTACAAGCGGGAGGATAACGGCGTGGTGCTCGTGGACTACGACAAGTGCATCGGCTGCAAGTACTGTTCCTGGGCCTGCCCCTACGGTGCCCGGGAGCTGGATGCGCAGCAAAGGGTAATGAAGAAGTGCACCCTGTGCATCGACCGCATCACCGACCAGACTCTGCCGGAGCGCGAACGCAAACCCGCCTGCGTGCTCGCCTGTCCCACCAGCGCACGCCTGTTCGGGGATGTTCATGATCCGGACTCGGAGGTCTCCGTTGCCATCCGCGAGCGCGGTGGCTACCAGCTCCAGCCCGAGTGGGGCACAAAGCCGGCCAACCACTACCTGCCTAGGCAGAAGCAGCGCATCCACATCGACGAGGACGAGCTGGTGCGCGCCGACAATCCGTTACGCAAAGAGGACCTCACCACCTACACGGGTGAGGAGGCGTTGGACGATGTGGCTTGGTGATCGAGAGGTGGGTCGAGTGAGGGCGGAGCCCGTAACCCGACGGAGCCGAACGGCAGGCTGCGCTTCGCTGACCCGCCCTACACCCTTCCCGCGGATCCGCGGCTGATCGGAGCCCCGAACCATGCATCCCGCCTTTTCCGTGATTTTTCTGACGACGCTGATCGGCGCCGGCCAGGGCCTGTTTCTCGCCCTCTTCACGGGACAGCTCTACGCCCTGGCCAACCTGCTGCCGATCCAAGGGGCGCTTTTCTACACGGTCGGCAGCCTTATTTCCCTGGCCCTGTTGATCGCCGGCCTGATCGCCTCGTTCTTCCACTTGGGGAGGCCCGAGCGGGCTTGGCGCGCGGCGAGCAAGTGGCGCACGTCCTGGCTGTCGCGCGAGGTCGTCGTGATGCCGGTCATGATGGTACTGATCATTGCTTACGGACTCGCCCACCAGTATGGCCTGACCCAGCCCTTGTTCACGGTCGGAACGACCTTGCCGGTGGACCCGACGCTGATCATCGGCGTGCTGGGGACCGTCGTCGCCTTCGCGCTGTTCGTGTGTACCGCCATGATCTATGCCAGCGTCAAGTTCCTTGAGGAATGGCACACGCCGCTGACCGTGGCCAACTTCGTCTTCCTGGGGCTCGCTTCCGGCTTCATGCTGGCGGCGGCCTACTCCGCCTATCTCGGCAACCAGCTGGTGGTCTTTTTCGGTACCTGGGCAGTCATCGCAACGATGCTCGGCTTCATCTCACGGGCCGCATCCATAGCGCGCAACCGTAACCTGAAGCACAAGACCAACCTGCAGACCGCGATCGGCGTGCGCCACAAGGCAATGGAACAGAAGGCCCAGGGCGCGACCGGTGGATCCTTCAATACCCGGGAGTTTTTCCACGGCAAGAGCGAACGCGCCGTGCGCACCGTCCGCAACCTCTTCCTGATCCTGGTGTTTCCGGTGCCTGTGGTGCTGATCGCCCTCGCCTACGGGGTCGAGTCGCCGACCCTGCCCTTGGCCGCCTTCCTGGTGCAATACCTCGGACTGCTGGCCGAGCGCTGGTACTTCTTTGCCGAGGCCAGGCATCCGCAGAATCTCTACTATCAAAGCGTCGCCTAGCCACCTGGGAACCTAAGCCCTTTTCCTGACGCAAGGGGCTGATCCGTAGGACGTTTCGATCTTGCGCATAGACGCCGAGGCGTGAGTCTATTTTTGCGAGCTTGGTGTCCTGGCGCAGGCGCTTATTTCTCTTCGGGTTTTCGTCGTTGCACTGCGTCAACTATAGTTGCAGCTGAAATCCGACCATAAAGAGCTACCGGAGCCATGTCCGCACCAGCCTCAGAGTTTCCGCATCGCCACTGCCTGAGCGTTGAGGAGTATCGACGGATGGGTGAGGCCGGCGTATTTCCGCCGGATGCGCGGCTAGAGCTTATCGAGGGAGAGTTGTACGAGATGCCGCCCATCGGCCCAGCCCACGCGGGAATCGTGAAACGCCTGAACAGGGTCTTCGATCGGCAGATCGGCGATGCGGCGATCGTGGCTGTTCAGGACCCCGTTATCCTGGATCTGCACTCCGAGCCGCAACCCGATCTGGCGCTGCTGCGCTTTCGCGATGACTTCTATACCAGCGCCCACCCCCATGCGGAAGACGTTCTGCTATTGGTGGAGGTTGCGGACACCACGCTGCGTTTCGATCGTGACACGAAGATCCCACTTTACGCCGCAACGGGAATTCCCGAGGTGTGGCTAATCGATGTGGCGGGCCGAAGTCTGGATGTTTTCCGCTATCCGGAGGGGGGGGACTACAAGACCGAGACCCGAGCGGAGGACCTGAAGGTCTTGCGAGTGCAGGCCTTACCGGGCATCGCCTTCGATCTATCTGACGTTTTCTGAGCGTACTCGGCGTCGGCGCTCGAGCATCAGTGCCTGGGTGTTACCGGGTTCCCGCCCGTCCGGGCTCAGGGCGTTATCCCGCCCGTGGCCAAGAGTACTTTCTGCACGCCGCCAAGTGCGACGCCGGTGCCGCCGTCGGCGCCCTCGACGACGAGCGAGTAACGCCCAGCGCCGAGATCGAGCACCATGGCGGCGTCCAGATCGCTGATCGTCAGCCCCTGCTGGGTGAGGAACTGAGCAGTGAGGCCTGCCGAAGGATGATTTTTCCAGTTGTCGTTCGAAGAGACGACGGCGCCGTTGTTGGCGTTCACAAGCCGGATCTTCGGGTCTGCAAGCACGCCTGACACGCCGCTGGCCGCCAATGTAGGACCAATACCGAACAGGAGGAATTGACTGACACCGGCCCCTTCCGCCACGAAGCTCAGGATCATCACAT
>JAYEJW010000084.1:0-3477 GCA_034716535.1 Pseudomonadota bacterium
GTTCGCGTCGCTTCTGGCCCTCTCTTGCCCGGTGTTTGGCGGGGAGGCGGATCCCGATCTCGGCGAGCGGATCTTTCAGGAGGAATGCGTACGCTGTCACGGTAATGACGCCACGGGAGGCAAAGACGGCGAGTACCCCCGACTGGCCGGGCTGCCGTCGGGATATCTGACGCTCCAGCTCGCCAACTTCAGGGACCGAAAGCGCAAGAACAAGCCCATGCTGCCCATTTTCAAGACCGGTCGACTGAGAAAGGACCAGATCGAGGCGGTCGCCGCCTGGCTCTCGACATTACCGGTGCCGGACGCGGCTGACCTGGGGGTCCCGGAGCGGGTGGAGGGCGACCTGGAACTGGGCGAGGAGCTCTATGTCACCGACTGCGCCCTCTGCCATGGCCTCGACGGACAGGGCAAGGAAGACACGGACAATCCGCCCGTCGTTCCGCAGTATCCCCGCTACGTCATCAAGCAGATGGTGGATTTCCGTAACGGGCGACGCTGGCACGAGTACGGCAAACAACTCTTCGGGGAGGCGGAGCCCGATGAGCTCGACGCGCTGGTTGCCTACATCCTCCACCTCAACCACAATCCCCCGACGCCTTGACCTCCGCCCTCATGCCAGGGAGAGGTCGTCTCCGTTTCGGCCTCCAGCTGGGGTGACCACAGGATTATGCATCAGGGTGAGAAACCGACAGCCAGGGACCTTAGGCGCGGCCCCCTCCTGCGGCCGCTGACCGAGCCGCACCTCGCGCGCATTGCCGCCCGGGCCGTGCGGCTGCGTCTGGGAGACGCTGAGTCGCTGTTCGTGCAAGGCGAGCCGGCCAAGCGCTTTTACCTGGTACTCAAGGGGCAGATCAAGCTCTACCGTCTGTCCCCTGAGGGTAATGAGAAGGTGATCGAGATCGTCACCCCGGGGAGCACCTTCGCCGAGGCCCTGATGTTCCTCAAGCGTCCGCATTATCCCGTTGGGGCAACGGCGATCGGGGCGGTCGAGGTCATCAGCATGGATGCGGAGGATTTCGTGGCCATGCTGCACGAATCGGTGGAGACATGCTTCGTACTGCTCGGTGACATGAGCCGACGTTTGCGAGGCCTCATCGGGGAGATCGACAATCTCAGCCTGCATAGCGCGACCTGCCGTGTGGCCGGCTATCTGCATCACCGCGCCGAGGTGGACGGCGATGTCTTCGACCTGGGCGTCCCGAAGCAGGTCGTCGCCTCCCGCCTGACGGTGAAGCCGGAGACCTTCTCGCGCATCATCAAGGTCCTGAGTGATCGCGGGGTGGTCCGCGTCCAGGCCCGTCACATCGAGATCCTCGATCGTATCGCCCTCGCCCGTTTGGCCGAGAGTGAGGGCGCCTGGTGACCCCCGATCCTTGAAGCGAAGTTGAGAATCAATAGACGCTTCTCTCCGATTTCGTTTGGGTTCCTTCGTGCGTTCGTGGTCGACTGCTTCTCTCGGGGGCGAGGGGCGGTTTTCAGGTCAGAGGCGAGGTCACCGGATGGCATAGGTGCCCGCCAGGCAGGCAAATCCGTAAGGGCACCGGACGGACGGCGAATGATCCAAGTCAAGGACTTCTTTGTTGCAGCCGGGAGAATCTGCTGAGACGCGAATGGTCATGGAGCTCGCGTCGCCTTTGAACCGGAAAGGTGCGGAAAGCGACTTCGGCGCATTCTCAATGTATAAAGAAGGGAGACCGTAATGACCGACGCCATCTCTCGCTATCTGACCGACGATCACCATCGCTGCGATCATCTCCTAGTTGCCTGCGAGGCGGCTGTAAACGCGGGTGCCTGGTCGACCCTCGACGATACGGTCGCGGTCTTTCGAGAGTCCGTTTTGCGCCACTTCGCGCTCGAAGAAGAGATTCTCTTTCCGGAGCTCGAGCAAGCCAATCCCGCCGCCGGTGGCCCGATCGGCGTCATGCGCATGGAGCATCAACAAATGCGCCAGCTCCTGACGGACCTCGCGGACGCTACGCGCAGCCGTGACCGGGATACCTGTCTGGGTGATCTGGAGACGCTCCTCATGCTGGTCCAGCAGCACAACGCGAAGGAGGAGGGAATTCTCTACCCGTTGGCGGATGGCGCATTTCCCTTGGGCGCGGATGAGTTCGTCGCGCGCATGAAGGCGGCCTGAACCGTGGACCGGGTGTTGGACGTTCGGGCGTTAGAGCCGCCGGAACCCCTCGAGCGCGTGCTCGACGCATTGGCCGATCTGCCGTCGGGCGACCGATTGCTCGTATGTCTTCGGCGCGAGCCATTTCCCCTCTACGACCTCTTGCGCCGCATGGACTATGTCTGGGAGACGCGCAGCGTCGACAGCCGCTACGAGGTTCTCATCTGGCCTCAGGGTTCGGAGGCGGTGGGAGCGTGGCGGGCGGGATGAAGGCGGCGGGGCTCAGTCTCGACCAGGCGCCACCGCTGGATCTGCCCTTCCGCTTCTTTCTGACAGCGCCTTTGTTCGGCGTAGCCGCCGGTCTTGTGGGGGCGTGGCAGGGAGAAGCCTTGGTAGCGTCCCGATGGACGCCTGGGGCGCTTTCCGCGACACACCTGCTCGCCATCGGATTCCTCAGCCAGATCATGTGCGGCGCATTGCTGCAGATGCTGCCGGTCATCGCCGGTTCTCCGGTTCCGGCCGTACGCCCTGTGGGCGCGGCGGTCCACCTGCTGCTCTCTGCCGGGGCCGCGTTGCTGGGATGGGGCTTTCTGGGAGGAGGGAACATTTCGCTGGTGTTGGGGGCGGGTAGCGCAGCGATCGGCTTCCTGATCTTTGTGGTCCCGGTTGCGATCGCTCTCGCGCGGGCAAGGGGTGTTCCAGACTCGGTTCTTGCCCTCCGTATGGCGGTCGGCGCCTTGGTCGTCACCGTCTTTCTGGGTGTGCTGCTGTCAGCGGCTTTGCAGGATTGGATCCGGATCGCGAGCTTCTCGCGCTGGGTGGACGTCCACCTCGCTTGGGGGTTGTTGGGTTGGATCGGGCTTCTCATCCTGGGCGTCGCCTATCAGGTCGTGCCCATGTTCCACGTCACAGAGCCTTATCCCCCACGTCTGATCCGGTGGCTCGCGCCCCTGATCGTCGCTGCACTCACCGTCGGCAGCCTGTTGATCTTGATCGATAGAGAGGGCTCGGCCGTCGTGTCGTTCGCAGCCGCGGCGGCCTGCTTCGTGCTGTTCGCCGTCGTCACCATCAGGCTCCAGAGCCTGCGGCACCGTCCGCGCGTCGACGCGACACTCGTGCATTGGTGGGCGGCCCTCGCGGCGATGCTCGCTGCCGCGGCGGTTTGGGTCCTGCAAGGGGCGCCCGAGCTCATCGGGAGCCTGTTGTTGGTGGGGGTGGGTGTCGGTCTCTCGAGTGGGATGCTGTTCAAGATCGTGCCTTTCCTGAGTTGGTTTCACCTCCAGCACCGTCAGCTCGCGACCGGAAGGCTAGACGTGCGGATTCCGCACATGCACGCCTTTCTCAAAGAACGCGACGCGCGC
>JAYEJW010000085.1:0-3476 GCA_034716535.1 Pseudomonadota bacterium
TTGGGATTGTAACAGCGACACCGACACGCTCGTTGAGTTACTGAGCACGGACTCAGAACCGATGCGGTCGTCCCTCTGGGGATCCTACAAGTACGAAGTGTTCGCCGCCCGAATCAGGAATTCAATAGGTCTGATGTTGCTGGAGATGATTCAGTTCAAAAAGATCGCTGTTGCTGGTATGCAAGGGAAAATTAGCGGTGAGTATCTCGGATCTACACTGGCCTTTGATTTTCGCATCGCGACAGCTGACACGACTTTTTCCTTCGACAATATGCGCACCGGCCTCCCCGCGTCACCTGGCCTTACGTTTTTGATGCCTCGATATATAGGTGTTGGACGCGCAATGTCATTAGTTCAAAGAGGTTCCACGATTGACGCACACGAAGCACTCTCATTAGGCCTGATATCCGACGTCATTGATGATAACGAAGACCTTGCCGAAAGCTGCGAAAACCGAATTCTAGACGTTCACACGGACTCTCACCGCCACTTGATTGAGCACCACCGCCGGCAAATCTTACCTTCGACTTCCGAAGTGGACCTCGCTCTGGAGCGTTACTACCGCGCGATGGTAGCGTCGCTTAATCAGCTTCGGAAGGGCCGCTGAAAGAGGAATCGGCACGATGTCGTACGATCAGGCTGGGTTCACCCTGGGTTGATCAGTGGCGTTGACGGGGAAGATGGATACGCGTTCCCCCGTCCGCTCCGGGCCTGCATCCCGCCTGTGATCACGTAAGCCATCTCGTTGCCCAGCTTGCCACCTTTCGAGATTCGGGTTCAGTAGCCAGACAGAGAAGTTTAGCGCAAGTCACAATATTCTCATGAAAAACGGATTACGGATCGTTTTTGTTCCTGGCACGACGGGGTCGCAAGGAACCCCTACGGCATCAGTCTCCCTGGCCGCTACCCGGCGAGTCCGCACCTATCGGGTGCCGAGTCTTTCTTTCATCACGGCATTGGTTCTGGTGCTGTTCCTGCGACCGGGCGTTTGTCAAGAGACGCCGGCGGATGTCTCCGTGCCGAGCTCTGTCAGCATAAACACCCTGGAGGCAAGGATCGAGGCGGTCGAGGCCGCCACCGGTATGGACGAGGAGGCCAAGACGAAGCTCATTGAGCTCTACCGCAGGGCGCTGAGCAACCTGCAGACTGCCGGCTCGAACGCGCAGGCAGCGGAGGGCTTTCAACAGGCGGCGGCCACTGCCCCGGGTCAGGTACAGGCGATCCGCGAAGCGATGGAGAAAGCCGCTGCCTCGCCCGCGGAAGACACCCTGGACGTAGACCTATCCAGCCCCCTGCGCGAGATCGAGCAGCTCCTTCAGAAGGAGAAGGCCGATCTCGCCGCGGTAGAAGCCAAGCGGGCGGACCGCGAGGAACGCCTTGAAGAGGAGGCGGGCCGCCCCGGGCTGATTCGGCGACGCCTTACCGAGGCTCGGGAGCAACAAGAGGAGGTGGCCGCTCGGCTCAGGTTGCCAACGCCGGCGGAAGAGGGTTCGGCGACGGCCGAAGCCCGGCGCTGGCTGCTGGAAACCCGTTTTGACGCATTGAGCACCGAAATCAAGATGGTGTACCAGGAGCTGCTGAGTCAGCCAATGCGGGTAGACCTGCTCAAGGCCGAGCAGGACAGGGCAGCCGCCAGCGTCCAATGGGTGGGCACGCGGGTAAAGCTCCTCGAGGAGCTGGTCAACCGCAAGCGCCGGGTGGAGGCGGAGCAGGCCAGGGCAGAGGCAGAGGCGATCCGGCGGGAGGCGGAGGGCAAGCACCCCTTGGTTGTGCATCTCGCTGAGCAGAACGCGGTGCTGTCTGAGGAACTTGCTCAGATGGTTGCGCGAATGGACAAGCTCGCAGAACAGGCCGAGCGGACCACCGAACAGGCGCGTCAGATCGAGACGAACTTCAAGCGCGCAAAGGACACCATAAAGATCGGTGGCCTGAGCCAGGAGCTGGGGCACATGCTTCGGCGGCAGCGACAGTCCCTTCCCGACGCGCGCGATTACCGCCGCGCGGCCACCGAATGCAAAGACCGGGCCGCCGAGATCGGCGTGCGGCGCCTGCGCCACCAGGAGGAGCAAGCGCAACTGCGCGACCTCGACGTGTATGTGACCGGGATCCTGGAAGAGACGGTATCCGAAGAAACGCCTACGCTGCGCGAGCAGCTCCGTGAGCTGGCAAGTGACCGCAAGGATCTGCTGGAAACGGTCATCAAGGACGACGACGTTTACCTGCGCAAGCTTGGCGAGTTGGAGTCGGCCCAGCAGCGGATATTGGACGCGATATCGGACTACGGCAGCTTCCTTGACGAGCACCTGTTGTGGGTTCGTAGCACCTCGCTGTTTCAGCTTGAAAAGTTGCGAGCCTCCTCAGATCAGATGTGGCTGTTCCTCTCACCCACCGGTTGGCAGGAGGTGGGGAGGACATCCGTCTACCAGGCGACGCACTCACCCGCCTACGCACTACTCGCAGTGGGCCTCGCCGTCCTGCTCTGGGGACGCAGGCGCCTTGTCCAAATCATCCGGGGCCTGAGCCACAAGCTCGGCAAGCCCACGACCGACCGCTTTGGCTACACGCTACTGGCCTTCGCGCTAACCCTGATCACAGCCGCCATCTGGCCGCTCGTGCTGGCGGTGACCGGCTGGCAGCTCAAAGTGTCGCTCGAGGCCACGGACTTCACCACCGCGGTGGGCACGTCGCTGCTTGCTATTGCGATTCAACTCTATCACCTGAGGGCTTTCCGCTTGGCCTGCATACCGGACGGACTCGCCGCTGCGCACTTTCGCTGGCCGAAAGCAAGTCTGCGTTTACTGCGTGTAGAGCTCGACCGGCTTACGTGGATATTCCTGCCCGCCGCATTTGGGGTGATGCTTACGAGTAAGCTGGATCCGCTTGATTTGGGTTGGGCGATCGAGCGTATTTTTTTCTTAATCGCGGTAGGCTCCCTGGCCTTCGGTTTCTATAGGTTGCTGCATCCCAAGCGGGGGATACTGGCTGGATACCTGCGTGGGCGGCAGCGACGTACGTTCAAGCATCTGTACCGGTTCGGATATCCGCTCGTGGTGCTCTATCCACTGGCCCTAGGCATGGTTTCGCTAATGGGCTATCGCTACACGGCGGGCACCTTGGTCGAGCTGCTGCTGGAAACAATTTGGTTTGTAGTGGCATTGGTGTTCATTGCCGCGCTAGCCGAACGCTGGCTGCTCGTCACGCGCCGGCGGCTCGCGTACGAGGCAGCATTGGGGCGAGGCGAGGCCAAGACAGACGCGCAGCACACCGAGACAGTCCCGCACAGCGCGGAGGAACGCAGTCCCCTCAAGACCGAGGAGTCGGAGATCGACGTGAACGCTCTTAGCGACACGAGCCGCAAGCTGATCACCACCGCCATACTCCTTTACGGACTCTTCGGTCTCTGGCTTATCTGGTCCGACGTCTTTCCTGCCCTGCGCATCCTGGACCAAGTCACCCTTTGGCAGCACACAGTCACC
>JAYEJW010000086.1:0-3465 GCA_034716535.1 Pseudomonadota bacterium
GGGGTGGCTCCTGGTGGGTTTGGTCGCTTTCCAGGAACCACAAAACCCCATGCATGTTCAACTCTACGTTAAAAGTGCGCCGCAACCTACTATATTAGAGAGCAATAATCTGGGGATACCTCAGGGTACGTCCGCTATTTTCTTCCCTATTTTCTTCCAGTTTCGCCATGTGCCCTCCATAGACCATCAGGTCCTCTGGCGAGAGATCGCGCTCGGCGGCGATATCCAGGATGGGGCGCATGCTAGGACCTCTCAGTGCTGTGGGTTCCACCCCAATTATCGACCAGGGTTGCACAAACAGAGCCAACCGCGCCGACGCCTGTCTAAGCGAATGGGCCGGCTCTGATTTCGAAGAGGTCATTCTGATGAAGCTGTTGACGACAAGCCACTTCTGCGGGCTCGTGTGCGCGGTGGGATTCGACGCATTCAACCGCAGTCTGATCCGGGCGTTGGAAGAGGACTTCTCCCGCTGGGAGCGCTTCCACAGGTCGCCCCGGCATGCCGTGCACTATCCCCACGGGGTCATCGAGCTCATGCCCACGGCGGACGACAGCCTGTTCTTCAAACGTGATACTTCCGTGATTGTTTCGTGATTTGTATCTGACAGGCTAAGGATGTCGGACTCTGGTTGTCCTGTGATCCACATAGGAAAGATCCAATGCAACATCCGAATCGATTGCAAGCTTGTCTTGCCGGCTGTTTACTTTGTGCCGTTTCCGCGGGGCTGAATGCCAGCTCGAATCGCGCCGATCTCGCGGGTATTGCCGATCCACCGGCGCCCCAGGCGCTGGCGAACAGGCTGGCGTCGGCGAGGGCGCCATTCATCGGCAACCAGGGCCAGATTCCGCATAAGGAGGTCCAATTCTATGCGCGTCTGTTCGCTGGCACTCTGTTCGTCACCGATCGCAGCGAGCTGGTGTATGCGCTGCCGCAATACAATCGAGCGGGCAATGGGCTCGAGCGCGCCGCACCGGTCTGGGCCTTTCGTGAAAGCTTCCGTGGCGGCAAGCAGCCGCGGCCTCGCGGTGAAAACGCCAGCGCCGTGCGGGTGAGCCACTACAAGGGCGACAAGCCGGAAGACTGGAGAAGGGGGCTGGCGACCTGGAACAGCCTCGATCTCGGCGAACCGTATCCGGGCATCCGCGTCACACTGAGAGCCACGGGCACCAACGTGGAGAAACTGTTCCATGTCGCGCCCGGCGCGGATGCGAGCCTGATCGACATCGCAATCGAAGGCGTCAACGGTCTGGTTATCGACGAAAACGAACGGCTGGTGCTGAACACCTCGCTCGGCGATATCCTGTTCACCGCGCCGGTCGCGTACCAGCAGGTGGACGGTGAGCACCGACCGGTCGAGGTCGCCTACGTACTGGCTGAAAACGGGCATTACGGCTTCAGCCTGGGTGAATACGACCGCAGTCGCGAACTGGTGATCGACCCGCTGCTGGCATCGACCTACCTCGGTGGTCACAACCCGAATCCGCCGGGCAATTACGACGATGACATCATCATCGGCATGGTCGCCAGCGGCGGAGATGTCTATGTCGCAGGTGTAACCCAGTCACCGGATTTCCCGATCGTGCTCGGCTATGATGACACCCTCCCGAACGCGTATCCGGACGGTTTCATCGCCCGCATGAGCGGCGACCTGTCGACGGTGATCGCGTCCACCTACTTCGGTACGGATTCCTTCGACCGGGTAGCCGATCTCGCGCTGGATACCGACGGCAGCGTGGTCGTGGTCGGGCAGGCCGGTTACGGCTTCCCGGTCACCGACGGCGCCTATACCTGGAGCGGCGAAACGCCGACCGGTGGCGGCTTCGTCGCGCGCTTCAGCGCCGACCTGTCGACATTGCTTGCGTCTTCGGTACCGACGCCATCCGGTTACCCGGGGCAGCTCGCGCTCGGCAACGGCGGTATCTACTTCGGCGGCAACACCAATAACATCGATTTCCCGATCACGCCGGGCGCGTACAAGGATACCTGCTGCCCGGCGGGCGGCTTCGGCATCCGTGATTACGACGGTTTCGCCGGCAAGCTGTCGTCGGACCTGACTGCGCTTGAAGCCATGACCTACCTCGGCGGTGACGCGGTCACCGGCATCTCGGTCGCACCGGACGGCAACGTGTACATCACCGATGGCTCGGACTACGAGATCACCGGCTATATTTCGCGCATGGATGACGGCCTGACCACGCGCTCGGCTTTCCTGACCTACTACCCGGGCAGCCAGAGCGGCAGCAGCCGCACCTACTTCAACGACGTGGTCGCGGGTGACCGTTTCGTGGTCACCGCGGGGCAGACCTACATGAACGACCTGCCAGCGACACCCGGCGCCTTCGACACCACCTGCGGCACCGACGGCGTCTGTGATGGCTTCGGCCCGTTTCTGTATCCGAGGTCCGACGGCTTCATCGCGGTCTACAGCGCCGACCTGTCGCAAACGCTGGCGTTGACCTACTTCGGCGGATCCGATGAGGAATCCATTCGCGCACTCGAGCTGGGTGCTAACGGCGATATCTACGTCAGCGGGGAAACCACCTCGGTGGATTTCTCGACGACCGGCAGCGGCACCGACACCAGTTGCGGCAGCGACGGCCTGTGTGACGCGACCGGCCCCTACACGCCGTTTGCCGATGGCTTCATCGCGCGCCTGTCCCCCGATCTGTCGCAGTTGTACTATGGCAGCTACCTCGGCGGTTCGGACGAAGATCGCCCGGCAGTCATCGCGCTGGACGACACCGACCTGGTCTATGTCGCCGGTTACACCCGCTCCGCGGACTTTCCGACCACGCCCGGCGCGTTTGACAATAGCTATAACGGCGGCACCTCGGATGCCTTCATCAGCCTGATCGACGCCGCGCCTGGTGGCGGCGGAGACAACGAGCCGCCGATCGCCGACGCCGGATCCGACCAGAGCGTCGGTGCGCGCCAAATCGTCAGTCTCGACGGCACTGCATCGGCTGACCCGGACGGCCAGATCGTGAGCTACCACTGGAGCCAGGTCTTCGGCAGGCCGGTGAACCTGCTTAACGACGGAGCGGCTGTGGCCGGCTTCCGCGCACCGAACGTCCGGCGAGGCGCAACTCGGGTGCTGGTGTTCCAGCTGGAAGTCACCGATGAGCAGGGCGCCACCGGCACGGACCGGGTCAGGATCGAGGTTACTCGCTAAGAGCCACAAGCCCAGACTGACAACGGGCGTTCCCCGGAGCGCCCGATTTGGGGAAGGGATCAATCGTTCCGCGGTACGTCTGTAGCGGCAGTGAGCGAGGCTGGGCCGGTCGACACCAGCGTCAGGAGCCGGAGTGTCGCCGTGCTCAGGATGCGAAACGGACATCCTAGTCTGAAGTTCCTGGCTGAAAACCGCCATTTGTAGCGTAACTCTTTGATAATTCGCATGTAATACAGGATTCTTCGCGCATATGTGTAGGCATGTAAATAGAAGTTCTTATATTGTGTTAAGCT
>JAYEJW010000087.1:0-3463 GCA_034716535.1 Pseudomonadota bacterium
GGCGTCGCGTTGGGAGGTGTGGCCAAAACGGATGTGTCTGCCCCAAAACCACCACCTGACACGGACGTGAACAACGTGTGCTCGCGGGATTCGTGTGCTACCAACCCCGTACTGGCCCAGGAGTGCAAAGAATTCCTAGACTTTTGCCTCCAGGTCGAAGATGAAGATGAGTGTGTCGGGGGGGCATTGCTTAAGTGCAGTTGATAGATCAGATCGTGAAGATCAGGTAGCGGAGTACCACATCATTCTCGCCGGGGACACGGTCAACGACACTGCGATCTTTGTCCTGTTCATCGGCGATGTTTTGTTGAATCGGACTTTGGAAATACCTAATCGGAATTAGACCCAACAGGGTATGGTTGGTTGCCCCGGTCCCGAGTTCAAGATTCGACCGGGGCAGCCCTTAGAGGGCTGGACTTGACCGATACCCTCTCTGCCCCACTCTCGGCTCCAATCACGATCGTTCGACGGGCTCTTTGCAATCCAGGGAAAGAGGACCAACAGAAAACAGGCGCGCCAAACCAAGCGCCGTTTCCACGGGGTTCGAATGAGCACCAGGCAACCAATGACGATTGCGAGCCATCCGGCTACGACCCCAGCATTGCCTGACTCCATCCCGAGCGGGCCGTCTACATATACCGCACCCGCGGCCCAGACGGTACCGAGTACATATACAGTCCAGCGGATTCCGACGCCCACCGCAGATATTGCCCGATGAGGCCAGGTATCGCCGGTTTGTGTGTGCGAGGTGAAGGTGCGATGCAGATGGTTCGATATGCGTCCACGATGGGGACCCGGCGGGGACAAGCACGTGGACGGGGGCTGAATCAAGGCCGATCGGCAGCGATTCCTTGGGGCGTTTCACTGCAGAGACACCGGATCGTGCAAGAGAACCCACGGGCCGTTCTCCTCCATCAGCAGGGCGGCGGCCAGCGACCGGTCGGTCGCGTTGGGCAACGCGTAGCCCTTCCATGGGAGCCTGTCGCGATCCTCTTTCGGGACACTGACGACGCGGGTCAACCCGCTTGCCGCGAACCCTCGGACCACCCCATCCTCGTTGACCAGCGCTATACAGGCGATCGGTGCGCGATGCGTGGACAGCCAACCACCGATGCGCACATAGGATTCTTGTCTCTCTTCGATTTCTTCGATGGCGCCGGGAACCTGAGTGCGGGGCTGATTGGCGATTGCTCGATCCGGGACCACCACTTCCCCCAAGGACGGGCATGCATCGAACCGACCGTCGAAGGGCACGTGGCCGATGTTCGCAAGGCGGGCCTTTACCACCGGATTCATCAGATGCACCACCACGCCCGATGGCGCGATGGTGTCGATGAAAAGCTTTCGGTCGTCCGCGCCTGTGTACCAGGCGGCCTCAGCCAGCTTCTTTTTCTCTGCCCGGACCAAATACTGCTGGGCTTGGTCGTAGCTGGCCAGATGCATGGAGATCGCCAGCCCGCCGAAGCCGATCAGAGCGCCGACCAGCCAGAAAGCGCCCCTCCTCTCTGTTCTCGAAGCCTTTGCAGTGAGCAGCATGAGCACAAACAACGACATCCAGAAAAGCGCCGGCAGCGAGGCATAACGGCTGGAGAGTGCCTGCTCGACACCGAATCCCGACCGCGAGATGGCCGCCATCAGGGCGTTGGCCAGCGCATAGGCCTGGATCATCAGCCAAGGGATCGCAGCGCGAAACCGGGGGCGGTCGCCCAGAGAAAACAGCGCGGCCATGAAGCCCGACGCGAGTATGCCCAGTGCGCCCAGAACCGTCGCCCCCGTCTTGGTATCGGCGGCGACGGCGCCGAGGAAGACCAGGACGTACTGAAGGAGCGCGCCTATGGAGCGTTGTAGCTCGGGGTGAAATTCAGGTCGATCATAGGAAACGAGGTAGATCGTGTAGACGGCGAGCGCCGCCCCGAGATAGGCCAGCTGCTGCCATGGACGTAACCGCAGAAGCAGCCCCCCGACGATCAGTGCAGGCCAAACGGCCAGGGGGGTGCTGTAGGTGAGGCAACCGATGAGAGCGGCAGTAAGGCTGACTCCCAGCCAGCCTGTGCAACCGCCCTCGGCGAGGCGGTAGAGGCCGAAGATCGCGGTCAGGGAGAAGAGATTTGCGGAAATCCAGGCCACTCCGCTCATTCCCATGAACCAGTTGTGGACCGCCTGCGGCGTGAACAGGAAGGCGGAGACGATCAGGACGGGAAATACCGAGGCCAGGCCGCCCCCGCCGACTGTCCGCCTTGCCAGGAAGACCAGCAGAAGGGTCTGGGCCAAGGCCATCAAAAAGGCGGTAACCGATAGCCCGACGTTGTGACCACCAGTGAGGAGGATATTGAGCGCATAGATCCCCTTGGTGATGACCACCCAATGCTCGTTCTCGGGTTTGAACCACTTGGACAAATCCCGAGAGAATCCCTCGTCTCCCAGCATCTGCCAGACGGTAAGCCAATAATCGTAATCGGGCAGGGATCCGGCGTGAGAGGCGTAATAGAGGACGAGCAGGGCGGGTAGCAGCAAGGCGAGCGCCTGCAGGAGAACGAGCGGTACAGCGCCCATCGTTGCGGGGAAAAACCGCCGTCCGTCCAGGTCGTCCCTGTCCTCGCCCGTGAGATGGCCGGAGCGGGGGAGGACGGTCATGGCGGGGGCACTGACATCATCGAGACGGCGGGGGGGGCAGAAGGCCGCTTGCAGGTGGCGACCGAGACGGATCCGCGTTCGGCCTTGCAACCGTCAATCGTCTCAGGCCGCACTCAGAAACGGTATTCCAGCCCCTTCAGCTTTTCGCGGAAGTCTGCCGTCACCGCTTGGATATCCTGATCGCTGGCGATCACCCGCGGGGTGAGCACGACGACCAGCTCCGTACGATCCGCGTTCTTGCTGCGCGTGCCGAACAGGGGGCCGATCACGGGCAGACCGTAGAGCCCGGGAACGCCCGTGTTGTTCTTACTGCGGATATCCTGGATGAGTCCGCCCAGCACCACCGCCTGCCCGGAGCGCACGGCCACGTTGCTGGTGATGTTCCGGGTATCGATGGTGGGGGTTTGCTGCCCCGACTGGACCTCTTCGTCGACGGTGCTTACCTCCTGCTCGATCTCCATCTGCACCAAGCCGCCGGGCGTCACCCGCGGCTTGACCGACAACAGGACGCCGGTATCGCGGTACTCGATGTTGTTTACTATGCGGTCCGTCGTTGAGGTCCCCTGCTGCTGGGAGGTGGCGACGGGCACCTGTTGACCGACCTGTATCTTGGCCGTCTGGTTGTCCAGCACCATCACCGAGGGGGACGAGAGCACGTTGACCAACCCCTCCGAGGCGAGGGCGGTGAGATTCGCATAGACTGTGGAGGCGCCATTGATGAGGGTCCAGTTGAACCCGGGTAAGGTCGGCGCAATCGCGTCGCCTGTTCTCCAGGACGTATCATGGGTCCATTTGCCCTTGTGGGGGCGGAACCTCCACTGCACCCCGT
>JAYEJW010000088.1:0-16317 GCA_034716535.1 Pseudomonadota bacterium
CAGGGGGCGAGCTTCAAGGCGGCGATGTTGCGCGGGGCCGACCTGACGGGTGCCGACTTGAACGGCGCGGCGTTCGGCGATGATTTCGTAGGGAATGCGGCGGTGCTCGCCGAGTGCAAGCTCGTGGACGCCCGTGTCACCGCCTGTGAGATGCCATATGTAGACCTGCAGGGGGCGGATCTCTCGGGTACGGATCTCTGTCGCGCCGACCTGCACAACGCCAAGCTTCGCAACGCCGTGATGCGAAAGACTACTGTCGGCTCGGCGCTCCTCCTCGAAGCCGATCTTCGCGGCGCCGATCTGACGGAGGCCTATCTGTGTAATGCGCGTCTGAATGGCGCCAACCTCACAGGCGCGAAACTGGACCGCGCGCGGCTGGGCGGAGACGACTGCCTGCCTGCCACCCTCAACCGCGCGATCCTGGTTCGAGCCAGCCTCGTGGGGGCGAGGCTTTGCGGCGTGTCCCTGATGCGGGCGGATCTCTCCCGCTCCGATGTCACGGACGCGGATTTTAGTGGAGCCGACTTGACGCTGGCGAATTTGCGGGCGGCGCATCTCACGGGCGCGAACTTCGAGGGCGTGGATCTGACCACCACCACGCTCGCTTTCGCGGGCTTGTCGGCGGCGAGGAACGTCAGCCTCCAGTTTTCCAAGGCGAACGTCCGGTAACGGTCGTCCGCGGCCACATGGGACGCCGACGCTCCCACTCGAATGGCCTCACGTAGATAGCTTAAAGGGGCCATGCTCGTATTTTGGAGCACCGCACCGACATGACTCAGAGATCGAGAAATAATTCGAACTTGGCCCCGTTCTCCCTTCAGTCGCTGCATTGTGCGCCCGTGTTGCTGCCCGCGCCCGACACGGCCCTTTACGGCGCGTTGCGGCAGTGGTTCCAGCGGTTACGCATAGCGCCCACTATCGTCGGGGAATTTGACGACAGCGCCCTGATGAAGGTATTCGGCCAAGCGGGTGTCGGCGTTTTCTGCGCACCTTCCGTGATAGAGAGGGAAGTACGGGAACAGTATGATGTCGAGGCGATCGGGCGCACGAAGGAGATACGGGAACGCTTCTACCTCATCTCCACGGAGCGCAGGCTCGGGAACCCTGCCGTCGTCGCGGTCAGCCGGGCCGCTCACCAGATCGTTTTCCGTCAAGATTATGGCGACTCATCGCCCTCCGCCCCTTCGCGCACCAGTTCGTAACCTCTGTTTCTAATGCCCTGCATCAGCAATTCGACGTTGTCCGCAGGTGCACCGACCATTTGGAGTGCTTCCGCACCGAGGCGCAGACTGGCTTCGATTGTTTCCGGAAATGCTTGGGTCGCTCCGGCCTGGAGGAGGCGGGCGCTTGCTTCGAGGTCCCGAGCGCGCACAATGATCGGCACCCGAGGGTAGGTGTTGCGCAGGTGAGCGACCGTGCGCAACGCGGTGGCGCTGGGGTCGATGGTGAGCACAACCAGGGAGGCCCGCTCCGCATGGGTGGCGGCGAGCAGTTCGGGGTCGGAGATGTCTCCATACAGCACGGGATGGCCATCCGCCCGCCCTTGCGCCACTCGTTCAGGGTTGCTGTCAAAGGCGACGAAGGGAATTCCGCTTGCCTGTAGCAGCGTGGCTACGGTGTGACCCATGCGACCGTAACCGCCGATCAACACCTGCCTCTCCGACACTTCCTGCACGTCGGCGGGCAGACCTTGGGACCCGTTGCGTTTGCCTTCGAGTCGACGGGCCAGCCCGTCGCCGAAACGCACCAGCAGCGGCGTAACCAGCATACTCAGGGAAATCACGCCCACGGCCATGATGAAGGTGGCCTCGTCGATGACCTCCAGAACCAGGGCGGACCCAAAAAGCACGAAACCGAATTCGCCTGCCTGGGCAAGCAGGAAAGTGATGCGCACGGAATCAGCACGGGAGTATCCGAAGGCGAGCGCCAACGGAAACAGCACCATAAGCTTGATGCCGATCAGGACAGCAGTGTGCCCAACGAATTCGAGCGGCCGTTCGGCCAGTTCCCCGAGGTCGATGGACATGCCCACGGCCACGAAAAACAGGCTCATCAACAGGCCTTTGTAGGGCTCTATGTGGGCACGGACCTGCATATTGTAGCGCGACCCGGAGAGCAGCATACCCATGATGAAGGCGCCCAGCGCCATGGAGAGTCCTGCCTGGTGCATGGCCCAAGCCGCCAAGAACACCGCCAGCAATACCACCAGCAGAAATGCCTCGCGGTTGTCGTGGCGCGCCAGCCACTCCAACGCGAAAGGGACCACTCGAAGGCCGAAGACCCCGAGGACCGCGAACATGCCGCCCAGGATGAGCAACTGTTCCCATAGCGGGACGCCGGAGGCGATCACGGCGGTGTCGGATAACAGCGGTACCAGGGCGAGCAGCGGTACCACGGCGAGGTCCTGCATCAACAGCACCGCGAATGCGCCGGTGCCGTGGCTGCTGGCGAACTCCCCCCGCTCTTGCAGCAGTTGCATGACGAAGGCGGTGGAGGAGAGCGACAGGGTGAGGCCGATGAGCAGCGCCGTTTTCCAGGATTCCACGCCCGATGACACATACAATGCGATGGCGAGAGCGGCCAGCAGGATCTGAAACGAGCCGAGACCGAACAAGTCCCGGCGCAGCGACCACAAGCGGCTTGGCTTCATTTCCAGGCCGATCACGAAAAGCAGCAACACCACCCCCAATTCAGTGAAGTGCCGCACATCCTCCACATGGGCTGTCACATCGGGGCCCGGGGAGTGGGGGCCGACCACCACGCCCGCGACGAGCAACCCGAGCACCGAGCCGAGGCCGAGGTGGCGGAAAAGCGCGACCGCCACCGATGTGACGGCCAGCAGCAGCAAGGCGGATACGATGAAACTGTCTAGGTGCACTCTGTCCTCGGTTCAATGGAAAACCTTTTCAGATCATACCGGTCCGCTGAGCACCGGAGTATCGGATGCGCTTACGGTCGGCGACGACCGTGAGATCCTCGCCCTCCATGGCGCTGGCGCCGCGGGCCTGCTTTGCGATCTTGGCGAGTTGGCTGCGGTCATTGCCGACATTCGTCGCCTCGTGTGCGACGATCAGATGGTGTTCGGCCTCCAGCGCGGTCTGCACGTTGCAGCCCACCATCCCGGTTCCGGGACCGCTGGTGGCCATGGAACGCGCATCGGGATCGGTCATCGCTCTGTTTTCTCTGCGCCTCTGCGCGGCAAAGAATGGCGATGTAGAAGCGCCGATCAGTCGACCGGAAGCGCCGGCAGCACCCGATCGCGAATCAGGTCCGCGAGGACCTGAAGCTCGGGATAAAGCGGCGCGACCTCGACCAGGTACCCGAGAGTCCGCGGGATATCGGCAAGGTAGCCGGGCTTGCCGTCGCGGATGTCGAGACGCGCGAAGATACCGCTCGCCTTGAGGTGACGCTGCACCCCCATGAGGTCGAACCAGCGCGTGAAGCGGTCCTCATCCGCCCCGCGCAGGATTCCGGACTGCACGGCCAGGTCGAAGTATCCCCGCGCCCAGTCCTGTACACGCTGCCGGGGCCACAGGATGTAGCAATCGCGCAGCAGCGAGACCAGATCGTAGGTCACCGGGCCGACCACCGCGTCCTGAAAGTCCAGGATGCCCGGTGAAGGCGGTGCCGTAACCATGAGGTTTCGTGAATGGAAGTCCCGATGGACGCAGACCCGGGGCTGCTCCAAAGCACTCGCGACCAAGAAATCAAAGGCGTCGTCGATCGCGTCCTGCACAGCCGGTTCCAGCTCCAACCCCAATCGCCGCTCGATCAGCCACTGCCGGAACAGCTCCATCTCCCGGCGCAAGAAGGGGCCATCATAGGCGGGGAGGCCATCTGTCGGCGCGCAGGCCTGAATCACCATCAGGGCCCCCATCGCGTCGCCATACAGCCGGTCCGCATTGCTCGCATCGAGCACGTCGAGGTAGAGCCTGTCCCCCAAGTCGCCCAGGAGCAGAAAACCTCGTGCGCGATCCTCGGCGTGGACCTGCGGCGTGTTCAGGCCGATCACCCGAAACCGCTCGGCGATGCGCACGAAGCGCTCGATATCCTCCTGCTCGGGGGGTGCATCCATGGCAATGTAGCTTCGCCCGTCCATGCGCACCCGCCAATAGCGACGGAAGCTCGCGTCGCCGGACGCCGGCGAGAGCCTGAACTGGTCGCTGCCCAGCGTCTTTCTGAGCCAATCATCCAAGAGCGCTCGCCGCCACATTGTTCGTCTCCTCCGACGTACCAGAAACAACTGCATAGGCCCCTTTCGACGCGGAACAAGGGCGCACCCTATTCTTCCCCCCGGGACCGCGCACGGCCACACAGCCGTGACCGCCGAGCTTGCCAACCCTTCTCCCAGGCGTATCCCGGCGCTCAAGCAGCACCCGGTCGATGCTTTTAGTGCCGAAGTCCGCGGGAAATCGCTAAAATGCTCTCTTTGCCCAACGGAGCCCGAATCCGGCGCCGGGCGCAACCTTGGCGGCGACCTCGATCCAGCCTCCCGAAAGCAACCAGAATCGTGCCATCGACTAACCGACACCGAATCGTCTGCCTCATGACGCTCCTGCTGGCGGCGACTGTTTCGTCCGCCGGAGCGACGGATGGCTGGAGCTGCGTCGCAGGCCCGGACGGCGACGGCTGGGTGTGCAGTGGACAAGGCGACACTGCACGCCCTGGGCCACCATCGCCACGGAGGGACGCCAAGCCCCTCGCGGGCAAAGAGCACCATGCGGACTCGGGTACGAGTGTACCCGCAAAAGCAACGCGCCAAACCGAACGAGCGGTGGATTCGGGTATCGACTCGGCCCCGTCCCGCCAGCCGCCCAAGTCAACGACATCTTCCGCCTCCCAGCCCTCTGACGGGAAGAAACGGGAGACTCCGCTCGCCAAGTCCGACCGGCGCGGCGAGAAGAACAAAGTCACTGCGTCGCAGGCCCCCGCCCCTGAGCGCTCTGCACCGAAGTCCCCTCAGCCAAAAGACACCGCCAAACCTTCGACAGCACAGGCCGCCGAGACACGGCACGACATCGCGCAGTCGCCCGTCGCGGGCGCCGGAAGCGCCGACTCAGGCATAGACGATGCAGGTAAGACACGACCGTCACCTGCCGAGGCGGCCAACACGCAATCGACGGAGCCTGTGGCGACCAGTTCGCCGCCCGCCGTCAGCGACCGCGCTCAACCCGCTGCTTCGACCGAGGCCCCGACCGGCACCGCAGGCGAGGGAGCCGAAAAGACCAAGGCCCGCCCCGGCAGTGCGGCAGCTGCACAGGACGCCGACGTTTCGTCCTCTGTTACAGCCAAGCACACCGACACCGGCCGGCTCTTCGAAGGCTTGCCTTGGGAGTACTGCGGACCACGTCCTCTGCGGCTGGGGCGAGCGGTTCCTCCCCCGGAGCCCACCGGCGAAGAACCCGTCAACATCAGCGCCGATGCGCTCGGCTACGACGAAAACCTGGATCTGCTGACGCTCAGCGGAGACATCCAGCTCGATCAAGGCCATCGACACATCCAAGCCGACGAGATGACCTACGATGCGAATAGCGCGGACGTGGTCGCCACCGGCAACGCCTACTTCGCTCATCCATGGATGCGCATCGTCGGCACCAGAGCGGAGATGAACCTGGAGACCGATCAGGGCAGCATCTGGAACACCCACTATCGCCTCACCGGGCCGATCAACGCACGGGGTTCCGCGGATCAGGCGGATCTTGTCGATCCCACGCTCACGCGCTACCGGAATATCACCTATACCGCCTGTCCGCCGGGTCGAAACGACTGGTCCCTGCAGGCGTCCGAGCTCGAAATCGACCGGGCCGAGGGAAAAGGCGTAGCGCGACACGCCAAGCTGCGGGTCGGCGACGTGCCGATTCTCTACACCCCGTACCTGTCCTTCCCCATCGACGACCGGCGCAAGAGCGGTGTCCTGGTCCCCTCGATCGGCAACTCGGATGAAAACGGGTTCGACGTAACCATACCCTACTACGTGAATATCGCGCCAAACATGGATGCGACGCTGTTCCCCCGCTACATGAGCAAGCGCGGCGGGATGCTCGGGGCGGAGCTCCGCTATCTGACGCGGCAGCAGCGGCTCGAGCTCTACGGGGAGGTTATCCCCCAGGATCGCCAGTTCAAAGACAACGGCACTCGTGGCGCACTGCGTCTCGAACAGAGTGGACGCTATGGATCCAGCTGGTCCTCCTACGTGAATTTCAACGCGGTCTCGGACGACGAGTACCTGGAGGACTTCGGCAACCGGCTCGAAATCACCAGTCTGCGCAACATCGAGCGACGGGGGGACCTCGTCTACTCGGGCAAGGGGTGGCGCCTTCTGACTCGCCTGCAGGACTTCCAAACCGTCGACGCCAGTATCCCACCCGAATCCCGGCCTTACGGGCGATTGCCGGAACTGTTATTGACCCTGTCACCGCGCCGCTTGGGTCCAGGCATCGAGCTCGGGCTTGACGGCGAGTACGATTACTTCGACAACAGCGCCAGAGTCAACGGTCATCGCCTGGCCGTGCAACCCTATGCGCGCTGGCCCCTGCGCCGTCCCTACGGTCACCTCATTCCCAGGGTCAACCTCTATTCCGCCACCTACGGGTTGCGGAACCAGGATCCGGGAGACCCGGATAACCCCTCTTATGCCATACCGAGCGTCAACCTGGACGGTACGCTGATTTTCGAGCGCAACATCTCCTGGCTGGGCCAGGAGTCGCTGCAAACGCTGGAGCCGAGGCTCTTCTACCTCTACACACCCTTCGATGATCAAGAAGACACACCGGTTTTCGATAGCTCGGAGCTGAGCTTCAGCTTCAACAGCCTGTTCCGGCAGAACCGATTCACGGGTCGCGATCGCATTGGAGACGCGAACCAGTTGACGCTCGGCCTGACATCACGAACCCTGGCGACCCGATCAGGTTACGAGCTGCTGCGCGCCAGCATCGGACAGATCCTCTATTTCAGGGATCGGGACGTTCAGATCAGCGGGCCGTCTGAAGACGCGGGCAGCTCCGCCATCGCCGGCGAGTTCTCGGCCCGCTTTCTTCCCAATTGGAGCGGTCGTGCGAGCTTCCAATGGGACCCCAACAAGGACGAGGAGCAGTCGGAAAAGCGGGTTCTGGAGCTGCACTACGAGACTCCCGAGGAGCACCTGGTTAACCTCGCCTATCGTTTCGATCTGGGCACGAGCGAGGAGACCCGCTACGAGGACACCGACATCTCCTTCCGCTGGCCCGTCAACCCGAAGCTGCAGTTCGTGGGGCGTTGGTTCTACTCCCTCCTGCACAGTGAAACCATCGAGGCGTTCGCCGGTGTCGAGTATGGCCAATGCTGCTGGCGCATGCGCCTGCTCGGACGCCACCTCAAGAACAAGCCCGACAGCGAGGGGAACACGACCATCATGGTGCAGATGGAGCTCGCGGGGCTCGGAACCATCGGACAGCAAGTCGACAAATTCCTGGAGCGCGGTATCTATGGCTATCATGCAGAGTAAGAGCAGTTGCGGCGGGTACTTCGGACGCAGAGGGACATTGACGCTGCTGATCTGCATCCTGACGCTCAGCGCTCCCGCGGCGGCAATCGAGGAGCTGGACTCGATCGTAGCGGTTGTGAACGGAGACGTCATCGTACGCAGCGAGCTCGAGCACGAGATCGACCTTGTAATTCCCCAACTGCAGGGCCGGAGTACCGAAGTACCGCCTCGCTCCGTGCTCGCTCGCCAGGTTCTGGACCGCATCATCCTAAAGCGCCTGCAGATTCAGCAGGCCGAGGCATTGGGGATCGAGGTGGACGATGCGATGTTGACCCAGGCGATAACCAACATCGCAGCGCGCAATGGCATGACGCTGGAAGACCTGCGCAACACCCTGGAAACCGGCGGTATCCGGTTCGAGGATTTTCGCGAGGATACGCGCATGCAGATCCTCACGTCCCGCCTCCAGGCTCAGGAGGTGGTCAAGAACATCACAGTGACCGATCAGGAGATCGACCGCTTCCTCGAGCAAGAGTCGGGTCGACTGATCGAGCGCACAGACGTGCGCCTCTCGCACATTCTGATCGCCGTGCCGGAAGGCGCTTCCGATGAAGAGGTCCAGAAGGCCCAGGCGAAGGCCCAGAGTCTGGTCAAGCGCCTGCGCACGGGTGCCGACTTTGCACAAATCGCCCTGCGCAATTCCGACGGGCGAAAGGCCCTGGAAGGCGGCGACCTGGGCTGGTTCAGCATGGGGGAGGTGCCGTCGCTGGTGCAGGATCCGGCCCACACCATGGCCAAGGGCGAGATCAGCGAACCCCTACGCAGTCCCAGCGGTTTTCATATCGTAAAGGTGGCGGACGTCAAGGGCACCGGTCCCGAGATCGTCACCCAGACCAACGCCCGTCACATACTCGTGCGGACCAACGAGGTGGTCTCGGACGACGACGCCAGGACCCGCCTCGAACAGTTGCGGCTTCGCATCGTCGGCGGCGACGACTTCGCCACCCTCGCCCGCTCCCATTCGGACGATACGGGTTCCGCACTCAAGGGGGGAGACCTCGGGTGGGTCAATCCGGGAGACACGGTCCCGGAGTTCGAGCGAGAAATGAATGCGCTGGCTCCCAACGCGGTCAGCAGGCCCTTCAAGAGCACCTTCGGCTGGCATGTCGTGCAGGTGATCGAGCGGCGCCGCCAAGACACCACGGAAGAGATAATGCGGCTCAAGGCCCGGGAGGCGATCCGCGAGCGCAAGGCGGACGAGGCCACTGAGGTATGGCTGCGAAGGTTGCGGGACGAGGCCTACGTCGAGATGCGCCTCGAGAGCGAGGAGGAGGAGTAGCTTCAGGTGGGCTCAGCGGATCGGCCACGCGTTGCCGTCACCCCCGGGGAACCGGCCGGCATCGGGCCCGACCTGTGTCTTCAGGTCGCCCGGGACGATTTCGCAGGGGAGTTGGTCGCGGTCGCGGATCCGAAGCTGCTTGCCGCCCGTGCGGCCTTGCTGGGCCAACCCCTGGAACTGATCTCCATCGACGCCGACGCGCCGCCGGCCGCTCATCGCGCCGGATCACTCAGGGTGCTCCCCGTCCCGTTGCGCGAACCGGCCATTCCCGGGCGTCTGGATCCGCGGAACGCCGGATACGTCCTCGAGACTCTGGCGAGAGCCTGCGACAGCTGCCTGTCTGGCCGCTTCGACGCCCTGGTCACCGGACCGGTGCATAAGGGGATCGTCAACGAAGCCGGACTCCCCTTCACCGGTCATACGGAGTTTCTCGCCGAGCGCTGCCGCGCCTTTCCTGTGATGATGTTGGCGTGCCCCGCGTTGCGGGTAGCACTCACCACCACCCACCTTCCCCTCTCGCAGGTGAGCGCGCAGATCACGCCGCGTCGCCTCGAGCGAGTGATTCGCATTCTTCACAAAGACCTGCGGGAAAAGTTCGGGATATCCTCTCCCCGGGTGCTCGTGTGCGGCCTCAACCCCCATGCCGGGGAAGGTGGTCATCTGGGGCGGGAGGAGATCGAGGTGATCGAGCCTGTACTCGCCCGACTGCGGGGGGAGGGCCTCCATCTCGTCGGCCCGCTGCCGGCGGATACCGCCTTCGTCCCCGACAGGATTGCGGACGGGGACGCCGTGCTGGCCATGTATCACGACCAGGGGCTGCCCGTGCTGAAACATCTGTGCTTCGGACGTGCCGTGAACATCACCCTGGGGCTGCCCATCATCCGCACGTCCGTGGACCACGGGACCGCCCTGGAGCTATGCGGGACGGGACGCGCAGACGGTGGCAGTCTAGCGGCCGCGCTGGCTACCGCCGCCGAAATGGTCGCGAGCGCAGCATGACGCGCCGATTGCGGCGTCGCCTCCCCCCATCTTCGTCCCGCAGACTCTCTACCCGGTCCAACCCCGAGACATAAGCCCCGGGCAGCCCCTGATGGCGGGCTCCACGCAGCACGTAGCCGAGATACCAGTCGAAAGGCATCAGATCGTCGACGATAGCCTCTGGACGCGCCACGTAGGTGAAGACTGCCCGTGTGCGTCCATTCACGGACACCCAGCGGCGGACCCGGTCATAGCCGCGGCCGAGGTCCTCCGCACGGTCGAGGTCCAGCCTGTCGCGACGCGCGACCCGGTAGACGACACCGTGAACGACGTCCTCGCTCCGTCCCGTGCGCCAAGCGTCGCACTTGGCAGATCCATCGCGTCCGCGCTTGTGAAACCGCAATCGATGCCCCCGCAGCTGAGCTCGCCCGAAGAGGCGGGCACTCGGCGTGCGCAGGCGGAGCCGTAGCGGGTGCAGATTGGAACCGTAGGCGAAGTAGTACGGACGTGCCATCAGAGACAGTGGGAGAGCTTTCGGCCTGACCCGTACCTGGATCTGCCGAATGTTAGGATCGGGTCAGATTCGGATACGCGACTGTACCTGCAGGGCCACATCCAGGGCCTCGAGCCCCACCTCGCCATCGACAATCGGGCGGCGGCCGGTACGAGCGCACTCCACAAAGGCTTCCAGCTCCCTGTCCAGCGGTTTGACGGGCTCTACCTGGATGCGCTCGCGAACGATCTCCGGTCGAGATGCCCCAGGGTCAGCCTTCGGGTACGCAATATCGATGGTCTGCTCAACGAAATCCAGGGACAGGTACATGCGCTGTTGAAACACGCGGATACGCCGGGTCTTCTTGTCCGAAACCCGGCTGGCAACCACATTGGCGACGGACCCGTTGGCGAATTCCAGGCGGGCACTGGCGATGTCCACGTGATCGGTCAACACCGGCGTACCCACCGCCGCGATATCCCGGATCTCCGAGCCCATCAGGGACAGCACAATGTCGATGTCATGGATCATCAGGTCGGAGACGACGTCCACGTCCGTCGCCCGCTCCACGAACCCGCCCATGCGCTGTGCCTCCACATAGCGCGGCTCCTCGATGCGCTCGGCGAGCGCCATGATCCCGGCATTGAAGCGCTCCAGATGCCCGATCTGCAGGACGGAGCCGAACTGCTCGGCCAGCCGAATGATCGACTCGCCCTCGTCCCTGGTGGCGGCGATCGGCTTTTCCATCAGCATGTGGATGCCGCGACGGAGGAACGGGGCTGCGACCTCGAGATGAGCGGTGGTGGGCACCACCACGCTCACCGCATCCACCCGATCGGCGATGATCAGCGGGTCGGTGAAGGCGGCACAGCCCGCCTCCGAGGCGACATTGCTCGCCCGTTCGGCGTCGGTGTCCACCACGCCAACCAGCTCCACGTCCGGCATGCGCGAATAGATCAGAGTATGGAAACGGCCCAGATAACCCGCACCGATTACTGCCACACGCAGCCTGTTGGTCATCGGCCGATATTCGCACGCAGCATGAATGGGAAGACCGCTTGGGACATCCAGCGCACGAGTGGGCAACCGGGAGGCGTTATGGCTTCTGGGGACGCAAAATCCCTGGTGAGATCGAGGCGGCGGGCCCGAGATCCATCCATGTCCAAGTGCTCATGGACAACGCGATACGGATATGCCCAGCGGCCATGGGCCGCAGAATACGAGCACACAGTTCGCCGCTTATCCGCCCAGGGCGCCAGTCGCGGGAGTCTGCTTGGCGATGGGCGCCTGGTCCCCACCATAGTAGACGTTGACCTGATAGGCCAAGGCAACTGACATCCCCAATGCGACCACAAGAAGTAGCACGGTAAATAGATCGGGCCTACGACGGCATCGCTTGAAAATCATGGACGTACCGGCGACGTGAGGGTTCTTAGTAGATTTCAAGGAACAGTGTACAACACTTTGATTAATCTGCAAAGAACAACCCCGAAATGTGACCAGATCGACGGCTGTTGCCGGCTTTCGACGTCTGGCCGGCAATTATCTTCTTTTCCCGATCTTTTGTCTGCTTAAAATTGCGCAGTGGCCGATTTTTCGGGGCTAAGAACACTCTAGGTCGTCCAATCACTAGCCACTCACGGCACTGCTCTGCGCATTGTTTTTGGGCCGCCCACCCCTTATCTTTGCGGCGGAGCCAAGGAAACATTCATGCAATTCGCCGAAAACCCCCGCTACCAGATTGCTGTCAGCGTAAACAGCGACTACCTTCCCGATCAGTCTAAGCCCGGGGCGGAGCGCTACGCATTCTCCTACACGGTGACCATCCGCAACACCGGTCTGGAGGCTGCACGCTTGCTCAATCGCCACTGGATCATCGCCGACGCCAACGGCAAGGTGCAGCAGGTCCGCGGGGAAGGCGTCGTTGGCGAGCAACCCCACCTCAAGCCGGGCGAGAGTTACCGCTACACAAGCGGTACCATCCTGGAGACCCCCGTGGGGAGCATGCATGGCAGCTACGATATGGTCGCCGACGACGGTACCCGCTTCGCTGCGGACATCGCCCCCTTCTCACTCGCCATGCCGTCGAGCCTGCACTGAGTTTGCAGGCCGGCACTGAGCACCTTCGGCCATCTAGGTGGCTGCAAAGCCTTTGATTGTGTAGTCGGCTATGAAACGCGCGCCGCCACGGAGTATCAAGAGGCTCGGGGCATCCCGAGCCTCTCACGCCCCGCGTCCACCGTTGCAAGCGGGCTCGGGAGACAAGGTGCGCGATCGGCGCGGCACGACAGGGTAAAGACTGTGGCGACTTACGCGATCGGCGATGTTCAAGGCTGCTACAACGAGCTTCGCCACTTGCTCGATCAGCTGGGATTCGACCCCGCAAGAGACAGGCTCTGGCTGGTCGGCGACCTGGTCAACCGAGGCCCGGACTCCCTGCGGGTACTTCGATTCATCAAGGGCCTCGCAGACCGTGCTCTGGTCGTTCTCGGCAACCACGACCTGCACCTTCTCGCACTCGCTGCGGGAAATTCCAAGCACGGGAAAAAGAGCAACCTGGACGAGGTGCTGGCAGCACCCGACCGGGACGAGCTGCTGCACTGGCTGCGGCATCGTCCGTTGATGCACCACGACGCAAAGAAGGGCTTCTCGCTCATCCACGCAGGACTCCCACCCCAGTGGGACCTTTTCGAGGCGTTGGCCCACGCCCGTGAGCTCGAAACCGTCCTGCAAGGACCGGACTATCAGGAGTATCTGCACGCGATGTACGGCAACGAGCCGAACCGTTGGTCAGAGGGACTCGCGGGCATGGACCGGTTGCGCTTCATCACCAACTGCTTCACGCGGCTGCGTTACTGTGACGCCGACGGCAACCTCGCCCTGAAGGAAAAGGGGCCACCCGGGACTCAGGCCGCCTCCTACATGCCCTGGTTCGAGGTCCCGGCCAGGAGAACGAGGGATGAGCGCATCATCTTCGGCCATTGGTCGTCCCTTGGTTACTGGAGCGATGGGAACGTTTGGGCCCTCGACAGCGGTTGTCTTTGGGGCAAGCGCCTGACAGCCATTCGAGTACGCAAGACAAAACCCGTTGCGCCCTTGTGGGTTGACTGCGCGGGGCTCACGGTCCCGGTCGGCGGCTGAAACGGGGGAACGTCGGCGCGATGCGGCCTGTCCCTGGATCGCCGGCGCGCGGATGGCACCGTCGGAATCCTCTCAGATCCTCTCCAGAGACAGAAAGGTCATATCGAAACGGTTGCGCTCGTCTCGCGCGTGCCCTTCGCGGCCGGTCTCTCTCCATTGGGTGGGATCCCACACGGGGAAGTAGGCATCACCCTGCACCCGCGCGGCCACAAGCGTGAGGTACATGCGCCGAGCCATCGGCAGCATGGCCCGGTAGAGTCGCTCGCCTCCTACCACCATGATCTCCGGCGCATCTGCGGCAGCCCTTATGGCAGCCCCGGGCGATTCCACCACCAGACAGCCTTCGGCCCGATAGAAGCGGTTCCGCGTTATGACGATATGGGTACGGCGCGGCAGTAGCCCGGGAAGGGACTCCCAGGTCCGCCGCCCCATGACGATCGGCTTGTCCAGCGTCAGTCTCTTGAAATGGGCAAGGTCCGCCGGGAGATACCAAGGCAGGCGGTTGTCGCAGCCGATGACCCTGTTCTCGGCCATCGCGGCGATGATGGAAATGATCGGGGCGCTGGGCTCCATGGCCCGATGGTAGCAGATGCCCCGGGATCCGGAGCCGCGTATTGCGCCCCCAGCGGGAAAAAGAAAACCGCCCGAAGGCGGCATCTATCGCATCGGCGCACCCCTGGCGAAGTGCGCAGTACATCTTGCTGTTAGTGGACGACGACCTCGTCGCAAACCTCCTCATCGACCTCGATCATCATCTCGGTGATGACTTCCATCTCGACGGGAAAGAGCTCGGTCAGTTCGCGCCATTCCTGGCAATCAATCCGTAGCAGATCACTCATGATGATGCCTCTGACTTAGATAATCGATATATTATAATGTACTTACTCGCATAGGGCATGTCAACGGCGGCAGCGCCCTCGTCCGCAATGCGGAGCCCCAGGTGTGCGCCGCAAGCTCAAATGAGACCGATTTCCTGCCTTCGCGTGCCTTTAGTAATGCAGGAGGGCCGCTCGCATACGTTCCGCGACCTCTCGGCGAAGATGTTCCGGCGCCAATACCTCTACGTCCGGTCCATACTTCAGCACGTCCATGATCAGCTCCAAGGCGTTGCTGTAGGGAACCTTGAGCTCGTAGCTGCCATCGACGAGGAAGCGCCCTTCCTGATCCCTGTGCCAACGCTCTTTGGCCACCCAACGGGCGCGCCGGGGATCGAACCGGAGCACCGCCACGTGGCGCGGTGTCCCCGCGAAAATGCCGTAGGACGACGCGAAGTGGGCGTCGAGCTCATCGTCGGGTACCTCGACGATGGCCGCATCGAGCACCCATGCCTCGCCGACCGCGTCGAGCGCGAAGGTGCGCAGCCCGTTACGCAAATGGCACCAGGCGTCCAGATACCAGTTGTCCCGGTAGTAGGTGAGCCGCTGGGGAGAGACCTCCCGCTCGCTGTACTCCTCGCTCGCCCGGTTGAAGTAGCTCAGCCTCAAGCGCACGCGCTGGGCGAGGGCGCCGGCCACGACCTGGAAGCTCTCTCCTACCTCGCGGGCGGCCATCTGCAGGATACGGATGCGGCCGCTAAGTCCGTCGGAGCCCGCGTGCTGCAAGCGCAGAAGCTCGTCGATGCGCTTGTGCAAGGGCTTGAGGTGGGAGTCGAGTAGGCCGGGTTGCACGCTCGCGAGCAACTGCTGCACAGACAACAGCGCATGCAGCTCCGAGGCGTTGAACCAGAGGCCCGGGAGTTCGTACATCTCCCCTTCCCTCTGGTCATAGCAGTACCCGTTGCGCTCCCGATCGTAGACGATGGGGGCGTTCACGTAGAGGCGCATGTCGTCGATGATGCGTTTGACCGTTGCACGGGAGCATTCGAGCTCCTCCTGCAGGCGACGGCGGGAGACCGGATGGCGGGCACTCTGAAGGATGCGATTGAGCTCGAAGATCCGGTCGAAGCGGTCCACGTCAGAGATGATGCACGACTGCGGACCGTTTCTCAGGAGCCGAAGCGGACCACAAACGCTCGAGATTGTAGAAATCGCGGACCTTGGGCAGCATGACGTGGACCACGACCGCGTTTAGGTCGATCAGCGCCCACTCGCCCTCCTGAACACCCTCACTCCCCAGCGCGGGCTCCCCCGCTTCCTTGGCTTTGAAGGCGACGGTCTCTCCAATGGCCTTTACATGACGATCCGACGTACCGGAGGCCACGATCATGTAGTCCGTCACGGCCGTCTTACCGCGCACGTCCATCACAGACACATCCCTCGCCTTCATGTCGGCGAGGGTGTCGAGGACCAGCTGCTTCAGTTGCTCGATCTGCATGCGATCTCCTCTGCATAGAAAAAAACGGCGCACCGCAGGCGCACCCGATCACCTTCGCCCATCGACAAAGGGCCGACGTGCGGGGGACCGGACACGAGTCTACACACGATACAAGGCCTCCCGCTCAATGATCCGGAGTACTGGGTCAGGAAGCAGAAAACGCGGACTAAGTCCCCTTGCCACCAAGTTCCTGATGGCGGTGGCGGAGATGTCCATCTGCGTTACCTCCTGGAACAGGATGCGGCCACCCGATGTCATCTCCAGGTGAGCAGGATCCTGAGTAAGACGAGACTCGGCCCAGCGCCTTAGGGCGGGGTCCGCGGAATCGCCCGTACCGGGTCGTCCCATGACGACCAGATGGGCCAGCTCCAGAATGTCGTCCGGACGGTACCAGGAGAGGAAATCGCCGAAGGCGTCTGCGCCCACCAAGAGGCAAAGCGGCAGGTCGGGACCGAGCTCTGACCGCAAAGAAAGTAGCGTATCATAAGAATAGGAGCCGCCCGAACGCCGAAGCTCCCGCTCGTCGATGACGAATTCGGTCTGATCCTCTACGGCCGCGCGGATCATGGCCAGTCGTTGCGTGCCCGAGGC
>JAYEJW010000089.1:0-3445 GCA_034716535.1 Pseudomonadota bacterium
GTGCAGCAGCGGCAGCATCATGGACAGCAGCGTCGCCTCCTGACCGCCGTGAAGGCTGGAAGTGGAGGTGAACACGGCCGCCGGCCTGCCGATCAGGGTCCCCGAGAGCCACAGAGGGCCGGTGGCGTCGAGAAAGTACTTGAGCGGTGCGGCCATGTTGCCGAAACGTGTGGGGCTTCCGAGGGCGAGCCCGGCGCAGTCGCGCAGGTCATCCTTGTCCGCGTAGGGGGCGCCTTCTGAAGGGATGCTGTCCTCCGTGGCCTCGCAGACGGTGGAGACTGCAGGGACGGTACGCAGCCGGGCCTCGACACCCGGGATCTGCTCCACCCCGCGGGCGATGTGGCGCGCCATTTCCGCCGTGGCCCCAAAGCGGCTGTAGTACAGGATCAGGATGTAGCTCATTGAGATCTAATTCATGAATGGGTCAGTGGCCGCGTTTCGCGGTCCGGCGTGCGGCGAAACAGGATAGGCCGCGACAGGTCAGGGACGTGCGCGTGCCGGCTTGTACCCCGAAGATCGGGTGATCGGGCCGGAACCTCCTTTCCACCCGAAGGGCTCAAACAATCTCGAGGACGCTTTCCGGCGGGCGACCCAGGGCGGCCCTTTCGCCCTTGACGACGATGGGGCGCTCGATGAGTCGCGGATGGGCGACCATCGCCGCGATAAGGGCTTCTCGGGACAGCTCGGGATTGGCCAGGTTGTTTTCCTTGTACTCCTTCTCCTTCTTGCGCATGAGCTCGCGGGGCTCCAGGCCCAGCAGGTCCAGAAGGTGCGCGAGGGTTGCTTCGTCCGGGGGGGTCTCGAGGTACTTTACGACCTCGGGCTCTACGCCTTTCTCCCGGAGCAGCTTAAGTGCCTCCCGGGACTTGCTGCAGCGCGGATTGTGATAAATGGTGACGGTCATGCCTTCCTCCTTTGGGACATTGGCTTTATTCTAACGGCGCGGGGGCTGTACTCTCAAAGGTTGGCATGTCCGCACCCTTACGGAGAGATAAGGTCGCGCCAGCGACAACAGGTGACGAGGCGGTGCCCGCCGATGGGCCGCGAGTGGTAGAGGTCAATATCGATGAATGAACCTGAAGCTGACAAACTGATCTGCTTTCGCTGCTTGGTGGCGGGCCGGGTCCAGGGCGTTTTTTTTCGCGCCGCAGCCCGTGAGCAAGCCTTACGCCTGGGCCTGACGGGCTACGCACGCAACCTGTCCGACGGGCGGGTAGAGGTGCTCGCCTGTGGGGATCCGCACGCGGTCGCCCAGCTCAGGGAGTGGCTACGAATGGGCTCGCCCATGGCCGACGTTAGCGGTGTGGCCTGCGAACCCGCCGCCTTTCAAGCCTTGAGCGGTTTCTCAGCGGCGTAGATGATGACGACGGGCGCCGTTCAGAGCGGCGCGAAGGCGCGGTGACGAAGATGCCGCTGGGGTTTGGATCGGTAACCCAGGCTTAGGTCCGCATTGCGACTGCCCCCTCTCACCCGTGGCCGGATTTTGCGCCGCTACAAGCGTTTTCTCGCCGATGTGGAGCTTGCGGGCGGCGAGCTCGTCACCGCTCACGTGCCCAACACCGGGAGCATGAAGAGCTGCTGGGAGTTCGGTGCCCCGGTCGAGCTCAGCTATAGCGACAATCCCCGCCGCAAGCTTGCCTGGACCCTGGAACGGGTCGACATGGGATCCGGTTGGGTGGGGGTGCATACGGGCCGCACCAATTCTGTTATGGCGGAGGGCATCGCGAGCGGGCGAATTCCGTCCCTTGCCGGCTACCGAGCGTTGCGGCGGGAGGTAAGCTTCGCGCCCGCCGGGTACCCCCGGGGACGGATCGATATCGGGCTCTTCGACGGGTCCGCCGCGGACGCCCTGGTGGAGGTAAAGAACGTCACCCTCCTCGATGGGGACCGTCTGTGCTTCCCGGACGCGGTCAGTGAGCGGGCCCGCAAGCACCTGGATCTGTTGCATTGCGCTGTGGGGCAGGGGCGCCGGGGGGTGATTCTGTTCGCCGTGAATCGGCCGGAAGCCGATCGCTTCGCCCCGGCCTGGTCTATCGATCCCGCTTACAGCACCCGTCTCATCGAGGTTGCGGCGGCAGGCGTGGAGGTCCTGGCTGTGCGGGTGCGGCACACGGAACAGGGTCTCGAGGTCGGCGAGAGTCTACCCCTGGATCTGTCGGCACCGGCCTAGTACCTCGTTTCACCTTATTCTGCGGTCTCAGCAAGATAAGGTGAAACGAGGTACTAGTAGCCGTCGGTGGTCAGGTCGACGGGATCCGGATAGGCCGCGATCCGCTCGATACCCGTCGAGATCCGGCCGTTCGGGTGCAGCTCCAGCCACCGGAAACCGGGGGTCAGGGTGTCGACGGCGAAGCCTCCGCTTCCGGGGAGGAACTGGAAGCAGGTAGATGGCGAGCCGAGCATGAGCACATCGTTTCGGTAGCCGGTAAATTCCTGATGAACGTGTCCCCAAAGCACGCCGCGCACCTGCGGGTGGCGGTCAATGAGGGCGAAGAAGTCCTCGGGGTTATCGAGGGCCATGGTGTCCATCCAGGCGCTGCCCACGGGGATCGGCTGATGGTGGAGACAGACGAGGGCGTGACTGTCCGGGTACTCCGTGAGCGCTTCATCGAGCAGCTCCAACTCCGATCTGTCCAAGTGGCCGTGGTCGTCTTCGGGAACCGTAGAATCCAGTAAGACGAGGTTCCATGCCCCCCAGTCGACAGTGGGAGAGGTGTCGATCGCGCCGCTTCCGAACATTCCGAACATGGTACTGCACTCGTCATGATTTCCCGGCAGGCAGTGACAGGGAGTATCGAGCCTTGCAAGGAGTCTATCCAGGTACTGGTATCCTTCCGGGCTTTCGTCCTGAACAAGATCCCCGGTCAGCAGGATCATGTCCGCCGGCCAAAAGGAATCGAATGCCAGCTCAAGGACGAGCTCGAAAGTGCGGCGTGTGTTCTGGCCCAGCAAGCGGGTTTCGGCGTCGGCGAACAGGTGCGTGTCTGTCAGCTGAAGCAAACGCAGGGTCCCGCTTTTCGTCTTGGGGACCATTGTTTCCCGAGAGGACTTCCCCGGGCGCAGGGGTTGCGGATGTCTAGCGCGGGGCATTTCCGTCTCCCGCAAGGTTGTGACGATGGATTCCATGGAGTTACTCAATACAGGATTCGAAAGCGCGAGTCCGCAAGTTCTCGACTCATAAGGGCCCGCGATCCGAAACTAATGAGACTCGAACCTCTCGCGAATAAACAAGCAAGAAATATGCCAAAAATGATCCCCGCAAATTCCAGAGGGCTCAACTAAGAAAAAATAGCGCTTTCATCCGCATATTCCATCAGATTGTAGCTTCTCAAAAACCCGGGGCACCCCGGCCGCTGTAGGGTGGGTCAAGCGAAGCGGACCCACCAAAATCGCGGCCATCGGCGGATCCGTCGCTGCGCTCCTTGATCCGCCCTACGAGATTGCC
>JAYEJW010000090.1:0-3445 GCA_034716535.1 Pseudomonadota bacterium
CACACGCGGGTGTGGTTCAATGGTAGAACCTCAGCTTCCCAAGCTGATGACGTGGGTTCGATTCCCATCACCCGCTCCAATTTACCTCTGCTGGTCGTTGCAGCGTTCCCCCCAGGTTCGTACCCTCGCCGGTTGCCGTGCGACCCGAAGGGAGGCGCGTCCCAGGCGGTCCGCCGGTCCCGTGGGCTCCCGATCGACCAACGAGGCATGCCCGCAATCTCACCACCCGCGGTGAATGACTGCTCTATCGAGGCGCCCGCGGGCTGTCCTTCACCGGAGGAACCGTGGGCCCGTTCGAAGAGTCTGAAACGAGCAAATCCCACGGGCGTGAACGGAGAACTCGCAATGCGTCGCTCGAACCTATCCCTCATACTCACAATCGGACTCTGCATCCACCCGGCTTTCGGAAAGGAGCTGGGCGTTGCGCCAAACGACGCCCGTCTTGCGGACAATCCGCCGCCCACCGAAGTCGAGGTGCGCGATCCGCAAGCGTTCTTCGACGAGACGTTCAACGAGCTCGAGCAGGAGTTGGAGATCGCCCAGGAGGAGGGTAAATCCGGACTGCTCATCATGTTCGAGATGGACGACTGCCCTTTCTGCTACCGGATGAAGCAGACCGTACTCAACCGCGGCGACGTGCAGGACTACTACCGCAAGCACTTCCGCATCATCAGCGTCGATATCGAGGGCGACCTCGAGCTGACCGATTTCCAGGGCAAGACGACGACACAGAAGGAGTTCGCACTGAAACAGCATCGCGTCCGCGCCACTCCCGTCTTCCTGTTCTTCGACCTGGAAGGCAACCCCGTGAGGAACGGCCGCCTGACGGGGGCGACGAAGAACGCCGGGGAGTTTCTCCTGCTCGGTCGATACATCGTGGAGCGTCATAACGACAGCCAATCCTTCTTCCGTTTCAAGCGCGAGCAGGCCAAGTCCGCAACCGATGAACAAAAGGGTTGATCCTCGCCTGCGATTGCTCTTGGTGCTGTTGTTTGCACATACCTCCGCTGCACTTGCCGAGGAACAGGGGATTCCGGACCCCCTGAGCCTGGGGAAGGCGCTGGAGTACGCCCGCCAACACCCCCGCAACCTGCCCGAGATCCATAGGGCAGGACGGTTCCCCCGCCGCCAACCACTCCACCTCGACTGCCATCGGCTGGCGTACGCAAGCACCAGCGGCATCGACACGCAGCGTAACCGGCCGATGGAATCCCTGACCGAGCCGGTGGCCGCCCAACAACTGGAAATCCTGGAGCGCTTCTTCGATGTGCTGCTGGCGGACCTCAGTTTCTCCCGCTACAACGAAGCCATGGCGGTCGCCTATATCCAGTTCGACCGTGCGCGCGCCCGCCAGGAGCTGGGACAGTATTCCGAGTTGCGGGTCGCCGAGCTTCAGGAGGTCTATCAGAACAGTCGCCGCCGGTACGCGGCCAGCCAGGCCTCACAACGCCTGACCCGCTCTCTCCTGGCACTGGCGATCAACCGCCCACTGACTCTCCCCCGCGACCTGAGCCCACCGCGATTGCCCGCGCAGCCAAACCAGATGCCGACCGCGGGGAATGTCTTCGACAGGGCGGCGAAGGACAACGCCTGGCTGGCTGTCCTGAAGGAGGGCGCGGGTGCGGCGGAACGCCGGCTCATCGACATGGAGGTACGCCAGCAGATCCTGGAGCTGCTGCTTCGGCTGCAGGCCCTGAGAGCGGCTCAGCAGTACGCGGCGACCGAATCTGCCCGGACCGATCTCAAGCTGGAAGAGAGCCGCACGCTTTACGAGCAAGAGGTCAAGGCCGATCTGGGTGACTCCATGAGTCAGCAGACCAAGGCACGGCTGCAGGAACAACAAGTGGCGTACTGTCGGGCGTTGGCCTGGGCGGAGCTCAATGCGCTACAGGGGAAGCCCGTCTGGCCGGGAACTGAGGGGGAGGACCCGCCATGAGATTCTGGGTCACATGCGCATTGCTGCTGTTGAGCACCCACCCGGCTCATGCCACCCTGCAATTGAAGGGATGGTTGGAATGGCTGCATCGCGTGGAAATGCGGGTCGTAGACCACGGCATCGTCGAAGAGGTCACCGTGACCGCCGGGCAACATGTCCGGAAAGGCGACCTGCTCCTACGCATGGACCAGCGCGAGCTCAAGGCCAGGCTGCTGGAGGCGAAAGCGGGAGTCGCGCGCGCGAAGATCAACAGCGAATCGGCCGAGCGCGAGCTCAACCGCGCGGAGGAGCTCTTCGACCGCGGCCTCATCGCCGAGGAAGAGCGCAAGGATGCCGAGCTCCTGCAGGCCGCGGCAATCGCGGAGGAGAGATCGGCCGAAGCCGCCGAAGCCGGCGCCCAGGTCGCGTTGGAACGCGCCGAGCTGCGTGCACCGTTCGACGGTATCGTCGTCTCCCGGAACGTCTGGCAGGGCGATGTCATCTACAAAACCCTGCAACAGGAGCCGCTGATCGTCGTGGCCCCCGACGATAGGATGCTGGCCCGTGCGCTGGTCACCGCGGAGGTGCTGCGCCGCTATCGTCCCGGCATGCCGGCGAAGGTCAACATCCAGGGAGAGCTGCGCGATGCGCGGATCTACAGCCTCGGTGTCGAGGCCGTCCGCGTCGAGCTCCATGGCGCGGTGTACGAACTCGACGTCATCTTCGATCGCCGCCGGGATGAACTGCTGAGGCCCTCCGAGTCGATTCAGGTTGTCCTGCCTTGAGCTTCAGCCGAATAAGATATCGGGGTTGCAGTACCTCGTACCACCTTATTCTGCGGTTTCAGCTATTCCAACCAGGCAGGGCGAGGTCATTCAGCAACGTGCGCAGCTCGTGCCGCGCCGCCACATGGGACATGGTCAGCTTCGGCCCGTCATCGATATCTTTGAGATCCACCAGCGTCAGTCCTTTCGGGAAGAGCTCGCGATAGATCACGCGCTCTGAAAGCCCGGAGACATAACGAAACGCCAACCGCTTCTCCAGGCTCTTCAATGCCTCGTCCATGCGCCGACGGTTCTTGGAGAAGGTCGTGGAGATCCGGTTTCTGATCACCACCCAGTCGAGACCGGGCAGCCCCGACGCCGCCCGCAGTTTGCGGCTTTCCCAAACGGCTTCCGCGTAGAAGCTCAACTTGTCCACGGCGTAGGTGTCCGGGTTCACCTGCGCCAACAGGTCAAGATCCACGAAGCTGTCGTTCAAGGGCGTGAGTAATGTGTTGGCCATCGCGTGGGCCATGTTAGAGAGATGCGTGCTTCCCCCGGGACAATCGATAACGAGGAAGTCATTGCTCTTCGCAAGGCGCTCGATCAGCGTGTCCAGACGCTCGGCCTCTTCCTGCTCGCGTTCGCGTACGTCGGGCAGCTCCGAGGGCGTCACCACCGCATGCTCCGGCACGTCCCACCCGACCCCGTGGCGCTCCGTGTAAAGCTCCCGGTTCTTCAGGTACCGGCTCACGGATCTTTGCCGGGT
>JAYEJW010000091.1:0-3442 GCA_034716535.1 Pseudomonadota bacterium
GGTTAGCGCAGCGTAACCCGACGTGTATCGTGGTAAACGTCGGGTTACAGCGCGCATCGGCGTCAACCCAATCGATCGGCGGTGTTCCAGGCGCGCCTAACCCGACCTACAGGCTGCGGGTTGGGTTTCTCGGGTCAATTAACGCCAGAGCTCGTCTTCGTCTTCGTCGTCATCGTCTTCGAGCTCCGAGAGGCCCGCGGCCATGGCCAACGCCTCGAAGGCAGCGTCAGCGATGTCCTCGTCCTCGGAGTTGGTGAATTTGGTGAGAAGCTCCGCTGCCGCCTGCGGTCGGACGGAGGCGGCGGCCTCGATCGCCGCGATCAACAAGGGCTTGTCGAGCGGGTCTGCGCCGAGGATTGTCTCTATGTGGGGCCAGGCGGCATCGATCTGCCAGTTGCCCGCTGCGCACAAGGCCTGATAGCTAATGTCTTGGTTCTTGCTCGATAGCGCTTCGAGAATCTGGTCTTTGAAACCAGGCACAAAACGCATCCCGAAGACGGCCGTGAGCCTCCACGTCTCGTCAGGGCTCGCGTAGGCGGCACGAATGGCATCCCGGCTCCAATCTTGCGGCGCGCGGACCGCCGCCTCGAGGATGCTTCGCCGAACGTCCTTCGGAACCGTTGCGTCGAGATACAGCTGACGCAAAGATTGCTGAACGTCACGAAAGACTTTCTCGGACAGCAAGAGGTCGTCGGGGTCTTCGAATTCGAACGTGTGGGCGTGCTCCATGGCAGGACCGAGCGCGATCGCCGCCGTACTGCGCAGGTCTTCGGTCTCGTCGCTATCGCGTATAACGGCGAGCAATGCAGAGCCGATCTCGTCATCGAAGACGGTGAAGTCGCCAGCGAGCTCCGCGGCCAGTTTCCGCTCTTCCTGGCTGCCCCGGCGATTGCGCAGAATTTCAAGGAGTCTCTTGGCTGTCTCTTGTGGCCAGTCCCAAGGTGGCGTGTCATTCAGTGTCTCAAGATCCACTCAAGTCTCTCCTATGTCTTGCTGTTAGAGCCGTTTCTCATCTCTCTCTTCAACCCCGTGGAGTTGGTTGGCCCGCGCCAGGTGCGGACTCACCACGCATCTTGGCATTCTTCCAAGGCCCGTCCATGTTGGACGTCTCCGATGAGAAACCGTACCCCCTGGTTGTCCGCGGGGTTGAGCCAGAGCATATGATCGAAGATGTGTCCGGCTTCAGGGTGGCGGCCAAGGCGCCAGAGGCATAAGCCATAGCCGTGCATGCACCGCAGAAAGGGGCGGTTATCGATCAAGCCCCAGGGTAGGAGACCGTCAAAATCGTCACAGAGCGACAGCTCGCCGATGCGCAGTCCCACCTCGTAGTGACGGATGGCCTCCTTGGGGCTGTGATCGAAGACGAGGTTGCCTAGATGGGCATGGGCGTCGAGGCAGCGCAGGTCAGACTCGCAAAGCCCCATGAGCCGCTGGCGTGCTGCCTCCACGTCACCCGCGTCCTTCAGATCGTTCGCCTCCGTGATGGGGTCGGCGAACGGATCGGCGGGATCGGCACCGGGCAGTACCTGCTCGAGCTCGAACTGAGGACGTGATCCGCGGGCGATAATTGATTTTGCCCATTCTTCGATGGGATCGCCTTCCTCGCCCCAGTAGTGGTCCTTCGGGTCCCAGATACCGAGCTCCTGAAGACGAAGGGGCTGGAGGCCGAGCGCCGCCACATCGCGTCGGGTGCTTTCGATCTCGCCGGAGAGGTAGGGATGGCCCCCATAGCGCCACTGCTTGTGCGGGTTGACGGTAGCGATTTCGCCGGGCACCAGGTTCCACAGCCCACTCGCGCGAAGGGTAATGATTCGGTCACTTTGGAGAAGTCGGCAACGGGCGGCGCGCTCCTTGACCGACAGGGCGACCAGCTCCACCGGCTCGCTTAAGTTTAGGTCGTCCGCGGCGGCCTTGTGCCGGCGTTTGGGGCCCGACGGCGCCGGCATGTCGGCAGGGTAGGGGGCTAGGCCGAGACATCTTCGATAGGCGGCCAGGTGCCGAGCCCCGCTCGATCCCTGAGGGAAAAGCACGTCGAGGACAGCTACGAAATACTCGGAGCCGTCCTCACGGCGGCACGTCGCCGTCAGCCCGCGCCGCTCGTTGCCGTCATAGTCGATCGCGACCAGCGAAACAGGCTCGCCGATGACGAATGCATCCGCCGGCATCGGGACGTCGTCTTCGAATGCCTGCCGGAACGCCCAAAGCTGCTCGTCGTCATCGTAGGCATCGACGACAATTTCCTCAATCAGTCTGTCGAGATCGGCAAGGTCGTCGTCACGGGTTCGTCGGTTCATGTGTCCCTCGCTCGGGGCCTCTCCTGTGGGAGAGGGAGATAAGGAGCGCCTTTGGCGCGTATTTTCACGGTCAGACGAAGCAGAGGGAACCAGTTTCGTCGGCAATAATCGTCTCGGTCGCGAATCCAGTCTTCGATCCGCAGACCGCTGGTGCGATCGTATCGCAGTCGATTGCCCGTGACCAAAGTCGACTCGCCGTCCGCGCGTGCGTGCAGCGTAGATCCGCTCGACAGCCCTCAAACATTTTCCGTCTCATCCACGCGCGACGTCTCCGGTCTCGCCGTCCAACCGCGCGAGGTGTTCCAGGTCCCGGCGCCGTTGTTCGACACGTCGCTGGTAGCTCGCTTGGTTTTTCGTACAGCGCAGGGTGTAAGGGCGGCCCCGCTCCTCGGTGACACAGTCCAGATCGCAGCCGTTGCTCCGAATGGATCCTTCGACGTGGCTGCGCGCCGCTTGCGCTGCCTTGAGCAGCCACGTCGACCGGGTCGGATCGGCGAGGAAGCGGTTCAGGTCCCGGCAATAGGTGCAGGTGCAGGCGATCGCGCTCGGCCGCCGCCAGTCGGCGGAGGGCTCCAGGGGCTCGGCGATCCGCTGGCGGACGTGTGCGCGTACCGCCGCGCGCAGGGACTGGACGGATGGGTGTCCGCGCGTCTCTGCCGACTCTTCAAGGCGCAATGCAGCGGGCAATAGGACCCGGTCGATAGGGTAGGGCGTCCGGTGAGACAGGAAGTGTTCCACGGCATGACTTGCCAGGGAGGGATCGATGCGCTCAAAGGCGCGTAGCGTATCGACTACCATCCCGCCGGTTGGCTTCGTGGGCTGGTGTCCTTGGATGTCCGCAGGTGCGAGCGGCTCATCCCCGGTGAGCGACTGCAGGAGCGCCACCGCCGCCGGGCGGAGCAGAGTGGCCGGATCCGAACTCGCGGAAGCGGAGCGGGCCAGCAAGTCCGCGCATGCGGTTGGCTTGGCGGTTACGTTCCGGGTGATGATGGCCGTGAGCAACTTGCTGGCCCGGGTTGGCGACAGCCTCCCCAGGGCCTCGGTGAGGGCTTCGTTGTCATTCCGGCCGTAGGATCCGCTGGCCGTCCGTTCGGCCAGGAAGGCATCGATCTCCTCCAGATCGCCGAGCTCGGTCAGGTGGCGGAGCA
>JAYEJW010000092.1:0-41961 GCA_034716535.1 Pseudomonadota bacterium
GGAAGAAGGCTAACCGTGATCCCGTCGACAGGTCCGTCCCGGTCGCGACCGCCACCGGCCCCGGCTTGTCGAGGAGATCACCAAAGGTCGCACCCTCGAACAAAACCTCGTCGTAATACTCCGCGGCCAGCTCCGAGCGCCCGGCGCTGCCGCCTATATACTTCGGCCAGTAGAGCGGATTGAGGGAGCGGGCGATCAGCGCGCCCTGCACGTCACGCTTGAGGAACCGCTGCTCGTACTCCGAGAACAGCCGGTCTCCGTGGAGGGCATAGGAGAGCGCCGTGAAGCTTCCCCCCGAAACGCCCGTGATGATATCGACCTCGTCGACCAGCCGGCGGCGCTGGCCGCCGACTACGACGCTCGTGCGCCGCAGCTCCTCCAGCACGCCATAGGAGAAGGCCGCCGCCCGCGTGCCGCCCCCGGAGAACGAGAGCACGAACAGGGTGTGCGGGTCATTGTTCTGGCGTTTGGGTATCAGCAGATACGGACGGTAGCCCGCCCTTGGGTCGACCTTGTCGATCGGCTCGTTGATGGGCCGGGCGGCGCAGCCTGTCAGCACCATGGCGGCGAGGACCCAAGGAAGCACGCGAGCTGACGTCATGATCGATACCCCTCCGGATTCTCCGCCTGCTTGCAAGTCTGTCGACAATTCTCGTTCATTACTCCACCCGAGAAAGACGCGATCCTTCGCTGCGACAATGCTCTCCGCCCTCGCATCCCCTCGCTGGCGCGCCAGCCCTACCCTGCTATTTGCCTGACTCGGCCGAAGGCTTCGGCATAACCTGCAACACATAAAACCCCTTGCCCACCGCGGTCGGGAAATAGACGCGGCCACCGAAGCCCGGCGGGGTGAGCCCGTTGATGGACAGCGGCTCGAAAAAGTCGGATTCGGCCAGAATCTTGCCGGTGGTGGCGTCGCGCCAGGTGAGCTGCTCTCTGTAGTTTTCGGTGAACAGGGCGATCTTGAGGGGCTCCTTCTCCACGTTCAGTTTCATATTGGTCAGGAGCAGCACCCGCTTGTCCTTCGGCCCGATCAGCGGCTGGAACGTCGTGCTGGTGTCGTCCACCACGAATGCCAGTTTCAGCTCACCGGTAACCTGGTCGATCTTGATGCCGGCCACCTTGCGCATGCCAACGTCGGCCGAATAGATCATGCTGTTCTCGGGGTCGGCGCCGTTCTTGGGTGGGGCGAAGCTCCATTCGCCTTTCTTGAGCTCGCCGAACGGGAAGATGATCTGTTGCTTCGTCGGGTCTTTTTGGCTGGCGACCACGACGCTGGATGCGACGGTATCGCTACCGATCCCGTTGAGTTGGGCCGCAATCCAATCGCCGATGACGGTGGGCGCCGCGGGCGTCGACTGGCCCTCGCGTATCGGCCGGATGATCCAGGATTCGTCCAGCGAGAGTTTTTTCGTCGCCGGATCCCAGAAGGCGCGTTGCACGCGGGTGTTCATGCCGATGTAGATGGCGATCCGGCCTTCGAAGGTCGTGATGATATGCGGCGCGGTAGCCGGCTCCGGCAACTCGATGTCGTGCAGCACCTCGAGCGTGCCTGGATCGACCGCCACCAACTGTGAGTTGGGCTGCTTCATGCCCTCCGCGGCACACTTGATGATCGCCACGGTGCCCTGCAGCGTGCAGCCGAACGGGCGCGTCTGGTCCTTGAGGATCAGCGTGCGGTCGGGCGCGATGGTGAGATGCTTGTAGTTTACGTCGGCGGTTGGAGCCGCGCCGCTGGGGAGATTGTTGTGCCTCAGGATCGCGCCCGTATCGGCATCGACGAGCACGATCTGGTTCGACCAGGCGACGACGATGTTGCCGTTGTCGAGGATGTTGAGGTTGGCGTTGCCGATCCAATGGCCCGAGGCATTCAGGTTGTCGAGGTAGGTGCGCCAGATCTCCTTGCCGGTGGTCGCGTCGGCCTTGGCGACGAAGGGCCCGGCCATGTTCGGATCGTCGAGCGTCGGGTATTCGCCGCCGACGATGTAGAGCTCCCCCGGCTTGCGGTTGTTGATGTAGGACACCCCCGGAAAGTCGTCCTGGCTACGCCAGGCGTATACGTGATTCGGTCCATCCATCGACCCGGTGAAGGTCGCGCAGGGGAAGACACCGCTGCGTTGTGCATTGGCGATCTCCGCCCCGTTGAGCGAGGAGTAGTAGCCCGGCGTCGGGATCTGCTGCTGGCAGGCCAGCTCCTTCGCGTAGAGGCTGACCTCACCGGGCAGCGGGCCGTGGGCGGCGACCTCGTTCGACGTCAGGCCGACCTTGGCGACCTGCTCCCCGACCTTCGCACCGATGACCGTGCCGAACAGCCGGTACGCAACGACCAGCACCAGGATGACGAGGGCCGCGACGGCCAGCTTGACGATGGTGAATTTCCTCACGAGGTTTTCTCTCTCAAAATCGTCTTGGTCGATTGCACGGCTACTTGCCCGCCGCCGGTTTTGGCATGACCTGCAACACGTAGAAGCCCTTGCCGGTGGTCGTCGGGAAGTAGACGCGCCCGCCAAAGCCCGGCGGGGTCAGCGAGTTGATGGTCAACGGCTCGAAAAAATCGGATTCGGCGAGAATCCTGCCCGTGGCGGGGTCGCGCCAGGTGAGCTGTTCCTTGTAGTTGTTGGTGAAGATGGCCGTCATCAACGGCTCCTTCTGAACGTTCAGCTTCGCATTCGTGAGCAGCAGCACGCGCTTGTCCTTCGGGCCGATCAGCGGCTGGAAGGTGCTGGTCACATCGTCGACGACAAAGGCCACCTTCATCTCGCCGCTGGCCTGGTCGAGCTTGATGCCGGCGACCTTGCCCATGCCCATGTCGGCCGAGTAGACCATGCCGTTCTCGGGATCGGCGCCCGCCTTCGGCGGGGCGAAGCTGAATCCGCCGGATTTCAGCGCCCCGAAAGGGAAGATTACCTTCATCTTCTTCGCGTCGTCGCGGTGGATCGCCGTGATGCTCGACGCGGCCTCCTTGCTGCCGGCACCGTTGAGCTGCACCACGATCCAGTCGCCGATCACGCTCGGCGCGGTGGCGGCGCTCTGGCCCTTCTGCATCGGGAACACCTGCCAGGACTCGTCGGCCGACAGCTTCTTCGCTGCCGGGTCCCAGAAGTAGCGCCGCACGCTCGTGGCCATGCCGACGTAGATGGCGATCTGGTCGTGGAGCCTCGTGACGATGTGCGGCGACGGCGCCGGCTCGGGCAGCTGCAGCATGTCCAGCACCTCGAGCGTGTCCGGGTTCACCGCGACCAGCACCGAGTTCGGCAGCTTCATGCCGTCCTGGATGCACTTGATGATGCCCAGCGTGCCTTGCCCTTTGCAATCGGCCGGCCGCGTCTGGTTCTTGTAGATCAGCGTGCGATCGGGCGCGATCGTCAGGTGCTTGAAGTTGGACGCGGCGGGCGGCGCGACACCGGCGGGCAGCGCGCTGATCTTCAGGATCTGGCCGGTGTCGCCGTCGACGAGCAACGCGTTGTTCGACCAGGACAGCGCGAGATTGCCGTTGTCGAGGATGTTGAGGTTGGTATTGCCGATGTACCAGCCCGACGCGTTCGCGTTGTCGAAGTAGGTGCGCCAGAGCTCCCTCCCCGTGGTGGCATCGGCCTTGGCGAGGTAGGGCCCGGCCGGTATCGGATCGGCGGCCGTGGGGACCTCGCCGCCGATGATGTAGAGCTCGCCGGGCTTGCGGTTGTTGATGTAGGCGATGCCCGGGTAGTCGTCGGCGCTGTGCCAGGCGTACACCTGGTTGGGGCCGTCCATCGAACCGAGGAACGTGGCACAGGGGAACACACCGCTGCGCTCGCTGTCGGCGATCTCCGCGCCGTTCAGGGAAGAGTAGTAGCCGGGCGTCGGTATCTTCTGCTGGCAGGCCAGCTCCTGCGCATAGAGGCTGACGTCGCCGGGCAGCGGGCCATTGGCCGCGACTTGGTTCGGGGTCAGGCCGATCTTGGCGACCTGCTCCTCGACCTTGGCCCCGATGAGGGTCCCTCCGAGCCGATACACGACGATCAGCGCGAGGACGATCAACGTCCCCACCGCCAGCTTGATGATGGTGGATTTATTCATGTCCGTCTCCTGTCAGTCTCGATGGAAAGCCGTCGCTGCGGAGCACCCGATGTGCCCCGAAGCCCCGACCTATCTGCCCGGCCCCGTGGCCTCGAAGGCTGCCTTGGTGGTGTACTCGCCGCGGGGGTAATAGGGCCCCATCACGGCCTCTTCCATGCCGGGCTTGGTCACGTGGTTGGGGCTCTGCGCCCAGTCCGGGGCGTTGGCGATGAAGCGCAGCATCAGCATGCCGAAGTCTTCACGGTTCTTCGGCCCGTCGATGCCTTCGCCGCGCGGGCTCCATTCGATCCAGGCCACGCCATTCTCAGGTGTCGCGTTTTTCGGCCGGTCTTCCTTGCGGCTGTAGACGATGGTGTAGTTGCCGTCCGCATCCAGCGGCACCTGCATGTCGGTCAGGGCGTCGACGATCTGCCCTGAAGGCATGGCCTCGCAGCTCACCAGCGACCAGTACTGGGTCTGCGCCGCCGGCATCACCTCGAGCCCCTTGCCGCCGGCCCCGGCGTAGGTGTCGGGGAAGGTCGGCATCTTGCCTCGCATGACATAGACCGGACCGAACGCGCGCGAGAGCTGGATGAACATGTACTCGGTCTCCGGATCGCCGCCCCCGTCGATGGCGCCGGCGAAGGGGATCTTGGCCTGCTCCTCGGGAGTCTTGAAGGAGCCGAGGATCGAGTACTTCATGTTCCAGTACTTCTCCCACCGGGGTTCCTTGCGCGCCGGCGCCGTGGCAGGAGCGAGCGTGGGATCGTTGCCCTTGGCGTGCAGCAGCTGCTGCCACTGCTCGGCGCTGACGGGCGCCTTGGGGGCCTCCATGGGCCGGCCGAACTGCTCGACCACGTCTGCGGCCGAGAGCTTGGTGCCGTCGGCCAGGGTGCCCTCGTAGGTCGGCAGCCCGGCTCCCGCGGCGGGTGTATCCGCAGGCCCCCAGCCCGCGCCGTCGCTGCCCTGGTTCGAGAGATAGGTGCGGTTGACGAACATCAGCTCGGCGCCGTCCTTGCCGACGTAGAGCGCGTTGGACGGTCGCTGGGCGGCATCGGCCGGTGGGTCCTCGGCCAGGATGTGCAATTTGAAGTCGCGCTGCTCCGCGAGCCGATCGGCGCCGACCCGGAAGGGGTTGGTGGAGCCCGGATCCGGTTCGATATGCGGCCCCGAGAGATCCTCGCCGATGGAGACGAAGGTCGCGCCCTCTGCCTTGTAGAGCGCGAACTGGAAGTAGCGCGCCCGGGGGTAGGTGTAGTTCAGGGTCAGGCTCGCACCGGCGGGCATCGCCAGGCGGCCGATGAAGTAGGTCGACTGCATGTCCGGCCAGAGGTTGGGGTTCTGGATCGGCCTGGGGTATTCGAGGTAGTGCCAGTAGCCCCAGCCGCGCGGGCCCTGGAATAGGTCATCGTGACCGTAGCGGGTGTCGGTACGGACGATGTTCTCCAAGGATTTGTCGCCGAAGCGTTTCACGTTCAGTGAGTTGAGGTTCTCCACCGGTATCAGCGCGGGCGGCTGCCAGGTCCCCTTGCCGAGCGGATAGACCGACGGCTGCTCGGTCTTGGGCCAGTACAGGCGCAAAACGACGAACATCGGGCCGTCCGGCGCCGGCAGCCAGTTGAATTCCTTGTCCTTGCCGGGGGAGTCCTTTTGGACGTAGATGGTGAGGGAACCGTCGGCGTTCTTCTTCAGCTGCTCCAGCATGGGCGCGTTGATGAGATAGCGGTCGATCGGATTGTCGATCAGCAGCTGGGTGCGGCCGTCGTACATGGTGATCGACCAGAAGGCATTGACCGGCGGCAACTGCCCCGGCGCGAAGGTCATCTGGTAAGTGTGCTTGGCACCATCGAGGACGATGCCGTTCACATCGTGGCGGGTGTAGGGGTAGACGGCCTCCGCTTTGCTGTTGCCGTAGATGCCCAGCTTGGCGGCGGCGGCGCGCAGGGCCCAGTCGCCCTGGTAGAAGTCGCGGTTGCCCGCGACCGAGCCGATGCGCCAGCCGTTGACCAGGGTGCCGACGCTCGCCGCGGTCTTCCCGATCTTGGCCGAGGCCGCCTTCACCCCCGCCCCGAGCGCGGCCGCGGCCTCTGGCGGCAGCGCCTTGTGCGGGGCCTTCGCGCCCGCACCGATGCCAATGGTCGCGAACCTCTCGCGCAGGGGCTGCTCTACCGCGGCGCTGCCGACGGTCGGGCAGAACTGCAGCAGGAAGTCGAGATACTCGGCAAAGCGGGTCGACAAGGCCTCCTGCTCGAACTTGGGCCAGTCGATGGCCGGCGCGGCGGGGGGCGCCGTCTGGCCCAGGAAGGTCGACAGCGGCTCCACCTTGTAGCCGGCCTGGACCTCCTTCACCTTGTCCATGTCGGCGGCATCGAAGAGCTGAGTGCGGTAGATCGCCAGGCTGAACTGGGTCTCGCTGGTGAAGGTCTTGGCGATGCCCTTGGGCGTTTCCCCCTGCCAGTCGGGGCCCGAGACCAGGTAGCAGCCGGCACCGTTACCGGTGGTGCGGCTGCCCATGTAGCCGTAGTTGTCGGTGTACAGATCGACGAGCTGCACGTCGTAATAGCGCGCCTTCTCGATCTCCGGCATGCACAGCACCATGGGCTCGGCGCGCAGGTCGAGCATCGCCATCGAGTAGGGCGTATCGCTGTTGGGCGTGCTGATGCCGGTGTCCTTGGGCGTGAACACGCGCGCCTCGTTGCTGATCTGGTTGATCGGCGCCTTGAACTGTCCCGAATCGGGGTCGATGAAGTACTTGTACGCGACGGCGTAGCCGACAATCATCGGGAAGCCGTAGAGATAGGCCTCCTCGGCGATGGCCTCGATCTCGCTCGAGGCGGGCGTCTCCTCGGCCTGCGCCGGATCGGGTCTCGCCCCGAGCAGAATGACAGTGGCGATGAACGACACCGCCAGCTTCAGCAGCTTGGTACGCATTGGGATTTCCTTTGGTTGATGAGGCCCGGTGTACGCTCCCACGAGCGGGCACGCGCGGATCGACATCGGCTCGTGATTAGAACTGCCAGTTGTAGTAACCGGCGACGAAGAGGGTTCCCGTGTTCTCGTAGGAGCCGACCAGGTCCCCGTGGCCACCGAGGGCAACCGGGGTATCGCTCTGGAGATTGGTGTCCAGGGTTCCCCCATACAGGTATTCCGCCGCGATGCCCCAGTAGGATGTCTTGCTCAACTGCCGCTGACCACCGATGCCGAAACGCCAGGCCGAATTGATGGGCAGGAGAGGCGAGACGTCGCCCGACTGGAAGCCGCTGTCGTAGGCGATGCCGAAATTGAGCGACCAGGGATCGCTGATTCGGTACTGTGCCCCCAGGGCGACGTGCCAGGTGTCCTCGAAGTCGAGATCGGTGGTGACGCTCGTCGGATTCAGGCTGTTGTCGATGCCGATCTGAACCTGGCCGAACTGGGACCACTGCTGCCAGCCGACGCTTCCCAGCACCGCCCAGCGCTCGTCCACCTGCTTGAACAGGCTGCCCATCACCTGCTGCGGAACCCTGATGCCGACTTTTAGGCTCGAATCGAGCAGGCCGCGGCTGCCGAACAGCCGATTCAGACGGGGGGCAAGATTGGAAAACTCATTTGCCCCCTCGAAGTCGAGATCGACCTGCGAGTTCCAGGTGAGTCCGATGCGGGTCCCGGCGTCGATCTCGTAGAGCAGGCCGAGATTCGCGCCCAACCCCCAGCTGGTGTCCTCCACCGAGAGCTTCCCGTCACCGTAGCGGGGATCGACATTGTTGATCGCCACCTGGTTCTCATAGATGCCGTACATGACATTCAGGCTGGCCCCGACGGACAGCCTGTCGTTCACCCTGTAGGCGACGGAGGGCAGGATGGACAGCCCCCAGCAGCGTCGTCTTCTGCACGTAGTAGCGGCCCGCCCAGTCATCGCCATAGTCCAGGGGTGCGCCGAAGTTGCCGGTCGCGGCAAACCCGAGCTTGAGGTCGGGGGACAGGCTGTAGCTCAAGAAGCCGCCGCCGCCGAGGAACCAGCCGCCGGATCCGAAGGCATTGCCGCCGTCGCCGGTACCCAACCCTGGAGAGGTGCCCGGCCCGAGGGAAAACTCCGTCCTGCCATAGTCGATCTGGCCCGACGCGAGGAATTGCGTCCCCTCCAGTCGGGTCATTCCCGCGGGATTGGTCAGCACGGTGGATGCGTCCTGGGCGCGGGCGATGATGGCAGCCGCAAGGCGCGGCGCATCGATGGAAAATCTCCGTCTGCTCATGGAACCCTCTCGTTCATTGCTGTGCCGCTATTTCGGACGCTGCCGCTCACGGCCATCGCTGACCTTGATCCGCTGGCGATCCGAGAGGCGCGTCGGTTGGGGACGCTCCATCTGCACCGGCCGAGCGTCGTGAAGATGGCGGGGTGGGCGCCCCGCGCGGGAAACAGCCTCGAGTCGGCGGTTCCTCAGCGCGGGTCGTAAGGACCCCGCGGATCGGCAATACCGCGCGGATCGGCAATGCCTCGTGGGTCCGCGACCCCGCGCGGGCCCCCGAACCGGCCTGCGTAGAGATGGTCTGTGGGAGCAGTCACAGCGGTGCCGGTCGCGCCCTGGGCAGGCCTCGCGGGACCGGCGCCTACCGCGCCGCCGCCGTACCCCAGGCTGTTTCCGACCCCCGGTCGGGCACCCAGCGACCCGGCCCGGGCGTAGTCGCCCTGATTCCAGGTGCCCATGCTCGAGGCGACGGGCAGAGGTCCGCCGAGCAGCAAAAGGGCCAAGAGTCCAACCGTCGACTTTCTCGTCAACCCTTTCTGCTCGATTTTCTGCATGGTTCAGGTTCCTCCAATTAGTTTGCGGTCAGGGCGGCCCCGATGGGGGCCACCACCAGATTGAGGTTCACGTGCTGTGTGCCATCCGGTAACGAGATGGAGCCGCTGGGATGGATCAGGTCGGCCTTGCCAGTAGAAGTCCGCGGCGATTGTGCTCACCGATGGAAAGCGGAGCGGAAGCCTGGTCAATCCACCTTGACGACGACATATCGACTTCCGGAGGCCTGGTAGTAAGTCCCCCCGCACTGGTGCAGAGCCGTCCCTTCGACGACGACGGTCGTGCAGCCCCGGGGAAGGCTCGCCGCATAGACAGCCGTGGCATAAATGTGGCGCCGGGTGGTGCGGCGAGCGACACCGGCGACGCTGATGGGCGTCAAGGGTCTCCCGAACCGGGCCTCGGCCTCCTCAATCATCCACCCAGATGGTATCCAGCCATCGACCGTTAGGGCAGCGGCAATCAAGCCGACGCTCACGGCCGCTTGGCGAAGTGTCTTCCTCAAGCTCATGGTTGCTCCCCCTGGATCATGATCTCGCCCATTTCGTTGACGGGGATGGATTCCAGCTTGGTGGCGCCGGCCGGCGGAGCGCCTCAGCGCAAGACATCGCAAAGCTCGATCACGACGCGGCAGTGGGCGAATTGTCGGGAAGCCTCAAGCTCACGGCGATTATCCAGACTACGCTAGCCAGAACATTGACATTTCGCGACAAATGCCGGGGTGGACAGGGCGCAATAGCGGTTGCGAAGAGGAATCGGAGCGCGCTCTCAGCGCTGGGGTTAGAAACGCTGGTGTGCAGAACGCCAGACGGCGGGCGAGGTTCCGGACCAACGGCGGAAAGCGCGGGTGAACGCGGTAGCGTCCGCGTACCCGAGCGTGACCGCTATCTTCAGCACCGGGAGGTGCGTGTCGCGCAGACGCTGGCGGGCGATGTCGTAACGGGCCTCGTCCAGCAAGTTCTTGAAGCTTGTGCCCTGGGCGCGTAGCCGGCGATTGAGAGTGCGCCGGTGAATCGCGAATTGCTGCGACACTTCCTCCAAGGATATCTTCCCTTCATCAACATCCCCCACCAACAGTTTGCGGAGAGCCTGGCGAAGCTGGGCGACGAGATCCCCGGCGTCCGGTGCATCCAGCGCTTCGATCAGCTGCATCAGTGCCCGATGCGACGGCGCATCGGCCCCATCGATGGGACAGTTCAGCCAAGACGCCGAGAAGACCACCGCATTGTGGTCGGCATCGAAGCGCAGACGGGTACGGAAGAAGTGCTGGTAGGGCTCGATCTGGGCGGGGCGCGGACGGCTCAGGCACACTTCGCTCGCTTTCCAGCGGGGACCGGCCAGGACCTTCAGAATATTGTGCGCGTGCGCCAAGGCGGCGTCGTAGATCTGCTCGGTGGCCAAGACGTCCGGCTCGTGGATCACGTAAGCGAGGGTCGCGCGGTCGCCGTTAACCCAGAGAGCCGGTAAGGCCCCTCGGTCGTGTAGATGCAGGTACTTGACGATGTTTCGCAAGGCGCTCCCCACATCGGAGGCGCAGCTTGCCAGTTTTCCTACCAGGCCGAGTACCTCTGGGCTCATCGTCTCCCCTACACGCAGTCCCAGATAGGGGCATCCGGTCCGGGCCACGCAAAGCTCGACGAAACGCCCTAGGTCGGTGAAGGGGATGGTGTTCTCCGGATCATCGAACAGGGCCGGGTCGAGGCCAGCCTCCGCGATCACTCGGCGTGGATCAACGCCCATCTCCGTCAGCAAGCCGGGTATGGCCAGGAGCGATGCCATACGCACGCACCCCTCATCCGGGAGGGCGGCACCCGATGAAGGGTGCGGAGATACGGGGAACACAGGCACGAGGAATCCACCCTTTCGTCACTCTAGCGTCCTGGGTTGGTAATCGTTCTCCTCCTGGGTGTCAAGGGACCGGGCGTCAGATGCCAATTCCCTCGCCGTTCGGTCCGGTGGAAAGATGTGCGATCACCGGCTCCGCGCATGGGCTGTACCGAGGACAGCAGAAGAGACGGAACGCTGATTGATTACTCCACGGCATTCGTTAACGTAGGAAAAGCGAAACACATGGGCTTTCTGCCGCCGCTGCGGAGTGTTGCCGTGCTCAGGATGCGAAACGGGACGTCCCAGTCCCCCTTTCGCCTTGCACTCGGCGAGAATTGTTTGTGCCCCCGTAAGCTCCGCACCGCGAAACCGCTGAATCCATCCGCGTTGCCTGAGCGTCCGGCGTCCCCCGGTCAGAACACCACGCCGACGCCGCCTCCGACCCCTCCGCTGCCGCCGCCGATCCCGATATTCACCCAAGGACGCCGGACCTCGCCGCTGTAACGGTCGGCAGGCCACAGGTGGGGGTTGTAGCTCTCCAACAGGGGAAACCCGTAGGGCGCATCGCCAATGCTGCCTTCCCGGACGCCGACAATCCGTCCCGTGGCGGTGATCCGGCGACCCGCATCAAAGTCCGCAGTCTCGAGGTAACCCGGGCGGACCACGACGAAACGGCCGACGGGGGCGGAGTCGAGCAAGGGCCGCCCGCAGCTGTCCAGAGGGTAGCCGACGACCTCGAGCTCCGTGCGGTCCTTGAGGTTTCGGGTCGCCACGAGTACACCGCCCCATCGCGCCTGCCTGCCGGAATACTGCTCCGACGCAGCAGCGACGGCCGGGGTGATGCTCGCATCCCCCAATGGAGGACGGCAGGCGCTGCCGGCGCAGCCGCCGACCAGCAGCACCGCGACGGGAATGAGAATCGCAGATCGCCTCATTGGTGGATCTCTTACCAGGGGTAATACGAGGGGCGATACCAGGGATAGTACCAGGGGTCGTACCAGTAAGGCGGATAAGGGTATTGAGGCGGCAGGGGCTCCGGCCAGAGGTAAAGGGTGTCCGCCCTCACGATCGGGAAGGAATAGGGATACTCTCCCACGGCTCGGGTTTCCACCCTGTCCAAGCGCCCTGCCAAGGTGAGCAGGCGTTTGGCCGGATAGTTGGCAGGATCGAGAAAACCCTTGATCTCTGCGAGGAAGCGGCCACCTCCGGATGACCCCGTTCTGGGCTCTCCGCTTGCGCTCAGAGGACGTGCCAGCAACTCGATCTCTGTGACCCGTTCGCGATTGTGCACCGCCAGGATCGTCCCGCCCCAGCGCACCGGCTGCCCGATGAAACCTGTCGGTTGCCGCTGCACTTGCTCCACGGTGACAGAGACTGCGGGGGCCTCTCGGATCGCCTGCGGCACTTGTGATGCGCAGCCCGCGACGAGGGAGACCGCCACCAGCAGCACCCGAACCTGTTGCATCAGAGAGTCGCTTCCGTTACCTGCGTCAAACCTAAGCGTTACTCCTAATTCTAGAGGTTTCGCGATTGCTGTGGCGAGCCGCCAGGAAGTTCGACCTTCGCTGCCTCTGCCGGCGGGAGGAGGCGTCAGGCTCCTACCGCCCGCAGCAGTCGGCCGGTCACCTCAGATGCGGAGTGCCTCCATGGTCCAGCCGACGCCTCCGACGCCGGCCTCGGGATGGCGCTGCGAGACCAGGTGCTCGATCTCGCGCACTCGGTGGAAGGGTACGTCCACCATCAGTACCACCTCGCCGTGCTCCAGGGGGACGCGCACGTCCGCGAGATGGGCGTGGGGAACCTTGACCGCGAAGCGTTGGCCCGCGATGAAGGTCGCGAGCATGATCACCAGGGACACCGCGATCCCGCCGAGGGACGCGCCATAGAGGGCAAGCGCAAGGCCCAGCGCCGCCAGGGCGAAGACGGCAAGGTTCCCGTACCAGAACAGGCGCTCTGCCAGCCAGACCTTGTCGGTCCGTTGCGCCTGGTTGGCCCTGGGCAGTCCGCTCAGGTCTGTACCCGTCTTCGCCGTCGCGTGCATGTGCCCGCGCTCGACACCGGCGGTCTCCAGATCTGCAACCACGTCCCGCGTTTGGCCGGGAGTGGGAAAGGTGAAATAGAGTCGACGATACATGGTTCTCTCCGTTTGCCCCGGGGAGCGGCTTGCCCGCTCGGCGCTCCGCGGCACTTGGCCGAGTAAGACGTCTGAAATACCCGCCCGGCATCGACAGCGCCGGGCATATCCTGAGTATTCTCCTTGGTTTTCAGGGAATCAAGGGCACCGGTGATTTCATTTTCACTGGGTTTTCATGGAAATATGCCCTTGGGCCACGCGATCTTGGCTTTCCCTCACCCGAATTCACCCTCCTCGAAGCGACGGCCCCGCCGGACACGCGCCCTCTGTCTCGAAGAGGTTCCTATTGCCTGGTAGCGGCGCTACGCGTAGCCGCGACGGGGCCGCTCGGCCACCTTTGGTGTATGGTTACGCCCTCAAACGCCGGCGGGGGACCTACGATGGACGTGGAGCTGATCGAAATCCGAGACTTTCTCGCCACTCACCATCCCTTCGACCTGTTGCCCGAGGCGGTGTTGGAGCACTTGCCCAAGCGTCTGTCTGTACGCTACTTCCGTCGTGGTACAGCCTTTCCTCCTGCCGACGCGGATCAGCCCTACCTGTACATCCTGCGCCGTGGTGCGGTGGAGCTGCGCGACGAGCGCGGGGAGCTCCTGAGCAAGCTGGCCGAAGGGGACCTCTGTCCCATGCCCTGCAGGTCGGAAGACCCCGAAGCCCCGTTCTCAGGCGCGACGGCGGAGGACACCCTGGCCTACCTGCTGCCATGCGCCGTGCTGGACCGCCTGCGCCGGGAACACCCCCCCTTCGCCGAGCACTTCGATCATTCCGTCGCCCAACGTCTGCACAACGCGCTGATCCTGATCAAGGAGGAGCCGTCCGCGGGTGCAGGGTTGATGACGGTGCAGGTTAACGACCTCCTCGCCCGCGCGCTGGTGCGCGCGGCACCCGACACCAGCATCCGGGAGGCGGCCCGGATCATGACCGAGAACCGGGTATCCGCCCTTGTGATCATGGACGGCGAACAGCTGGCGGGCATGATCACCGACCGCGATCTGCGCAGCCGTTGTATCGTCGCCGGCCTGTCCTTCGACGATCCGGTGGGCAGGATCATGACTGAGAACCTCCACACAACGGAGGCCGAAACCCTGGGGTTTCAGGCCCTGATCACCATGTCGCGGCTCAACGTGCACCACCTGCCCGTGCTGGACGAAGGACAGGTGGTCGGGGTGATTTCCACGACGGACCTGGTCCGCTTCCAGAGCGCCAATGCGGTGTATATGGTGGGAGACATCCGCAAGGCGCGAAGCACCGAGACTCTGGTCGAGATCAGCGCCAAGGTCGCGGAGCTGCAGGTCCACCTGGCCACCGCCGGGGCCACGGCGGACCAGGTGGGGCAGGCGATCACTGCCGTGACCGACGCTATCACCGTACGCCTTCTTGAGCTTGCGGAGGCGGACCTGGGTGTGCCTCCCGTTCCCTACGCCTGGATGGCAGGGGGCTCCCAGGCGCGGCGCGAGCAGTCCTCCCACTCGGACCAGGACAATGCCCTGCTGATCGCCGATCACACAAAGCCGGAGCACGACGCCTACTTCGCGGCATTGGCGAAATTCGTGAACGACGGGCTTGACGCCTGCGGATACTACTATTGCCCGGGGGAGGTGATGGCCTCCAACCCCAAGTGGCGCCAGCCGCTGCGCATCTGGCGCAAGTATTTCACAAACTGGATCCAGCGGCCGGAGCCCATGGCACTCATGCTCTCCAGCGTGTTCTTCGACCTGCGCGCCCTGCATGACCCGGAAGGCATGGTTCAGGAGCTTCGAGAGCATGTGCTGGAGCACTGCCGGGCCAACCGGATATTCATCGCCTACATGGTCGCCAATGCACTGAAGCACCGACCGCCGCTCGGGTTCTTCCGCAACTTCGTGCTCATCAGCGGCGGCGACCATGCCAACACACTCGACATCAAGCACCGGGGGACCGTGCCCATCGTCGATCTGGCGCGTATCTACGCACTCTCTGCCGGAATCCCCGACGTTAATACCATCGAGCGGCTGGAGGCCGGCGCCAAGGTCCAAGCCGTGAGCCGCGACGGTGCGGCCAATCTGATCGACGCCCTGGAGTTCATCGGCACGCTACGCATGCAGCACCAGGCGCGGCAGCTGCGCCAAGGACACGAGGCTGACAACTATCTCTCGCCGGACGAAATCTCCCGCCTCGAGCGCGGCCATCTCAAGGACGCCTTCTCCCTGATCAACACCATGCAGGAAGCCCTGGGACAGCGCTACCAGGCGGGACGCTTCACCTAAAATGCTCGTCTGGCCCCTCATACTGGATCTTCGCCGCCGCTTGCGCCTGCGCAAGGCACCGGCGGGACCGCTGCGGGACTACCTCGCTGTGGAGTTCCCCAAGCCCTCGCGCGATTACCGCAGTGTGGACTACCTGGCCGTCGATCTCGAAACCACAGGGCTGGATCCCAGACGGGACGGCATCCTGAGTGTCGGCTATGTCGCCGTGCACGGGAACCGAATCGATCTCGGCAACGCGAGCCACCGCTTGGTGCTAGCCAATCGAGCCATCCCCGAGGCCAGCGCGATCATCCACCAGATCACAGACGACCAGGCGGCCCTCGGCGAGCCCTTGCGGACTGTGCTCGAGGATCTCTTGGGCGATCTCGCGGGCAAGGTGATGATCGCCCACCACGCAGCGGTGGAGCGCGCCTTTCTCGACGTCGCCTGCAGACATCTCTTCGGGGCGGGGTTGCTGATGCCGATCATCGATACCCAGGCGCTGGCCCAACGCACGTTCGAGCGTCGCCATGTCACCTACAAAGGCTCGGATCTGCGGCTGCACGCCCTGGGAGAACGCTACAACCTGCCGCGCTACGGCGCGCACAACGCCTTGAGCGACGCACTTGCCGCCGCGGAGCTTTTTCTCGCCCAGGCGGCCTACCGTGAGAGCGGTCGCGGGGCCGCCCTGCGGGAATTTCTCTGCTAGGAAAACGCTGGTTGACGCCGCCCCGACATGATCGGCGCACGCCATTCCCGGCAGCGCAGCAAGTAGCGAAGCGCGCCGCAAGCGTTTAGTATTGCTGGGGTTTCCCAACCACGCACTGAGGAGACGGCGCCCATGTCGGAGAATAAGACCTATGACATCCCGGCCCAGATCGCGGCCAGGGCCCACATCAACGCGGACCGCTACGAGAGCATGTATCGGCGCTCGGTCGAGGACCCGGAGGGCTTCTGGGGAGAACAGGCGGAGGAGTTCGTGACCTGGTCCAAGCGATGGGACAGGGTAATGGACTACAGCTTCGACGCAAGCAATCTCTACATCAAGTGGTTCCAGGGCGGCAAGCTGAACGTCGCCTACAACTGCCTCGACCGTCATCTCGGCACCCGCGGCGATCAAGTGGCGATCATCTGGGAAGGAGACAATCCGGAGGAAGACCGCAGCATCACTTACCGCGAGCTCTACAGGGAGGTGTGCAAGCTGGCGAACGTGCTCAAGTCCCGGGGCGTGAAGAAAGGTGACCGGGTCTGCATCTACCTGCCCATGATTCCCGAGGCCGCGGTGGCCATGCTCGCCTGTACCCGCATCGGCGCCGTCCACTCGATCGTCTTCGGCGGCTTCTCGCCGGACTCCCTGCGTGACCGTATCCTCGATTCCGACTGCCAAACCCTGATCACGTCCGACGAGGGCGCACGGGGCGGCCGCCACGTGCCGTTGAAGAAGAACGCCGATACCGCACTCAACGAATGCCCCAACGTGAGCACTGTCCTGGTCGTGCGTCGCACCGGCGGCAATGTGGACTGGAACGAAAGCCGCGACGTCTGGTACCACGAGGCCATGGCCGGCGCATCCGAAGACTGCCCGCCCGAGGAGATGGACGCGGAGGACCCTCTGTTCATCCTCTATACCTCAGGCTCCACCGGCAAGCCCAAGGGGGTGCTGCACACGACCGGCGGCTACCTGGTCTTCGCGGCCATGACCCACAAGTACACGTTCGACTACCAGGAAGGCGAGGTCTTTTGGTGCACCGCCGACGTGGGCTGGGTCACGGGACACACCTACATCGTCTATGGGCCGCTCGCCAACGGGGCCATCACCATGATGTTCGAAGGGGTCCCCAACTATCCGGACGTCTCGCGTTTCTGGCAGGTGGTGGACAAGCACAAGGTGTCCATCTTTTACACCGCCCCCACCGCCATCCGGGCCCTCATGCGTGCCGGCGAGGAACCGGTCAAGAAGACCTCCCGGTCCTCCCTGCGCATCCTGGGAACGGTCGGCGAGCCCATCAACCCGGAGGCATGGGAATGGTATTATCAGGTGGTTGGGGACGGGCGCTGCCCCATCGTGGACACCTGGTGGCAGACGGAGACGGGCGGCCACATGATCACGCCGCTACCCGGCGCCACGGCACTCAAGCCCGGCTCTACCAGCCGCCCCTTCTTCGGGGTCGAGCCCGCCATCGTCGACCAGGGGGACGGAACGCCGTTGGAGGGCGCGTGCGAGGGAGCACTGGTCATCACCCGCCCCTGGCCGGCGCAGATGCGCACCGTCTACGGCGATCACCAACGCTTCGTGGACACCTACTTCAAGCAGTACCCCGGCTACTACTTCACCGGTGACGGTGCGCGCCGGGATGCCGACGGTTACTATTGGATCACCGGCCGCATCGATGACGTGCTCAACGTCTCCGGCCACCGTCTGGGGACGGCCGAGATCGAGTCGGCCCTGGTGCTGCATCCCCACGTGGCCGAGGCCGCCGTTGTCGGCTATCCGCACGACATAAAAGGTCAAGGCATCTATGCCTACGTCACCCCGATGGCCGGCGTGGACCCGAGCGACGAGCTGAAAAAGGATCTGGTCGCCCTGGTTCGGGGCGAGATCGGCCCCATCGCCACCGTCGATGTGATCCAGTGGGCGCCCGGTCTTCCCAAGACCCGCTCCGGAAAGATCATGCGGAGGATCCTGCGCAAGATCGCGGCGAACGAAATCGACACTCTGGGAGATACATCCACTCTCGCCGACCCGACGGTGGTCAATGACTTGATCGATAATCGAGCCGGCAGGTAGTCCGCCGTCCGCAGGGTGCAGGGCCCGCCGGCCGTCATACCGGGGGGACTCTCGGCCTCGTCGGTCCGATTCTCAGGGGAGGCCGGGCTCAGCCTGAGCAGAACAACGGCCAACGGGACCGAACCCCGCGAGGAGACATTTCCGCCGGTGGACCCCACGCCAGTATTTGCCCCGTCCGCGGGGCGTTGTTGTTCAGATAGCGGGGCGCGATGGCGCACCCCGTCGATTGCATAGCGAGGTCTTTCTTTTGAGCCCCAATTTACGAGTCGGCGTATTCGTAGACGCCGAAAACGTCCGATACAATGGTGGATACCAAATGCGCTACGATGTGCTGCGCCGCTTCGCCGCCCGTGAGGGAGGCGTTCTGCAGCGGCTCAACACCTATTTGGCTTTCGATCTCGAGCGCGCCAAGGAAGACCAGGAATACGCGAAGAAATCCCGCGCCTACCAGCAGATGGTGCGGGACTTCGGATGGAAGATCACCGTCAAGTACGTACGTCGCTATACCGACGAGAACGGAAACGTCACCACCAAGGCCAACGCCGACCTCGACATGGCGGTGGACGCCATGCTGCAGGCCGGCAAGCTGGACCTGGTGCTGCTGGTCACAGGTGACGGCGACTTTCTTCAGGTAGTCAGCGCCCTACAGAATACCGGCTGCCGCGTTGAGCTGATCGGGTTCAAGAACGTCTCCCGCCAGCTGCAGCAAGAGGTCGACACCTTCTTTCCCGGATACACGATCCCCGACCTGCTGCCGATCCCTTACGAGCCGCGCAACGACTGGGGCAAACCCGGGGCATGCGTTCGCGGCGTATGCACCAAATGGTTCCCCGACAAGGGCTACGGTTTTCTGCGCTTCATGGACCACATCTCGCCGAACCTCTGGATCACAGACCCACGGGACGAGGGCTCCCCATATACCAGTGTCTTCTGTCACGCGAACGAGGTGGCCGAAGAGGTGACCGAGGACATGTTGATGAACCGCGAGACCATCCTTGAATTCTATCTCAACGAGAGCGAGCAGAAGGACAATGGCCTTGTGGCCAACAATGTGCGCCTCGCGTTCTCCGTCAACCGCTGAGGTGGGTGGAAATACAGTGCCCGGTCCGTATGCGGTGCGGGCACCTTGAGTTTCTCGAGGTAGCCAGTACCCGGGGTGCTCTCCATAACGTGACGAGCTTCTGCGAAATTGAGATGCACTTGAAATAGGTTTAGTTTGTTTAGAGTTGGTGACGACGGCGCCACATGGCAAACGATCAGGCCGCAACATTGCTATCCGGGCTCGCCTCGCGATTGGTTCGTGACGAGCTGATATCGGAAATGCGGGCACAGGCGGCCTACACGGATTCCCTAAAACGCCGTCAGCCGTTCGTACAGTATCTGGTCGAACAAAAGATTCTAGACAGTCTGCGCATTGCCAGGGCCGCCTCTGCCGAATTTGCCCTTCCCCTGTTCGATCTGGACGCCATCGTCCTTTCAGAGCTCCCTCTGGAGTTGGTCGACGATCGGCTTGTTCAAAAGCATCGGGTACTCCCTATATTCCGGCGCGGAAACAGGTTATTTGTCGCCGTCTCCGATCCCACCAACAACCAGGCTTTAGACGAAATCCGTTTCAATACCGGTCTCTCTACCGATGCCGTTCTCGTCGAGGAGTCCAAACTAGCGACAACTATCGAGCATGCCAGTGAAGCCCAGGACAAGATCATGTCGGCCGTCATGGAATCCGACCTGGAGAACCTGGACATTGTCTCGGACGATGACGAAAAGGGAGACGATTCGGACCTCAAGGTTGACGACGCACCCGTCGTGCGCTACGTGAACAAGATTCTCGTGGACGCAATCTCGGGCAGCGCGTCGGATGTACATTTCGAGCATTACGAGAAGTACTTCCGAATCCGTTTCCGCCAGGATGGCATCTTGCACGAAAAGGCGAACCCGCCGGTCAACATCGCCGCCCGCATGGTGGCACGCCTGAAAGTGATGTCTCGCATGAACATCGCCGAGCGCCGGATACCTCAAGACGGCCGCATAAAACTCAAGCTCAGCCGAAGCCGGGAGATCGATTTTCGCGTCAATACCCTGCCCACTCTCTATGGCGAAAAGGTCGTGCTTCGAATCCTCGAGTCGGGCACATCCCTGGTGGGAATCGATCATCTTGGTTTCGAGCCGGAACAAAAGGCGGCATTCCTGTCGGCGATCCAGAAGCCATACGGCATGATCCTGGTGACGGGCCCCACGGGCTCCGGTAAGACGGTCACCCTCTACACGGCTCTCGATATACTGAACAACATGGAGGTCAACATCTCCACCGTTGAGGACCCGGTGGAGATACAGGTGTCCGGCATCAACCAGGTCAACATGAACCCCAAGACGGGCCTCACCTTCGCCGCCGCCCTACGCGCTTTTCTGCGCCAGGATCCGGACATCATCATGGTCGGCGAGGTCCGCGACCTCGAAACCGCTGAGATCGCCGTCAAAGCGGCGCAAACAGGACACCTCGTGCTCTCGACCCTGCACACCAATGACGCGCCTCAGTCATTGACGCGTCTGGCGAATATGGGGGTTCCGCTGTTCAACATCGCCTCGTCGGTTCTCTTGATCATGGCGCAGCGTCTGGCGCGACGGCTTTGCCCGCACTGCAAGACCCGGGAGGACGTCCCTCGCGATACGCTGGTTGCGGAAGGCTTCACACCCGAGGACGTCGAGAACGGAATAACGATCTACCGCGCCGTGGGGTGCGAGCGCTGTACCAACGGCTACAAGGGTCGGATCGGGATATTCCAGGTGATGCGGATCTCCGAAGAGACGGGGCAGTTGATCATGTCGGAATGCAACGCGATCCAGCTTGCCGATCAGGCGCGACGTGAGGGCGTCGCAGACTTGCGCCAATCCGGCTTGCTGAAAGTCAAGGCGGGTATCACCAGTCTGGAAGAAATCAACCGCGTGACCAAGGACTAAAGATTCATGGCCCTGACCGCGACCAAGAAGCCGAAGCCCGAGAAAGCGATTGTCTTCGCCTGGGAAGGAACGGACCGGCGCGGAAAACGTGTCAAAGGCGAGACTCCGGCCTCCAACATGGCCGTATTGCGGGCGGATCTGCGCCGGCAAGGGGTTACCCCCGTCAAGGTCAAAAAGAAGCTGCCGTCGCTCTTCTCGACCCGCCCCCAAAAAATCACCAGTGCGGACATCTCGGTGTTCAGTCGTCAGCTTGCGACCATGATGTCCGCAGGCGTACCCCTGGTGCAGGCATTCGATATCGTTGGCCGGGGCCACGACAAGAGTTCCATGCAGGATCTGCTCCTCTCGATCAAGGCCGACATCGAGAGCGGCACGGCCATGGCGGAGGCACTGAGAAAGCACCCGGATCAGTTCGACGACCTTTTTTGCAATCTCGTGGCCGTGGGCGAGCATGCCGGTGTCCTCGACACGGTGCTCGACAGGATCGCCACGTACAAGGAAAAGGTCGAGTCTCTAAAAGGGAAGATCAAGAAGGCGCTCTTCTACCCGGCGGCCATTGTCGCGGTCGCCGTCGTGGTCACCGCGATCATCATGATCTTCGTGATACCCCAGTTCAAGTCCCTCTTTGCGAGCTTTGGAGCAGAGCTGCCTGCCTTCACCCTGCTGGTGATCGCGATCTCCGATTTCATGCGCGAGTGGTGGTGGGCGATGACGTTGGCCTTCATCGCATTCGTGCTGTTCGTCGCGAAGCTATATAAGCGCTCGCCCAGATTTCGCCAGCTGCTCGATCGCATGACCCTGCAGATCCCGGTGATCGGTGCGATAATGCACAAGGCATCCATCGCCCGCTTCGCCCGCACCCTCTCCACCACGTTCGGCGCGGGGGTGCCGCTTGTGGAAGCGCTCGAGTCGGTCGCCGGAGCAACGGCAAATGCCGTCTATGGCCAAGCCGTGATGCGTATCAGAGAGGACGTCGCGACCGGACAAGCGCTTCAGCTTGCCATGCGACAAGTCAATCTCTTTCCCCACATGGTGATTCAGATGACGTCCATCGGTGAGGAATCCGGGGCGCTGGATGACATGCTGGCCAAAGTTGCAGACTTCTACGAAGAGGAAGTCGACAATGCCGTGGACGCCCTGAGCAGCTTGCTGGAGCCGCTGATCATCGTCGTCATCGGCACCCTGGTTGGCGGGCTGGTGGTCGCCATGTACCTGCCGATCTTCAAGATGGCCGCCGTCGTCTGAGCAGGCGCCCAACTCCCCTTCCTTCAAGTTATTCCGCCGTGGGGGACTTGAGATGCTTTGGATCGATGTGCTAGCCGAAAATCCCTCGCTCCTCTACGCGGTCACCGTCCTGTTCGCCCTGGTGATGGGTAGCTTTCTGAACGTCGTCATCTACAGGCTGCCTCGCATGATTGAGGATGACTGGCGGCGCGAGTGCGCAGAGACGACGGGGCAGGCAGAAGCGGAGCCGGCGCCACCGCGCCTGACGCTGGCGCGCCCCGGATCTCACTGCCCCCACTGCGGTCACGCCCTGCGCCCCCTGGAGAACATCCCCCTGCTGAGCTACCTGTTCCTGGGCGGCAAGTGCTCGGCCTGCGGCACCCGCATTGCCCTGCGATATCCCGTCATCGAGGCCGCGACGGCGATCCTCTCCGTCCTCGCGGTATGGCGCTTCGGACTCGGGTGGGAGGCGGGGGCTGCGCTGGTGCTGACCTGGGGGCTTATCGCACTGGCGGTTATCGATTTCGACACCCAACTGCTCCCCGATGCGATCACCCTGCCGCTGCTCTGGCTCGGGCTCCTGCTGAGCCTTGGAGAATGGTTCACCGACAGCCACTCGGCCATCCTGGGGGCGGCGCTGGGCTACCTCAGCCTGTGGAGCATCTTTCAGTTGTTCCGCCTGCTGACGGGCAAGGAGGGGATGGGATTCGGCGACTTCAAGCTCTTCGCCCTGTTCGGTGCCTGGCTCGGCTGGCAACACCTGCCCCAAATCATTCTCTTTTCCGCCTGCACCGGGGCACTGATCGGCTTGGCCCTGATCCTCTTCCGTCACCACGATCGCCAGGTACCGATTCCTTTCGGTCCCTACCTGGCCATCGCGGGCTGGATCAGCCTCCTGTGGGGGGACGCCGTCAACCAAGCGTACCTGCAGTGGACCGGTCTCGCCTGAGATGCTGGTGGTGGCCCTGACGGGCGGCATCGGAAGCGGCAAGTCCACCGTTTCAGACCGTTTCGCGGAGTTGGGCGTTCCCGTCATCGATGCGGACCTGATCGCGCGCGAGCTGACCGAGCCCGAAAGCCCCGCCCTCGATACCATCTCCAGGGCATTCGGCCCCCGTGTCCTGACCGCCGATGGCGGGCTCGACCGCGCTGCGCTGCGCCGCATCGTCTTTGCCGATCTAAAGGCGCGCAAGCGGCTGGAGGACATCCTACACCCCCGCATCCGCCGGCGCATGGAGGACTGGCTCGCCGGCATTGATGCCCCTTACGCGGTCCTTGTCATACCCCTCCTGTTCGAGGCCAAGCAAACGGATCTCGCCGACCGCATCCTGGTGGTCGACGCTCCCGAGCCGCTGCAGATAGAGCGCGTACGACAACGCAGCGGACTGGACATCGAGGAAATCCGACGTATCCTCGCCAGTCAGACCGAGCGCTCGTACCGCTTGAAGCGGGCCGACGACGTCCTCGACAACAGTGGCGACCTGGTGGCGCTGCAGGACCAGGTGGACAGCCTTCACCGGCGCTACCTGGCGCTAGCCACGCCCGCAAGCAGATAAGGGCGTGGCAGGACGAACCGGGCGTTGAGCATCCTGACTTAGCTGTTCGAGCCCAGACGCCTGCTCATGGACCGGAGTGCTCAACTGCCATTTTCCGGTCTTAACCCTTGGGGGGAGTCTCCTAGGATCATGACGACGGCCCGCGTAACATGGCTGCGGCTGACGCTGCTCGGCATTCTGAGCGGCGTGCTGGGTGGTGGCGTCGTGCTCGCCTTCCACGCCGGCATCGAGCTTGGCCAGACGCTGTTACTTCCGTCCGGACAAAGCGGTGACTACGAGGGATTGGCGCCCTGGGCTCGCCTGCTGTTGCCCGTCGCAGGAGGCCTGCTGCTGGGCATCATCTTCGATCTTCTGCCGGCCGAGCGCCGCCAGGTGGGCGTCGTCCACGTCCTGCGCCGCCTGCACACACCCGGTGGCGAGCGCCTTCCCGCGGCCAATCTGTTCACCCAATTTGCCGGTGCGCTGGTCGCGATCGTGAGTGGGCACTCGGTGGACAAGGAGGGTCCTTCGGTACATATCGGTGCGGCCGGGGCCAACCTGGTCGGTCAGGGTATGCGCATTTCCGCGGAAGAGGACTATACCCTCGCCGCCTGCGGCGCCGCAGCGGCCATCGCGGCGGCCTTCAACACGCCGCTTGCGGCGATCGTCTTCGTGGTCGAGGTCCTGCGCGTGCGATACGAGGTCACTCGGTTTCTGCCTGTGATCGTCGCCTCGGTGGTGGGGGCGGTCATGGGCCGCCTCCTCTTCCACGCCGAGCCCGCATTCACCGGTCCGGCCCTGCAGCTCAACTCCTCCTGGGAGCTCCCGAATCTGATCGTCCTCGGTCTTGTCATCGGGGCCGTGGCGGTCGTCTTCATCGGCCTTTGCGAGACGGTGGCCGTGCGCGCCCGCGCTTTGAGCAACAAGCTCACCTTCACGCTCGCCGGACTCGTCACCGGCATGCTTGCGCTATGGACACCGCAGATCATGGGCACGAGCCAGGATACCTTGGCGGTCCTGCTTGCGGGAGAGGTGGATCTGGCGCTCGTTGTCGCACTCGTGTTTACGAAGCTCGTCGCCACAGGGACCGCTATCGGACTTCGGGTGCCCGGAGGACTCATCGGCCCCACCCTCTTTATCGGCGGAGCGGCCGGATCGGCCGTAGGACAGCTGCTCGCGGCCTGGGGGCCCGTCGAGGCCGCGTCCCCGGCCTTCTATGCCACCGTCGGCATGGTGGCCATGATGGGTGCTACGCTGCGGGCACCGCTGGCCGCCCTCACCGCACTCCTGGAGCTTACCGCCAACCCGAACATCATCCTGCCGGGGATGCTTGCCGTGGCGAGCGCCGAGCTCACCAACCGCCTTGCCCTCGGCAAGGACTCGGTTTTTGAGACGCTCATGAAGATTCAGGACGCTTCAGGAGACGGTAAGTAAGAAATGAGGACTCCTTCGGGGATTTCAGCGAGCAAATTGTCTAGGTTTTGCAGGCGTGCGGCATTTCTGCCGCCGCGTACCTGTGCTCATCAAGGAGAACTCATGATGCTTGGAAGAAGATGCACAATGGCAATCGGCGCCCTGATCACCGGCTGTATCTTGGCGCTCGGAATGGTAAACGTTCAAGCCGCATCGGCCTGTAAGGGTCTCGAACAGGCTACCTGTGAAGGGAATTCGAAATGTTCTTGGGTTAAGGGCTATACCCGCAAGGACGGCGCCAAGGTCTCGAACCACTGCAAGTCCAAACCAAAGAGTAAGTCAGATAGCAAGTCCTAAGGAGCATCGCGGTCGGGACGGAGGCGGCATGCCGCCGTCCCGGCATTGGTCGGACGCACCCTTTCAGCGGAAATCCCGCGAGCGGGTGACCAAGCCCCCCAGCAGTGCCGAGTAGTCCCGCAGCTGTCTGACCACCAGGTGGGTCACGCCGCTCTCACGCTGAATCTCCCCCACCACCCCCAGCAGCCCGGCGCCGAGCAGCGCCTTGCGCTGCCGATCCGCCACCCGCTTCCACACCACCAGATTGACGTAGCCCGTCTCGTCCTCCAGGGTGACGAACGTGACATTGTTGGCCGAGGACGGCCGCTGGCGGTTGACCACGATCCCCGCAGTGCTCACGACGCTTCCGGGCGCCGCCGCGCCGACCTCTGCGGCGCACAACAGCCGCCGCCGTCTCAGCTGTCCCCGTAGCAGGGCCAGGGGGTGCCGCCGCAGGGTCAGGCCCAGACTCGCGTAGTCGGCGGCGATGGCCTCGCCTTCGCCCGGGACCGGCAGCAGAGGGAGGGCCTCGGGCGCCACAGGTGCAGGCACCAAAGGCCGGGCCGGGAGAATGCCCGCCACCTGCCACGCCGCGAGATGACGGTTGCCGGCCAACCCCGCCAAGGCATCGGCCGCGGCCAGTGCCTGCAGGTCCGACCGGTCAAGAGCGGCACGCCGGGCCAGATCCGCGACCGAACGCCACGTCTCTTCCGTACGGACCTCAACCAGGCGCTCCGCACCCTGACGGGAGAGTCCTTTGGCCATGCGCAGGCCCAAACGCAGGGCCGGCTCACCGGAGCGGGTGGGCTCCAGGGTGCAGTCCCATTCGCTCGCGAGCACATCGACGGACCGCACCTCCACCCCCTGGCGCTGCGCCTCCCGCACCAGCTGCGCCGGGGCGTAGAAGCCCATGGGCTGGCTGTTCAGCACGGCGGCGAAGAAGGCCGCCGGCTCCTGGTGCTTGAGCCAGGCGGAGACGTAGACCAGCAGTGCGAAGCTCGCGGCGTGGGACTCGGGAAAACCGTACTCGCCGAAGCCAAGGATCTGCCGGTAGATCTGCTGGGCGAACTCCCGAGAGTAGCCCCGGGCAACCATGCCGCCGATCAGACGGTCCCGGAACTGGGTGAGTCCCCCCCGGCGCCGCCAGGCGGCCATGGAGCGGCGGATCTGGTCTGCTTCTCCGGGGGAGAATCCAGCCGCCACCGTTGCCACCTTGATCACCTGCTCCTGGAAAATGGGGACCCCCAGAGTCCGGCCGAGCACCTCCTTGACCGCCTCCGAGGGATAGGTCACCGGCTCCAGCCCCTGACGGCGGCGCAAATAAGGGTGGACCATGTCGCCCTGGATGGGCCCCGGGCGCACGATCGCAACCTCAATGACCAGGTCGTAGAAGCAGGCGGGCTTCAAGCGCGGCAGCATGGCCATCTGGGCACGGGACTCGATCTGGAACACCCCCGTGGTCTCGCCTCGCTGGATCATCCGGTAGACGGCGGGATCCTCGGGGGGGATGTCCGCCAGTGTGAGCCCCCCGCCACGATAGCCGTTGACCAGGTCCAGGGCGCGGCGTATCGCGCTCAGCATCCCCAGCGCCAGGCAGTCCACCTTGAGCAGACCCAGGGCCTCGAGGTCGTCCTTGTCCCACTGGATGAGGGTACGGCCGTCCATGGCGGCGTTCTCGATGGGCACCAGGCGAGAGAGCTCCCCGCGGGCGATGACGAACCCGCCCACGTGCTGAGAGAGATGGCGCGGGAATCCCAGCAGCTCGTGCACCAGACGCATGGTCTTGAGCACCGAGGGGTTGTAGGGGTCGAGCCCCACCTCCCTCAGGCGCTCCGGCGCCACCGCCTGGCCGTCCCACCAGTTGAGGTTGCGCGCCAGGCGGTCCACCTGATCGGGCGCCATCCCGAGGGCCTTGCCCACGTCCCGTACCGCACTCTTGGGACGGTAGGTGATCAGGGCGGCGGCCAGGGCGGCGCGCCCGCGCCCGTATTTTCGATAGATGTACTGGATGACCTCTTCCCGGCGCTGGTGCTCGAAGTCGACATCGATATCCGGCGGCTCGCCACGCTCCCGGGAGATGAAACGCTCGAACAGCATCTCCGTGCGCGCCGGGTCCACCTCCGTGATTCCGAGGCAATAGCACACGGCGGAGTTGGCCGCCGAGCCCCGCCCCTGGCACAGGATGCCCCGGGAGCGGGCGAAGCGGACGATGTCGTGGACGGTGAGGAAATAGGGCTGGTAGTCAAGCTCATCGATGAGCATGAGCTCGTGCTCCAGGAGCCGCCGTACCTTCTCCGGCACAGCATTCGGCCAGCGCACCGCCGCACCGGCCTCGGTGAGGCGACGCAGGTGGCCGCTCGCGCTCTCTCCGGCCGGGACCAGCTCGTCCGGATACTCGTAGCGCAGCTCATCCAGGGAAAAGCGGCAGGCGGCGGCAATGCGCAGGGTCTCGGCGAGCAGGTCCGGCGGATAAAAGCGGCCGAGCTCCTCGCGGGTACGCAGGTGGGTCTCCCGGTTCTGTCCCAGGGCATCGCCCACCGCGTCCACCCTGCTGCCGAGCCGAATGGCGGTCAGGGTATCGAGCAACGGCTTGCGCTCGGGCAGGTGCATCAGCACCCCGCCCGCCGCCGCCAGCGGCAGACCGCAAGCCTTGCCCAGCTCCCGCAAGCGGCTCAGACGTGCGAGGTCGCCGCCGCAGCGCTGCAACGCGACCCCGAGCCAAAGCCGACCGGAAAAACAGGCCGCCAGCCAACGGCCTTCGCTCTCAGCGGCGCGGGCCTCCGCCAACCACAGAGCGATGCAGCCATCGAGTCCCGCCTGCAGGTCCGAACGCTCCAGCCGATACTCGCCCTTGGGACTGCGCCGGCGCGCGACCGAGATCAGATAGGAGAGGTTACCGTAGCCCCGGCGATCCATCGCCAGTATCACAAGCCGCAGGCCGTCGTCCGTGCGCAGCTCGCTGCCGATGATCAGATGCAGACCGCTCGCCCTGGCCTCGACGTGCGCACGCACCACACCGGCGAGAGAGCACTCGTCGGTGATGGCGAGCGCCCCGTAGCCCAGCTCCCGGGCCCTGCGTACCAGCTCCTCCGGGTGGGAGGCCGCCGTCAGGAAAGAGTAGTTGGAGCGACAGTGTAGCTCCGCGTAGTCCGGACAGGTCCCGCACATGCCGACACACTCGAAAACTGTTTATATATACAGTAGTCGAGTCCGGCGAAAACGGAAAGGGGGCGTGCTGAAACGGCGCTAACCGCCGGAAACCACGCCCCCGCGGGACCACCGGATCAGGCGGCGCCCTCCATCAAGACTCGGCGGTGGCAGACAGGTCCCAGACAGCGGGAGAGTGATACAAACGCGCCAATTGAAGCTCGCGCTCGATCTCCATCTCGCGCGGCAAATGGTCACCGAACCGGGTGAACAGCTCTTCCTGGTCGTTGGTTTCCTTACGCGACACTTCGCGGTCGATGTTCATGATGGCGAAGAAATCTTCCTTCTTGAAATCCAGGCCCTCCCAGTTGATCGCGTCGAAACCGGGCACCCAGCCGAGCGGACTCTCGATCGCGGACCCGTTACTATTGCAGCGATCCACGACCCACTTGAGCACCCGCATATTCTCGCCGAAACCGGGCCAGATGAACCGGCCGTGCTCGTCCTTGCGGAACCAGTTGACCCGGAAGATGCGGGGCGGCGTGGCGACGTTCTTGCGTCCAATGCGCAGCCAGTGCTTCCAGTACTCGGCCATGTTGTAGCCGCAGAAGGGCAACATGGCCATGGGGTCACGGCGCATCGCCGCCTGGCCGATAGCCGCCGCAGTGGCTTCGGAGCCCATGGTGGCCGCCATGTAGACGCCGTGCTCCCAGTTGTAGCTCTGAAACGCCAGCGGAAAGTTGTGGCTTACCCGGCCGCCGAACAGAAAGGCGCTGACAGGAACGCCGGCCGGGTTCTCCCACTCCGGATCGATCGAGGGACACTGGGCAGCAGGCGCCGTGAAGCGGGCATTCGGATGGGCGGCAGGAACACCACAGCCCGGCGTCCAGTCGTTGCCCTTCCAATCGATGAGATGTTCCGGGGGCTCCTTGGTCAGGCCTTCCCACCAGACGTCACCATCATCGGTCAGGGCGCAATTGGTGTAGATGCAGTTTCCCCCCAGTGCCGCCAAGGCGTTGGGATTGGACGATTCGTTAGTGCCCGGAGCGACGCCGAACAGACCGTACTCCGGATTGATCGCATAGAACTTGCCGTCCTCGGGATTGGGTTTGATCCAGGCAATGTCATCGCCGATGGTCGTGACCTTCCAGCCCGCGAATTCAGGCGGCGGTACCAACATCGCGAAGTTGGTCTTGCCGCAGGCGCTCGGAAATGCCGCCGCCACATAGAGCTTCTTGCCCTCCGGCGACTCCACGCCCAGGATCAACATGTGCTCGGCAAGCCAGCCCTCGTCGCGCGCCATGACCGATGCGATGCGCAGCGCGAGGCATTTCTTGCCCAGCAGGGCGTTCCCGCCGTAGCCACTGCCGTAGGACCAGATCTCGCGGGTTTCAGGGAAATGGGTGATGTACTTGTCCTCGATGTTCCCCGCGCATGGCCAGGGAACATCCTGCTCACCCGGCTGCAGCGGAGCGCCGACCGAGTGCATGCAGGGTACGAAATCGCCGTCTTCACCCAGCACGTCCAAGACGGCCCGCCCCATGCGGGTCATGATGCGCTGATTGACGACCACATAGGGCGAATCGGTGATCTCAACGCCGAGATGGGCGATGGGCGAGCCCAGGGGACCCATGCTGAAGGGGATGACGTACATGGTGCGCCCCCGCATGCAGCCATTGAACAGCCCCTTGAGAGTCCTCTTCATCTTCCCCGGATCCGTCCAGTTGTTCGTCGGGCCCGCATCCTCTTCCCGTGCCGAGCAAATGAAGGTCCGCTCCTCGACCCGCGCCACGTCGCTGGGATGGGAGCGAGCAAGGAAGCTGTTCGGCCGTTTCTCTGGATTCAGCCGAACGAACGCACCAGCTTCCACCATCTGATTGCATAGCCTGTCGTACTCCTCCTGCGACCCGTCACACCAGTAGACGCGATCCGGGTTACACAGGAGCGCCATTTCGTCGACCCACGCCAGCAGCTTACGATTGCTGGTGCGGGTGGCACCGTCGTGGAAGGTGGTCATGATTGGAATGCTCCTCAACAAAGTGCTTCGGTGGTCTTCATCTCAAGAGACGGCCGCAAAACCCGGGCCAACCTCTCCGAGTCCGGAATCTTGCAGAAATCCGGCGATGATGGGAAGTCATTTTGTCGGTCACGCACCAGAATCGGCCAGACTGCCCCAACCTGGGCCCCAGGTTGGGGCAGTCGCTTTCTCGCAGCGAGAGGCGCTGTAGGGATTTCGCCGGGGGCGCCACAAGAGAAGGGGGTGAACGTCCTCATGAAAGAGACCGCCGTCCGGTGGCGAGGAACGGTGGGGTAGAATAGTCCTGCAGCGACCAAGGATCGCCGGGGCGAGCCGGGCGCGATCTCTAGGCCCGACCGACGAACCGGATTCCGGGTGTGAACGGCGCGTGAATTGTCACTTCCCTGTGTCTCTTCATCTTCATGCTCCGAATCTCAGAATCTATCGCCGCTGAGGCAACGGGTGCCCCAAATGGCTCACGGGTAGACTAGAGCATATAAGCGTTCACTTATTCACGGAAATATAAAATCCCTATGAGCCCACATCACTCGATCACGGGCGGCGGCGATGAGCTCACCTTAACCAAGCCTGACGACTGGCATCTGCACCTGCGGGACGGGTACGAAATGGCCGCAGTGGTCGGCCACACGTCGCGGCGCTTCGGGCGCGCCATCGTAATGCCCAACCTCAGACCACCCGTGACCGACACGGCGCAGGCCGCCGCCTATCGCGATCGCATCCTCGCAGCCTTGCCCGAACGCGATGGGTTCAGGCCGCTGATGACCCTCTACCTGACGGACAGCCTTTCGCCGAAGGAGATTGCCGTCGCCAAAGACTCCCAGATAGTCTACGCAGCCAAGCTTTACCCTGCCGGCGCCACCACCAACTCGGAGAACGGCGTCACGCGGCTGGATCGCATCTATCCCGTCCTCGAGGCGATGCAACAGCTGGATCTGCCACTGCTCGTCCACGGGGAGGTGACCGGCGCAGAGGTCGACATCTTCGATCGGGAAAGGCGCTTCATCGACGACGCCCTGAGTCCCCTGCTGCGGGATTTTCCCGGCCTGCGGATCGTATTCGAGCACATCACCACCGCCGACGCCGTCCAGTTCGTGCTCGACGCCCCGCCGAGGATCGCGGCCACCATCACGCCCCACCACCTTCTGTATAACCGCAATGCGATTCTCGCCGGCGGCATCCGACCTCACTATTATTGCTTGCCCGTCCTCAAGCGGGAACTCCATCGCCAAACGCTGATGAAGGCCGCAACCAGCGGGAATCCGAAGTTCTTCCTCGGTACGGACAGCGCCCCGCATCCGGTGGAGGGCAAAGAATCGGCCTGCGGGTGCGCGGGGATCTACAGCGCACACGCCGCCTTGGAGCTCTACGCGGAGGCCTTCGAGCAAGCCGGAGCGCTGGACAGGTTGGAAGGATTCGCGAGCCTGTTCGGAGCCGACTTCTACAGGCTGCCGCGAAACCGCGAACGCATCAGGTTACGCAAGGAGCCCTGGCAAGTACCCGACGCCTACGCCTTCGGGAAAAGCCGCGTCATTCCCTTGCGGGCCGGGGAGCCGGTAGCTTGGCGCCTGGTCGACTGAAGCAGGTTACCGTGAAAATGCCGAGCCTAGAGCGGCCGTGAGCTGCGCTGGGGCCTCAGCCGGCGTCCGCGGCTGCCTCTCCGCCGGCGCCCTCCTGCTGCTCTTCTTCCCAAAGATCTTCCTCGTACGGATCAGGCGGTGGGTTCCCGTCGAAAATCTGATTACGCCGGCGCTGAAGGTACGCATCGCGAACGAAAATGTACGGATCGACCGCCGCCTCTTCAAGGATCTTGCTGGCCGTCAGCAGGTCCGCGCGGGTGTCGATGGCGCGCAGGGCAATAAAGCCCCAGTAGATCCGGCTCTCGTCCAGGCTGAAGAAGGGGTCGACCACGATGTCCCCGGCCAGTCCGACGGTATCACGCACTGTGCTCGGCCCCAGCAGCGGCAACACAAAGTAGGGACTCGAATCGGCCCCCCAATAGCCGAGGGTCTGGCCGAAATCCTCTTTGTAGCTCGGCAAGCCCATGTTGGTCGCCACGTCGAAAAACCCGAGGATGCCCACGGTGCTGTTCGTCGCCACCCGGCCGACGTCGGACCCGAAACGCGAGAGCTTGAACTGCAGCAGGTTGTTGACCGCTGAGGTGACGTCCGCGATGTTATTGAAGAAGTTCGTGACCCCGCGGTCGACGGGCTCGGGCGTGATCGCTTTGTAGCCCTTGGCGACAGGCTTGAAGAACGCGTTGTCGAAGTCCGTATTGAACTGGTGCATCCCCCGGTTATAGGACTCCAACGGGTCTCTGGGATCCCGGTATTCCTTGGGGACAGATGCGCAACCACCGACCAGAATCAGCAGGACGAGCACGCCTGCTCTTCGGAACCGACTCAGCCATGTCATGTCTTGCCCTCGAATCGCCCGTTCCGCGGCATCAGGTTCGCGCATGGTAGCACACTCGCAAGCTGGGAAAACCCACGTGTAAATTCCGCCAGACGCGGCGGACGGCGAGGCGGTCAAGACCCCAGCAACACCCCCGAGTCCTGTACGAGAATCGCGGCAGGGACTGTCCGTCCCCAACCTCCGTTCACGGACTCAATAGACGGGGCGCACATCCAGCCCCGCAGCCAGGAGACGCTCCAGGATTCCTCCCTCTCCGGGAAAGTGCAGCGCACCGACGGCAACAAAGTAGCCGCCCTCGGCAAGCAACGGCAGCATCCGCTCTACCATGCGGACGTTCCGCGCATCCAGGGCGGCGGCCTCGAAACGCTCCGCCAGGGCCGGGTCGCCGCCGTGCAGATAGTCGTTGCTAAGACGCATCAGCTCGGCAAGATCACGTTGGACATAGGCGCTGAGCAGGCGCTCGAAGACCTCGGAGAGCTGATCCCGGACGGCAAGGGTCTCCCGCAGCATGGCGACCTGGTCGCCTTCGCTCAGACTCTCGAACACGGCAAGCTGCTCGTCTATCGTCTCTAGACCGACGACGGATTTGCCATCGGCCAGCGCCGCCTTATAGAGACGCATATCCAGGAACTCCCCCGTCTGCGCGCGCGGGACACTGAGCAGCGTGACGATGGCCCACGGCTTGAAATCCTTAAAGGCCGTTTCCGTCATCCCAATAGTCTCCATGGCCTTGACGGTTTCCCGGTACAGCGACGGTCCGACAACATCCTCGAGGGTGCGACCGTCCGTGTACACCATGGTCACCATGGAACGGATGATGGCGGCGGCATCCGGAACCGCCTCCATGGCGAGGGCACGGGAACGATCGAACGCATCCTGGACGGGGGGCGGCAGCTCCAAGACGCGATCATCCTCGCTGTGAATGGTCCCGAACAGGTAGCTCGGCTTACCGTTGTCGTTGCGCACCTCGAACAAGAGGCTCTTTTCCAGCGGCCGCTCCTGGGCCTGAGCAACTCCCGCCAAGAGCACCCCGAGCAGGCACCAGACGCAGGCAAACGGGTTTCGATGCGCTTTCATCGTTGTAATCTATCGATTTTGGTTCTTTCCATCCCCCCACGGGCGCACTATACCAACTCTCGCCTTGTGACAGGGATGGCCTAAGTGCGAAGGAGGGATCAATCGGCCGGTTTGGCTTTTCACCCCGCACCACATATTCTGTGCCGATGATCCAACAAGACGACAAACCGACCATCGCCCAGCGTTTCCGCGGTTTCTTGCCGGTGGTCATCGACGTGGAGACAGCGGGCTTCGACCCTCAGCGGCACGCGCTGCTTGAGGTCGCAGCAATCATCATTCGCATGGACGACGAGGGCCGACTCATCCCGGCCCCGACGCTCTCCTGCCATGTGCTGCCTTTCATCGGATCCGAGATCGACCCGCGGGCGCTGGCTTTCAACAAGATCGACCCCGATCATCCCTTCCGCGACGCGATCCCGGAGAAAGAGGCCCTGACGCGTATCCTCATGCCTGTCCGCAAGGCGGTGAAAACCACCGGCTGCAACCGCGCCATTCTGGTCGGCCACAATGCCGCCTTCGATCTGGGCTTCATAAAGGCCGCGGTCGAGCGGACGGGTTTCAAGCGAAATCCGTTCCATTCCTTCAGTGTCCTGGACACGGTGTCGCTGGCCGGACTCGCCTATGGGCAGACGGTCCTCGCGCGCGCCGCTCAGGTGGCAGGGCTGGGTTGGGACAACAATGAGGCGCACGCCGCCATCTACGACGTGGAGCAGACCGCAAGGCTTTTCTGCAGGATCGTCAACCGCTGGCGCGAGCTCGACCCAGAGCGCCCCTGGGAGATCGAGGCGGAGGGCGCAGACGAGGTTGATCCGTCCACCTAGACGGAATATTTCACGCGAAGCCGCGAAGAACGCGAAGCGATTGATTTAACGTCAGCGTTTAAGAAAGGGCGTGTGATACAGCTTGAACGAGGTGTCAAATGAGGGCGTTGTCCAACATCCTGACTTTCTTCGCGCCTTTGCGTCTTCGCGTGAGATTTATGAAGTATCTGGACTAGGCTGAACCAAGCGCGAGACCCTGCGCGCCGTCGGAGGCTTCATCTCTTCCGACAGGGCCGATCTCGCACCCAGGCGGGCAGGGAACCGCGCAGTTCCTGCGCGTCAAGAGGCGGTGGTGTCGCCGTCCGGGTTCGCCTTCTCGGCTGCACCTTCCATCATCTTCTTGAGCTCGCCGCTCGCGTGAAGCTCCAGGGTGATGTCGCAACCGCCGACGAGCTCCCCGTCGACGTAGACCTGCGGGAAGGTGGGCCAATCGGCATAACGCGGGAGATTCTCGAAGACCTCCGGATCCTGCAACACGTTGACATAGGCGAAGGGGACTCCGCATTCCTGTAACGCCGCCGCCGCCCGCATGGAGAAGCCACACATCGGGAACTGGGGCGTACCCTTCATGTAGATGACGACGGGGTTACCTTTGACCTGTTGATCGATGCGATCGAGTACGTCCATTGCTTACCTCTGCAACCAGTGTTCTAGACCAGCAAAGAAATCGGGACGCGGCGTTCCTTTTCAAGTCGGGTCTCAGGCAGGTCGGCTAGGGAGATGTCCGCACCCCGTCCCCGGGGCCGGAAACGGGGCTTGTGCGGAACCCTGTGTTGCACACGGTTTCAGTCTCGCACGCAGATCCGGCTGCGGCACGAGCTACTGGTTCACATCAAAGCATTGACGTGCCGTTGCAGCCACAGCTCCAGCAAGGCCAGGTGCCACAGCTTGTTGCCCTGGATGCGGGTGTGATGCATGTCCGGGGCGCCGAGCAACAGGTCCAGGTACTCCCGGCGGTAGAGTCCGCGCTCACGGCAGGCCCGCGAGCTGACCAGATCGCGCATCAGGTCCAGGAAATCCCCACGGACGTACTTTAGGGCCGGCATGGGAAAATAGCCCTTCGGCCGATCAATGACGGCGTCCGGCAGCAGCCCCCGGGCCATGGCCTTGAGCGGATACTTGCCGCCCTCCCGAAGCTTGAGCTCGGCCGGACAGCGTGCGGCCAGCTCCACCAGTTGGTGGTCGAGAAACGGCACCCGCGCCTCCAACCCCCAGGCCATGGTCATGTTGTCCACGCGCTTGACCGGATCGTCGACGATCAAGGTGGTCACGTCCAGGCGCAGGACCGCGTCCATGATCTCATCCGCATCGGGCAACGCCAGCAGATCGCTCACCAACTGCGAGCTGTGATCCGCTCCAGCATAGGCATCGGTCACCAGCCGCAGATACTCGTCGTGATCCCGGTCGAAATAATGCCTGCGGAAACGCTCGACCCAGGTCCCCTCCGTCTCCGCCTGGATGCGCGGGTACCAGAAGTAGCCGCCGAAGACCTCGTCGGCGCCCTGGCCGGACTGTACGACCTTGATCTCACGGGACACCTGCTCCCCAAGCAGATAGAAGGCCACGGCGTCCTGGGCGAACATGGGCTCGGCCATGGCGTCCACCGCCTCGGGCAGGCGCCACAGGGCCTCCGCGTTCGGCACCCGGAACTTGTGGTGGCGGGTGCCGTAGCGCTCGACCACCAGGTCTGAGTATTCGAACTCGCTGCCCGACTCCTCCGGGGTATCCTCGAATCCCACGGAAAAGGTGTGCAGATCGCTCGCCCCGGCTTCGGCCAGAAGGGCCACCAACAGGCTGGAGTCCAACCCGCCGGAGAGCAGGACGCCCACGGGGACGTCCGCCACCTCGTTGCGCTTGTGCACGGCGCTACGCAGGGCATCGTGAATGGCCTCCAGCCATTCACCGTCGCTCAGGGGCTGCTCCGGGCGCCTGGCGATCAAGCGCCAGTAGCTGCGCTCCGTTTGCCGGCCGGAGGCGTCGATACGTAGCCAGTGCCCCGGCGCGAGCTTCCGCACGCCCTGCAGCACCGTTCGAGGCGCCGGGACAACCGCATGAAGGGTGAACAGGTGATGTAGCGCCACCGGATCGACGGCCGTGTCCACACCGCCGGCCTCCAACAGGGCCTGCGTGTTGGAGGCGAAGCGGAAGCGATCACCGTCTTGGGTCCAGTAGAGGGGCTTGATTCCGAAGCGATCCCGTGCCAGGAACAGGATTCCCTTTGAGGCGTCCCAGAGGGCAAAGGCGAACATCCCGTGGAGACGCTCGACGCAGGACTCGCCCCAGGCATGCCAGGCCTTCAGGATGGTCTCGCTGTCACCGTCGGAGAAGAACCGGTAGCCCTTCCCTTCCAGCTCCCGGCGCAGCTCCCGGTAATTGTAGATTGTCCCGTTGAACACCAGCGCGAGGCCGAGGGCCGGGTCCAGCATGGGCTGATTTGAGCGGATCGACAGGTCGATAATCGATAGGCGCCGGTGCCCGAAGCCAAGCGGACCGTCGCTGTAACTGCCGCCGTGATCGGGTCCGCGCCGCTCGAGCGGGCCCATCATCCGGGCGACGGCGGAAAGGTCAGCCGGTGCGCCGTCGAGGCGCAGCTCACCGCAGATACCGCACATGGACGTATCTCCGTAGTCCGAAAAAACCTAACCCTTCATGACACCCGTGTCGCCCGGGCCGGTGTCCGTCCCGGCGGACCCCCAACCGCCCCCACCGGGGGTCTCCACCGCCAGACGGTCCCCATCCAACACATCGAGCGCCGCCTTGCTGGGAAGCTCGCGGCCGTTGAGCAGGTTGCGGCCGGACCGGCCAGGCTCCCCCCCCTCGGCGCCCCAGGGACGATGCGTACGGCGCTCGGTGAGCAGGGAAACGCTGGCGGGAGCCAGGAACTCGAGCTCCCTGACCAGCCCGTCGCCGCCGACACGCCGACCGGCACCACCGGACCCGCGTCTGAGTCCATAGCGCCACACCCGCAGCGGATAGCGGCTCTCGAGCACCTCGATGGGCGTGTTCAAGGTGTTCGTCATGTGGGTCTGGACGCCGGATAGCCCGCCGCCCAAGGCACCGGCCCCCATGCCGCCGCCAATGGTCTCGTAATAGTCCCAAGCCGCGTCCGGGGCAGCACTCCCCATGGCCAGATTGTTCATGCTGCCGTGGCTGGCCGCCGGGATCCAGTCCGGAACCGCCTGGGCCAGCGCCCCGGTGACCACATCCACCACGCGGGTGCTGGTCTCCACGTTGCCCGCGGCCACAGCGGCCGGATAGCGGGCGTTGAGAAGACACCCAGGCGGCGCGGAAAGACTCACCGGACGAAAGCTGCCCGCACAGGCCGGCGTCTGGGGCGGCATGAGACAACGAAAGACATAAAGTACGGCTGCGGCCGCCACCGCCAGCGGACAGTTGATGTTGCCGGCCACCTGATCCGCCGTGCCGGAGAAGTCGACGTGAGCTGCGCCATTTTTGACCGCAATACGGACGCGGATGGCAATGTCTCGGTTCCCCTGCCCATCATCGTCCATCCAGTCCTCGAACCGGTACTCTCCGTCGGGAATCTGTCTCAACGCCTGAGTGGCCAGGCGCTCCCCGTAGTCGTCGAGGGCCCGCAGCCCCTCCTTGAACTGCGCCAGACCAATACGTCCGATCAGCTCACCGAGGCGCACCGCGCCAGTGCGGTTCGCGCTGATCTGGGCGAAGAAGTCCCCGCGCGCATCCGTCGGATTTCGCGTATTGCCGGCGAGCATATCCAGCTTCACCTCGTCGAGGGCGTTGCCCCGGATCAGATGCACCGGCTCGATGACCTGTCCCTCCTCATGGATGGAGCGGGAAATCGGCATGGAGCCGGGCGCGCTCGCACCAATGTCCGCGTGGTGCGCCCGGTTCACAACGAAGGCCGCCAATTGCGCCCCGTCGGAGGCGGGGGTGAAAACCGGAGCGATGACGGTCACGTCCGGCAGGTGGGTGCCACCCAGAAAGGGATCATTGAGGATTACCATGTCCCCCTCGGCCCACTCCACGCGCGCCACCAGGTCCGCCATGGCGAAGGCCATGCTGCCCAGATGCACGGGTATATGGGCAGCCTGGGCGCAAAGCGCGCCGGCGGCATCGAACACGGCGCAGGAGAAATCCAGGCGATCGCGGATGTTGGGGGAAAAGGCGGCGTTGCGTAGCACCACCCCCATTTCATCGCAAACCGCCTCCAGGCGGCTGGCGAAGATACTCAGCTCGATGGGATCCACAGGACTCTGCTCCTAATGGTTGATCAGCGTCTACCGGACTCCCCGGCGTTCAATCCTTGCACCGCGGCGCGCAAAGTTGCAAAACCCTATTATGATGATTAGAATTTCGCCTTCATTTACCTAGCATTTTAGTCGGGCTTTGCCCCGGCGGTTGAGGTCCGGCCGGCCAGTGCATATCTATCCCATCGCCATCTGTGATTTTCAGGAGACAATCGACCATGACACACGAACTGCCCGCACTTCCCTATGAAAAGAATGCCCTCGCACCCGTCATCTCGGAAGAGACCATCGAGTATCACTACGGAAAGCATCACCAGACCTACGTCAACAACCTGAACAACCTCATACCCGGCACCGAGTTCGAGAGCATGTCCCTCGAGGACATCATCATGAAATCGTCCGGTGGCGTGTTCAACAATTCCGCCCAGGTCTGGAACCACAGCTTTTACTGGAACTGCCTCACCCCCAACGGCGGCGGCGAGCCCGCCGGCGCCCTGGCTGATGCTATCAACGCCAAGTTCGGCTCTTTCGACGAGTTCAAGAAGCAGTTCTCCCAGTCCGCCGCAACCAACTTCGGCTCCGGCTGGACCTGGCTGGTCAAGAATGCCGAGGGCTCCGTGGAGATCATTAATACCTCCAACGCCGGCACCCCCATGACCGAGGGCAAGACCGCCCTGCTGACCGTCGACGTGTGGGAGCACGCCTATTACGTCGACTACCGCAATGCCCGTCCCAAGTACCTCGAAGAGATCTGGAAGATCATCAACTGGGACTTCGTGGCCGGCAACTACGGCGGCTGATCGCCCCCACTGTTCCTTCAAGATAAAGATTTGACGAACAGAGTAGGCCCGAACAAATTGATTTGAAAATCGGAATCAGCCTCACGAAATACGCCTCCTGGCTCGTCAGTCCCAGGAGGTTTTTTTTGGCCGAGCAGACAGCCGATAATGCTCAGGCACGAAAGTCGTCTAAATATTCTGAAACGGGTGCAACACCTGTCACCAGCAGGTGATCCCGAGCACGAGTGCACGCCACGTACAACAAGTGCCGTTCGGTGTTATAGACCTCTTCCAGGTCTGTATCGTCGGTTACCGTTTCGATGCGTTCTTGAAGTGGGATGACCTCGTCATCGCAGGCCATGACGACTACTGTCCGGAACTCCAGCCCCTTGGCGAGATGCATCGTGCTGAGCGAGACAAAGCCGCTGGAGACCTCAACATGCTCGTCAAGAATCTTGGAGGCGAGTTTCGCTTCCTCGGCGGCATCCCGTGCTCTGTCCAATTGCGCCTCGGAGCGCACGAAGATACCGATCTCGTGGGGCGTCACGCCTTCTTGTATGCGGTCTCGCAGCCACTGACCAACGGCCATCGGCTCCCCGGTTTCGTCGTCGAGCGCTAAGACCTGCGGCTTGGGGCCGTTGAATACGGAGATGGTGCCCCGCCGGTCCTCCGCGTTGCCGTCGACGTCAGACAGTTCGGGGGCCAGTAGACGGTCGGCCCGGGATCGGATTTGGTGCGAAGTCCGGTAGTTGATATGGAGTGTCCGAGACCGGCCACGTACGTCTACGCCCAGTGCCTTCCAGGAAAACGGCTGTTGGAAAATGCGCTGGCCGAGATCGCCCGAGAAAAACAACCCATCGGGCCGGTCTGCCGCTAGAGTCGCGAGAAACCTGAGCTGGGCGATGCTGACGTCTTGGGCTTCATCGACGACCGTGAAGTCGAAGGGCCGTGCCGAGGTATCTACATACGCTGAGGCAAGCCGGGTGAACATCTCCGCGTGGGTAATGAGGTTTCGATTTGCCAGGTCGGTTTTCACCTGCTCGAAGATGGACCACAGCAAAGCGCGTTGTTTTTCGGGCAACCGCGTCTTGCGCCCCAGCCGCTTCACATCACGGTACGCTTCCCAGGAATCCAACTGCCAAGCATCAACGACTTCCGCCCATTCGCTTCTCAGAAACCGCTGACTAAACTTGTGCCTTTCGACCTTGGACGACGCCTGTTCGAGAAGCTGTCCGATTTCCTCCTCTGAGGCGATGCTGGGGCGGGCGAGCTTCATCTCGTAAAGACGCTCGCCCAGCGCGTTCATGGCGTACACATCGATGCGCTCGCCGAGTCGCGGCTCGTTGCTGATCAGGCGTTTCAGCTTCGTCTTCAGCATGTTCGCCAAGGCATCCGAAAAGGTGGTGAGCAACACCCTGGCATCGGGATGGTTGCGGGCCAGGAAGACCGCGCGGTGCAACGCGACGATGGTCTTTCCCGTACCAGCGGAGCCCGAAATTCTCGCCGGGCCGCTGTAGTCGCGCTCGACCAGTTGCCGTTGAGTTGGATGCAGGAAGACAGTCCACTTTTCCCACGGGTAGTCCAGGGCACGCGACAGTTCTTCCACATCGCTCATCAGCCGGAACCGGCGCTGCGCATCGGGATGATCGAACGGTGCAGTGTCAGGCGGTGTAGGCTGCGGGATTTGCGGCGTCACCCCCGTAGCCAGGTCCAGAAGGGCCTCGGCGGCTTCGCCGGGCAGGTGGTCGGCGAGTTCCAGCACGCTGTCTTCGTTGGCGGCGCGTACATCATGCAGCCATTCAGCAGGCACGCCGTAACCGAGCAGTTCATCGTCGGCCAGATCGCTGAAAAGCAATGGCTTGGGTGGTACGGGTTGCGCGGTCTCTGCGTACTTCGGAACGGTGATCTCCCTCACCATCTCCCGTACTTCCACCAACTGGGCTGCACCGGTCTTCGGATGCGTTTCCAGCTTGCGGCGTTCCGCCCAGTGATAGGCTGGATCATGGTGAGCAACGTAGCACAGCAGCAGACTGTCTTGTGACTTGTGGACGATCAGGCGTATGTCGCGGCTTACCCTGACGGACCAGAATTTGGGATCACGCACCCGATCGAGCTTGTGAAACTCCAGGCCCGGATTGGCAGAATTCATCTGCAGGTCGAAGGCCGTCGTCTTGACGGCCTTCTGTTCCTCGTTGTTCAGCTTAGCGA
>JAYEJW010000093.1:0-3395 GCA_034716535.1 Pseudomonadota bacterium
AGGATCTTCTGGGGCTTGACGGGAAAGCCTGCATCCTCCGCGTGGGCCGCGTTCTCCCGGTCGATGGTGTGGCGTAAGGTTCCGGCCCAGTTCTCCGTGCGCGGCGTCAGATGCCGGGCGATGGCCCGCAGCCCCGCCCCGATGTCGCCCACGACCCCGACCTCCAGGATGTAGTGCTCGTCCACTTCCGCGGGCAGTTGGTCGATGTGGACGATCTTCTGCTGCGGATCGCGATGCCACAGGTGGGGGTGATACTCGACGATATCGTAACCCACGGCGATCACCACATCGGCCCGATCGAAGCCGCAGGCGATGTAGTCGTTTGCGGCAAGACCCGCAGTGCCCAGCGACAGGGGATGGGAGCGGGGGATGGCCCCCTTGGCCATGAACGTCTTGGCCACCGGGATATTGAGTGTGGTGGCGAACTCCTTCAACGCCTCGGCGGCGCGGGAACGGATGACCCCGTTGCCGGCGAGAACCAGGGGATGCTTCGCCCCATTGATGACCTCGGCGGCCTGGGCGATCTTCTCCTCCGGAGGCCAGGGCGCACGCGCCTCCTGCACCTTGAGCGGGGTCTTTCCCTCGACCGGCTCGGCGGCAATATTCTCGGGGAAATCGATGAAGCTGCACCCCGGCTTTTCCGCTTTCGCCACCTTGAAGGCCTTGCGCACCACCTCGGGGATGATCTCGGGCTCACGTATGCGGGTGGCGTACTTGGAGATGGGCTCGAACAGGTTGACCAGATCCAGGATCTGGTGGCTCTCCTTGTGCAGCCGGTGGGTGGAGCCCTGGCCGGCAATGGCAACGACCGGCGCGCGGTCCATGTCGGCGTCCGCCACGCCCGTGATCAGGTTGGTCGCACCCGGGCCCAGGGTGGCCAGGCAGACACCCGGCTTGCCGGTCAGCCGCCCGTAAACGTCGGCCATGAAGGCCGCGCCCTGCTCGTGCCGGACGGTGACGAAGCGGATCGGGCTGTCGAGTAGCGCATCCATTACGTCGAGGTTCTCTTCCCCCGGAATCCCGAAGATATACTCGACTCCCTCGTTCTCCAGACAACGGACAAACAGCTCAGCGGCGCGCATCATCTGTCTCCTCTCCTGTGCATCGCATTCTCGGTGCGATGATCGAAGCCGACGAGACTACATCGCTTTTTCTCGAACCGGGATCTTGTCGGCGTTGTGATGAAAGACCCTGATGCGCCATGCAATCTTTCACAGACTCGCCTTCTGATGGCCTAGAATCGTAGGGGGAGCTGCACCCCGGCTCCCACCGTTGAATCTCCGGCTTTGTGAAGGAAACGCGTGATGCTTATCGTGCAAGACCTCGTTGGCTTTCCGAGATCAAGCGCAACGCCATCCTCAAGGGTTCTTGCCGTAGCTTCTCTGCTCTTGTCCGCCGGCCTGCTGCTCGCTGGTTGTGCAACCACCCTCCCGAAGGGCTACGAGCGAGCTTCTTCCACTGCGTTCCCCCGACCGGATCACACGGAGCTGGGTAGATTCTTCCAAGCCGAGTTGGCAACTCACCCAGGGAAATCAGGGGTCGCCTTAGTACCGACCGGTGAATGGGGCTTCCGCGCCCGCTCCGGACTCGCGCACATGGCGGAAAAGACCCTGGATGTCCAGTACTACATTTGGGAATCTGACACCACCGGAAAAATACTCGCCGAGCGGCTCATCCGCGCCGCGGATCGTGGCGTGCGGGTACGCATGTTGCTCGACGACGTCTATACCAGCAGCACCGACTTTCAACTTGGGCAGATTGATCGACATCCGAACATCGAAATCAGGCTTTTCAATCCCTTTGTAAACCGGCAGGCCCGTATTTCCGAATTTTTGTTTAACATCGAGCGTCTCAACCACCGGATGCACAACAAGGCATTCATCGCCGACAACGCAATCGCCATCGTCGGCGGGCGTAATATCGCGGATGTGTATTTCGGGGTTGACACGGCCGCGAATTTCCGCGATCTCGAACTCGCGGTCGTTGGCCCCGTTGTACAGGATGTCTCCCAAAGCTTCGACACGTACTGGAACAGTCAGTGGGCCGTTCCCGTCCGGGCTGTCATACCGCAGGAATCCTCCGACCAAGAGATCCAGGCCAGCAAGGCGAAGCTCTTTCGCTGGGTGGAAAACCAGAAGGATTTTCCGTATCCCATCCATAAACCCAGAGAGGAAATGTTCGCGAAATTGGAGGAGCTTCGCGGCAATTTCGTTTGGGCGCGTGCAATGGTCCTTTCCGATGCACCAGACAAGATCGAGTCCGGCGAGGAGGAGGTCGTAACGCGGCTGATTGGAGAAGGGAAGGAGAAGGAGAATGAGCTAGTGCTCGAGACCGCCTACCTGATCGCGGGGCCTCGCGGTGTTGCCCTGGCCCGGTTGAACAAAGAGAAAGGCATCCGGCAGCGGGCGCTGACGAACTCCCTGGCAACGAACGATGTCGCCGCGGCTCATGCGGGGTATGCAAAATTCCGCAAGGACCTGATCAGAAACGGGGTCGAGTTATACGAGCTGCGGCCCGACGCGGAGCCCATAAAGAGAAAGTGGTCGCTGCTGGCCGGCAAGTCGACAGCGAGCCTGCACACCAAGGCGATCGTTTCGGACAGAGAAAAGGTCTTTATCGGATCCTTCAACCCGGACCCCCGCTCCATAGCGATCAATACGGAGCTCGTCATCTTTGTGGAAAGCCCGGAGCTGGCGTCCCAGGTTATCGAGCACATGGATCAAGGGGTTCATCCCGATAACAGTTACCGGGTGATTCTGGAGCCCAATGAACGTGGGGATGGCGAAAGATTGGTCTGGATCACCGAGAGGAACGGCGAAGAAGTCCGCTATTATTCTGATCCGGATGTTGGGCTGTGGCGCCGGTTCAGTGTTTGGTTTTTATCCCTCCTCCCTATCGAAAAGCATCTCTAACGGCGCCCCTTCTCAAGGAGTGCGGATCCGCTCCCTAGTTTTGTGCATTACTCCACAATAAACCAACGTCTCACCACCAGTGAGGACGCTAACCGCAATAAGTTGTGAGGCGTACTGCAAAAGGCCCTTTCTTCGACCCATACAATCCGCCTCGCACAACGTGGAATAACAATAAGAGATAATCAGTGAACACAACTAACTCAACGTTCCCCTAGAATCGAAAGGGTACTCTTGTCCCAAAAGGGCCCTGCATCCCGACGCGAATGCAGGGCTTTTCGCCTAGGGACGCGCTGAACAAATCCATCCTGGATTTCTCAGCGCACGGAAAGAGAAACGGCGATTTACGCTTTCCTTGATTTTCAGTCGGTTACGCGCCTGACACGTAACTTCTCAATAAGTAGGGGCAGGTATATCAATGGGCTAAGTGGATAAGTTAGAATTCTCAGCAAGAGTTCGCCATAGTCTGCTGTCTGCTCTCGTCCA
>JAYEJW010000094.1:0-3395 GCA_034716535.1 Pseudomonadota bacterium
CGGTCGCGCCCGTCACGATTATAACGGCGGCAGCGTGTTTGGTCCGTCGGACCCGTTCTTCCACATTTATGTAGCTTGTACGGAAGGAACTCCCGGACTCCGCGAGCTGGCAGCGCCGCTGGAGGCGGAACTCGAGCCGGGTCCCGCCCCGCTCTGCGACTGGACCGAGGAGGGTGGTAACTACCTGGGCGTTGACGAGGCAGAGGACCCGGTACCGGTGAGAATCCGCTTCGGCAGCCTGTCATCCCAGATAATGGGGCCGCCGCTCTCCGACTTCGAGATGGCCTTTGCGGGCCGCAACTGGCAAAAGATCGGCAAAAAACTGCTGCAGCCAGGCGTGGTGCCGCTCGCCAACCAGCTGGTGGCGATCGATGACAGCCGGCTGGGACGCTGGTCCAACCAGGGTGGTATAGGTTGCAACAACCTGGGTCGCCCGACGGAGGCCGGCAAGCCCGGGCTCTGCATCACGTATCCTGAGCTGATCAAGAGAGCCTTCAGGGACGAACTCTGGAACAATGCCACCCAGCATCTCGCCGGCACGTCCGTGCCGATGAACAATGACTGCCACCCGGGTGAGCAAATTCATGAACAGGGTATCACACCCACCTGCGACCCCTTCGATGGCTATGTCATCGAGATTGCCAACAACCCGGCTGTTCCGGCCGACACCAACCAGTTTACCCAGATGGAGGCCAACTTCAGCCTGTTCTTAGGGCTGGGGGTGCAGGCCTACGAGCAGCTGCTGATCCCTGACGACACCCCCTGGGATCGGTTCAACGACGCCAATCCGATGGTCGGCAATGGTGTCGCCCAGCCTGGCGAGCAGGGGACGCTGCCCCCCGGCAGAATACGCGAACTCGTCACCGGCAGTCCCACCGGGAGCGTTACGTTGGTCGAGGGCTTCGGTGCGGAAGAACTGTTCGGGTTTGACATCTTCGCGGGCGGCAACGTGACGGCCGCACTGCCCGTCGGCAGCGATAGAAATCCGGCAACGGACCAATATCCGCTTGGTGTCGGCTCGAATCCTTTCTTGCGGACCGCGCGCTGCATGCTCTGCCACCTCGGGCCCGAGCAATCCGACCATACCAACAATGTGAACGCCGGGTTGCTACAGTCTGGTACCGAACAGGAGTTTCCGTTTCCGCAAAATGAGCCCGAGCCCACCGGCATACTCCATCTCGTGACGGGATTCAGCCTGGCGGAAGAACTCGAGGAGAATGCCCAGGACGGCGTGGAAGTCGAGAACCGGAATTTCGCGCTCCTGGATGTTGATGACCCCCTCCTGCCGTTTGATGATATGGAAGTCGCGCCCGCCAGCGGCACCGCCTTTCAGGACAACGGCATCTATAACATCGGGCTCCGGCCTACGGATGATGACATCCTGCGCGGCGGCGATGACGCCTTCGGCTGGCCGCTAAGCCTCGCGGCCCTGGCCCTGAAGAACGTGGCGGGTCCGGCTTTCGAGCCTTGTGACCGTCCAGGTGATTCATGCGTGATGGGTAATTTCGATCCAGCTCTGGGTCCCGGCGGTGGGCTCTATGAGGTGGTCGGTGATTGCCTCGGCTGCGACTTCCAGGGTACGGGATACTTTCAGGACTCGATCAACCCGGGTCTGCAACTGGAGCCGGCTAACCCGATGCTGCCCGAATACCTGGCCGAGTGGGCCAATAATCTCCCGGCAGGCGAGGCGAATCCGCTCATCGACGAACTGGCCTTTGCGCCCAATACCCTCACCCAAACCCCGGTGTCCGAGTATACTGAGATCCTGTTTGGCGCCGACCAGCATTGCGGCATGTTCGACATGGGCTTGTTCGGTGCGGAGCCACCGAACTTCGGCTGGGGACCGCGGTGTCCCAACAGCCAGACCGGGGTGCCGACCAACGTGGGGCATGGGCTGAACAGCAACGGCGACTCGACCAACTTTGTTGCGGGCAGCCTGGTCGCGCCAATGAACGGCACCTGGCCGGTCCCCAATCGCGTGGCCAGGATGGGCGCCGCGAAGGTACCCCAACTGCGCAACGTAGAGCTCACCGGTCCCTACTTCCACACCGGCAGTTACCTGACCCTGCGTCAGACCGTTGACTTCTACATGCGGGGCGGAGATTTCCCTGTCACCAACGCGGCGGACCGGGACCCGAATCTGGTGGATGTGGATACGCAGGCCTTCGGTTTCGGGTCAACCCTGGACCTCAACCCGGACTTCCTGGATGGCATTCCGGATATCATTACTCAATATGGCGCCATGCCAGACACCAACCCGCCGGGCTGCACCCCAGCACCTGGTTTTCCTAATGGTCCCAATTGCACGCCGGAACCGGCAACCTCGACCCCGGAGGCAGCGAAGGTCGCCCTGGTGAAGTTCCTGCTGGCACTCACCGACGAGCGGGTGGCGCATCGGGCTGCACCCTTCGACCAACCCGAGATCTTCGTGCCCATCGATGGCACGGCCCCCGAGAATACCGGTGGCCGGGTGCAATTGCTGGGGGATTCCCGTTTCATGCAGGTCCCGGAAACGGGTAAAGGCGGCCAAGGGACTCGGTTGCTCCCCTTCCTGGAGATTTCGAGCACCGAAGGGGCCAGTCCGAGTCACTTCGACCACTAGCGTTCCGCTGATGTTCTCACCGCCCCTCTTCTCCCCGCACAGGGAGGAGAGGGGCTGTCATAGAGGAGCATGGAGATATGATGGTAAACAATAAACAACCCATGATCGGCACGTTGGCGCACACCTGCCTGGTTCTTGCGCTCTGCCTGTCCTTCGATGGGTTCGCCCGGGTCACGGAAGCAGTTGACCCGGTCCCGGCCACCGTCGTACAGCAGACGCCGGCGTTCAAGGGCCAGCTGGAAAGGATGAGCTATGCCCTCGGCCTGAATGCCGGGAGCCAGTATCTGAAGACGTCGCTAGAGGTGGACCCGGATCACTTTGATCGGGGGCTGCGGGATGCCCTTTCCGGCAACCCGCCGCTGCTGACCGAGGAGCAGGTGCGCACCGTCATAGCCGACACGCAAAGCGAACTGAAGCGAAAGCAGCTTGCGCGGCAACGCGAGCTGCCGCTGAAGAACCGGCAGGAAGGGGAGGCATTTCTGGCCGGAAACAGGGGCAAGGCGGGGATTGTCACCCTGGAGAGCGGCCTCCAGTACCGGATTCTCGAGGCCGGTGACGGACAGAAGCCCACGATCGACGACACGGTCGTCGGCCATTACCGGGGGACCCTCATCGACGGGACGGAGTTCGCCAGCTCCTGGGATCGCGACCGGCCGGCGAACTTCGCGGTCAAGGGCGTCATCGAGGGCTGGGCCGGAACGGCGGCGTCACTGCGTACCGGCACCCGGGTACCACTCGCGGCGGTGTCCTTGATAGCGAGCAGCTCCACCTCCAGGATGAGCGTTGCGTTCGG
>JAYEJW010000095.1:0-16079 GCA_034716535.1 Pseudomonadota bacterium
GGCCCCCTCAGCTACGCATGGGATCTCGGTGACGGGACAACGGCAACGGGCGTAAGCGTCAACCACACCTACGCGGCGGCAGGCACTTACACGGTGACCCTGACGGTGACGGACGATGGTGGTCTGAGCGACAGCGTCGCCCAGGCCGTGACCGTGACCGCGCCGATCCCCGGCCCGGGCCCGGGTCCGGGCCGGGGGAGGAGATAATTGAACCTGACCGGGAACGGCTCAGGCCCAGGACGGGCGTGAGCCACCCGCGCCACGTCGAACAGACAACGAGGGAGGGAGGAGGAGAAGAAGGCTGCCCGCGCGCTGCGCATGGAAGGCAGCAGGGGCAAGGAAGCTCTCAGCTCACAGGAACAGGGACGTCCTCAACATAGCGTGAGCTCGAGCGCCGGCCCTTTGGCCGGCGTTCCTTTTTTTGCGCCCGATGCCGCTCAAGCCGCGTAAAGCGACAGCGCTCAGCTCTCCCCGGAGCTGCAGCGGATTGGATCCCCCTCGCTCGGCTGCGAGGCACAACCGCTACTGTCCTGATCCAAGAAAACGCCCCCCGCCCAGGAAACGAGCGCAGCCCATTCCCGCCCGCGCGCCTCAGATATCCGCCACCACCTTGTCGTAGAAGGCCACGAAGTCGTCCGGGGTCTCCCCCTCCCGCCACTCGATGGCCGACCGGGGATGTTGGTTCATCTGACCGGTGATGTTGTAGGGGACCATGGGTCCCCATTCGATCTCCCGGCGCAGCGGAAGGATGTAATCCTGGATGACCTGCACGATGGGACGCACGTCGAACTTGGGGTTGCGCAGGAAACCCAGCAACAGCTCGGTGTGGCAATTCCCAGCCCCGCGACCGAAGCCGAAGATGGTGGAATCGACACGATTGCAGCCGAGGATGATGGCCTCGATGGTGTTGGCGAAGGCGAGCTGCAGGTTGTTGTGGGCGTGGATGCCGACCTCCTTTCCGGTGTCCCTCAAAGCGGTCGAGTACTTCTTGTAAAGCAGATCGATCTGCTCGCGGTATAGGTGCCCGAAGCTGTCCACGATCACCATGGTGCCCACCGGGGTCGGCGCAATCGCCTCCAGCACCGTGTCGATCTCGCCCTCTGTGATGTTCGACACGGCCATCAGGTTGGCGCTCGTTTCATACCCCAGCTCGTCGGCGTGCCGGATCATGTCAACGGCCTCGGAAACCTGATGCGCGTAGAAGGCGACCCGGATCATGTCCAAAGGGCTCTGCTCCGCCGGGACAAGCTCGGTCTGCCAATCGCTCTTGCCGGCGTCCGCCATCGCAGCAAGCTTCAGGCCCGTGGTCTCTGCGCTGTGGTCACCGACGACACGCCGCATATCCTCTTCGTCGCAGTGGCGCCAGGGACCGTACTTGTCCTTCGGAAAGAGACGCTTCGAGTTCTTGTAACCGATCTCCATGTAATCGATGCCGGCGTCGATGCAGGCCCGGTAGACCGCGCCCACGAACTCGTCGCTGAAACGGTGGGCATTCACCAGACCACCGTCACGAATCGTGCAATCGAGCACTTTCAGCTCGGGGCGGTAAGTAATCCAAGGGGCCTTGTCAGACATCGATTCGTCTCCAGGGAGATAGTGGAAAATGGAGATTCTGAGCGCTTCGGAACTTTGGGGCAAATGCAGATCGTCAATGGGAGGAACGGGGGAGGACCAGTCAGCGATCGGCTCGGCACCATCAGGCTTTCTAGCGCAATCGCCCGGGCAGTCGGCTTCATCCGACGAGAAAGATCCGAAGAAGCCGTCACATCTCCAGCGGAACGCTGACCGCTCTTTCCGGCTCCCAAGTGCCAGATCCTGGCTCATTCCTCCCGGACCTCTGCGGAAAGCCCAGCCAGGTACCTCCGGACGAGATCTTCCATCAGGATTTCAGGCGGCGTCTCGCCGCCTGCCGCCAGCTTGCCGGTGATGCTCAGCACAGCGATTCCGCGTACACCGCTCCACAGGGCCTGGGCGGTCCGCCTCAAAGTACGCTCGTGCAGGTCGGGAGCGTATTCCCCCAGCCGCTCCTCCACCAGAGCGAACAGCGCGTCGATCCGCCGGAGCAGGCTCTCGGGCACGGCACTTCCATCCGCCAGGTCGTGCTCGTAGATCAGCCGCCAGCGGGCGGGATGGGCAACCGCAAAGGCGACGTACGCCCGCCCCATAAGGAGACCGACATGAGACTTCTGTCCAACCTCGTAGCAACGATCGGGAAGGGTCTGCTCCCGCTGTTCCTATGCTGGAGCTCGGTTCAGGCGGCGGGCCTGATGACCCCCTCCGACGGCAGCCTACCGGCCCTGGAGATTCGCGACCACGAGGCAGAGGTGCTGATCCAGGACGGCTAGCCCGTTACAACCGTGGAGCAACTGTTCCACAACCCCCACGGACGCGACCTGGAGGTCCTCTACTCCTTCCCCGTCCCCGAGCACGGAACCGTTGCGGAGTTCACCGTCTGGATCGACGGAAAACCCGTGACCGGAGAGGTTCTTGAGAAGGAGCGTGCCGAGCAGATCTACCAGCAAGAGAAGGCGGCGGGGCACGACGCGGGCATCACGACCAAGGACGAGTACCGCACCTTCGACGTACGGGTGTTTCCGGTCCGCTCCGGCCAGGATACCCGGACCCGCCTGGTCTACCTGCACCGGTCCAACTGGGCCACCGCTGTGGCGGAAGAAGGCGCCCCGATTCCATCCCAGTCTCAGAGTACAGCGTACAGCCTGGACAAGGACATCCTCGTCGTCTACTGGAGGCTGGCCCAGGACCTTCCCGGATCCGTGGATCTGGTCACCTACAAACCCGAGCCCTCGGGACGCGGCACCTTCCTGCTCACCCCCGGTGGCGACCTCGCGCCCATCACCCAGGGGTCGGACTGGGTTCGTGCTAGACATCTCCGGCTCCATGCGGGGCAAGTACGCGACCCTGGCGGAGGGCGTGAAGCAGACCCTCGGCACGCTCCGGGCCGACGACCGGTTTCGCATCGTCCTGTTCAACACCAGCGCACGGGAGCTCGCGAGCGGCTACGTAACCGCGAGCCCCGATGCGGTGAAACACTGGGCGGACGAGGTGGCGCGGATTCAACCCGGAGCTGGAGCAGCTGTGGGCCTGCTCCTTGTGGCCCTGCTCTACGAGCCGTTACTGAAAGACAGGCTGTGGATGCTGCTGACGGCCGGTGCCCTCGCCATCGACCTCGCGGTCATCATGCTGATTCCGAACGTCGTTCACTACGGGGGCCTTTCCGGCCTCGACAACCTCATGGTCGGAGCCGGCCTGGTGGCGTCCTACCGAAAACGGGACCCGCTCCTGGGCGGCTTCGCACTGTTTGTGGCTGCTAAGATAGCAGTCGAGAACATCTCCCATCACGCCCTGTTCACCGACACGGCATGGACTTCCCTGAACGAGGCCCACCTTGCCGGCTACGTCGCCGGAGTCGTACTCGCATCGTTCGCGGATTCGCGAATCGATTGGAGAGGGCGGAGACGTGACCAAAAGGTATCGAATAACCTCTCACCCGCCAGCTTTTCTCGTCGGAATCGGCTGGGCCGTTTTCCTCTACCGGGATGAAGGTTTGACTTGACGGCGCCGGCAAGACCCCGCTAGTCTTTGTATTACGCACGTATTACCACTCACCCATGACATGGCGATCCAAACGAGTGTCAAGCTACCTGAAGAGCTGAGGGCCAAATTGGACCGGGCTGCGGAGCTTACGGCGCGGGACCGCAGCGCCTTGATCATCGAGGCATTGGACCGATATCTGGTCGGCATCGTTACAGACGAGGAAATCCGCCGCCAGTGCAAGGCCGCCAACGAGGCGGACGAAAAGGAGGACTGGGAGGCGTTCGTCGAGTGGCCGCAGGACTGACACGCGGGGACATCGTCATGTGCGCGCCGCCCGGCGAATACGGCAAACCCCGGCCGGCAGTTGTCCTGCAGGCAAATCCGTTCCTCGAAGCGCGAAACAGCGTAGCGGTATGCCTCATCACCTCGACTCGCGTCGATGCGCCTCTTTTCCGCACACCGATCGAGCCCGGTGAAACCAGCGGATTGGACAAAGATTCGTTTGCCATGGCAGACAAGATCATGACCCTATCCAACAACCGACTTCGCAACAGGCTCGGCCGCCTCTCGATGGCGGAAAGTCGCGCGCTCGACGCCGCCGTTGCTCAATGGCTCGGGCTGCGACCAATCTCTTGACTCGTTGGGATCTCACGACAGAAGCGACAGACCCGCGTAAGCCTCGCTCGAACCGCGTGCACCCTATGCCCTTCTTCGCCACCGCCGCCAGACACATGGAGTCGCTCCTCGCCGACGAGTTGCGTGGATTGGGCTTAGCCGCAGTTGCCGAGACCCGCGCCGGCGCAAGCTTCGAGGGGTCGCTCGCGGATGCCTACCGCATCTGTCTCTGGTCCCGTGTCGCCAACCGGGTGCTGCTGCCCCTGGCCCGTTTCCCGGCAAACGGTCCCGAAGCGCTATATCAGGGCGTGTCGGAGATACCCTGGGAGGACCATCTCGCGCTGGACCGGAGCTTCGCCGTGCACCTCGATGCGTCGCAGTCGACGCTCAAGCACAGCCGCTTCGGGGCGCTCAAAGTCAAGGACGCGATCGTCGACCGGTTCCGGGACCGCTTCGGCCGCCGCCCCGACGTCCGAACCGAGCGGCCGGACCTGCAGATCCACGTGTACCTGCACCGGGACGAGGCGACTGTCAGCCTCGACCTCTCGGGCGAGTCCCTGCACCGTCGTGGCTATCGCGAACAGGGCGCGGCGGCCCCCGTGAAGGAGAACCTCGCCGCCGCCATTCTGCTGCGCGCCGGCTGGCCCGAGATCGCCGCCGCCGGTGGCGCACTGCTCGATCCCATGTGCGGCTCCGGCACCTTGGTCCTGGAGGGGGCACTGATCGCCGCAGACATCGCCCCCGGCCTGCTTCGGCGTTACTGGGGCTTCCTCGGCTGGCGGCAGCACGACGACTCGGCCTGGCGCGGGCTTCTCGACAAGGCCCACGAGCGGCGCGCGGCGGGGATCGAGCGTCTCGGCTCGATCCGCGGCTACGACCAAAACCCGAACGCGGTTCGGATTGCCTTGACCAACCTGGAGCGCGCCGGCCTTAACGGGCGCGTCCATTTCGAGCGGCGGGAGCTGGGGGACTGCAGGCCCGGACGGGAGGGCGACAGCGGCCTGGTGGTCGTCAATCCGCCCTACGGCGAGCGCATGGGTGCCGATTCCGACCTCCCTGCCCTGTATGCCCGGCTGGGCGCCGTGCTCAAAGAGAGGTTTCTCGGCTGGCGCGCCGCCGTCTTTACGGGGACCCCAGAGCTCGGCAAGCACATGGGCCTGCGCGCCAAGCGCATGCACAGCCTCTACAACGGACCCATCGAGTGCCGACTGCTCCACTTCGACGTCACGCCCGAGGCATTCGTCTCCGACCGCCCCCGCGCCCTCCCCGTGGAGGAGCGCGGCGAAGGTGCAGGGATGCTCGCAAACCGTCTCCGCAAGAACCTGAAGAACCTGGCCAAGTGGCGGAAACAGCAGCAGATCCGCTGCTACCGCCTCTATGACGCCGATCTTCCCGAGTACGCCCTCGCCGTCGACATTTACGAGGGGGAGATGCGCTGGGTCAATGTCCAGGAATACGAAGCGCCCCGCAGCGTGGACCCGCGCAGTGCACGCCGGCGACTGCGCGAGGCAGTGGGAGTAATACCGGAGGTGCTGGAGATCCCAGAAACCCAGCTCTTCTTCAAAGTCCGCCGCCGGCAGAAGGGCAAGGCCCAGTACGAGCGGCTCGCCGAGAGCAGGCGCTTCCATGAGGTGACCGAGGGCGGCTACCGCTTCCTAGTGAACTTCGAGGACTACCTCGACACCGGTCTCTACCTCGATCACCGCGAGACCCGGCGCCTAGTGGGCGAGCTCGCCGCCGGACGGCACTTCCTCAACCTCTTCGCCTATACAGGCACCGCGAGCGTCTACGCAGCGAAAGGCGGTGCGCTCTCGACCTGCACCCTCGACATGTCGAGGACCTATCTCGACTGGGCGCGGCGCAATCTCGCCTTGAACGGAATCGAGGGGCACAAACACGAGCTGGTCCAGGCCGACTGTCTGCAGTGGCTGGAGCAGGCTGCCGGTCGGCGGCGCTTTGGGCTCATCTTCCTCGACCCCCCGAGCTTCTCCACCTCCAAGCGCATGGACGGCACCCTGGATGTCCAGCGCGACCACGTCGCCCTGATTCGCAACACGCTGCGGCTGCTCGAGCCGGATGGGGTCCTGATCTTCTCCACCAACCTGCGCCGGTTTCGCATGGATGGCGAGGCCCTGAGCGACCTGGAGCTCGAAGACATCTCCAGGGCCACACTGCCCAAGGACTTCTCCCGCAATCCACGGGTACACGCCTGCTGGAGGATCCAGAAAACAGGTGACCGTCAAACTTCGCGCCGAAGGCGCTCCTTATCTCCCTCTGCCCCTGGGAGAGGGCCGGGGAGAGGGTCCCCCACCGATGATCGTGCTTTGACTCCGGATCCCCCATGCTCCCTTCCGGTCGACCGGGACCTCGGCTATATTTTCGACAATTGCACTCGCATATATCCTTTGGCAACCAGGGCACCGTTGCTCCGCACATCGTTGGCAGGCTCCCGAGCCTCCTACGCCGTCGGTGGGGCCTGCGCCATCCGTCAACCCGCCAGTCTGTCCGACGTTCGCGGCATAGCGCGCGGCATGGCAGGTCAGGAGGGAGATTACATGCTCGAACGTCTGGTCTTGATCGTCGCGCTCGGTCTTTCCCTCGGCAGTTCCCTGCCGGTCGCAGAGGCCGCTAACGAGGCTTCCGACAAAGGCACCACGATCTTCGAGGTGCTCAAGCACCGCGGATTCCTCGATGACTATATGATCGAGGCCGTCGACGAAGTGGCCGCCTCCCTCGTCGGTGCCGCCGGGCGATGGTCCGGCCACGGCATCAACCGGCCCTACGTCGACGGCGCCATCAACATCTATCTGGTGGACAGCGGACGGCTCCCCGAGAGCAATGTCCTAGAGGGCTTCGATGTGGAGCTCGCGCGATTCAGTCTGCGCGGCAATGCCCTGGCGCATGAAGAGACGGGGATCCTGTTCGTCGACACCGCCCTGCTCAAGTCGCTGGTTACCGCCGCCCAGCTCTTCGCCAACTCCGATGTCGACACGGCCGTCGCCGTTGCGGCAATCAAGGCACGCGGGATCGACGCGTTCCGCGAGCTTTGGGATCCGGAGCGAAACCCGGCTCTCGAGACCGCGGAGTACACAGACCGCTGGGCCATGCTGGGTGCAGGCGCACTGGCGTTCATCCTGGCCCACGAGATGGGCCACATCCATTTGGGGACAGACAACGAGACCAGGCGGCGCGCACCGATCCGCTTCAAGGACAAGGAGGATAAAGACAAGCACTGGGTGTGCTCGGATCTCATCGACGAGAAGTACCGGCGACAGCAGCTGATCGAGCGGCAGGCAGATGACTTCGCGGTCTCGCTCCTGCGCGAGGTGTTGTTCCCTCCCGGGGTCCTGACGCGGCCTCTGCTGCGGTATGAGATTGGCGCCCGCTGGTACATCGTCTACAGCCTCAGCGAGCAGTTGATCGATGCCATTTACGCCACCGAGAGCCACAACGTCCGATCCGGGATGCGCCTGATGCTCGGCTCGGAGATCTACGACGAGCTGGTTCGGGCGAAGCCCAGCTCCGGCAAGGGATCCATCCACGTCTTCTTTCCCAAGAGCCATCCGGCCAACATCCGGCGTGCATCCGAGTCCCTGGGGCGGTTGAACGACTCGCCCTACAGCCTGTACCACGGCGATCCGCCGGGCACCGAGAAGGACATCGCCATGTTCGAGATGCTGCTGAACATGGAGTGCAAGAACCTCAGGACAAAGCAAGGAAGACAGGCAGATGACCGATAGAACGAAACCGTCCGCACCCAGCGCATCCCTTTCGTATCGGCAGCGACTCCCGTGGGCGGCTGCGGCACTGATCTGCCTGGCATTGGCCGCCCGTGCAGGCGATCCACCGTCCTCCATCGTCGAAAGTATCGAATTCGACGAGGCATTCAGGTCTTATTACGACGCGCTGGCCGATCACACACCCGAGGACCTGAGGCTGGAGCTCTCGGAGACCATTGAAGACGCGCTGAGCTCGGGAAGCCACCTGACTCGGGCCTCTCTGGATTACAAGACCCGCCAGATCGAGGCCGGGTTGTTTGCCCATTTGCGGCAACAGCAGTGCGCCGCGTCCACCCCGCCTGCGAAGGAGCAGAGTAAGCTCAAGCATGTGGCCGTGCGCACCCTGACCGATGCCGGCGAGGACGCCGAGATACGGTTTGACCGGGAAGAGCTCGGAATGATCTCGGGCATCCTCGTCCGACTGCTGGAGATCATGCCCCGGAACCAGCTATGCGACGGGCAGTGAGGCTGACTGGCTTGTCTGCGCGCAACCTCGTCTTCACCCTCGCCCTCCTCACCGTCTGCACCGAGGCCGCCGTTGCCGCCGACAACGGGATCTCCGCTCAAGAGGCCTATAAGCGCCTGCGTCTGACAGGGGAGCTAACATCCGTTACCGTCGCGGACCCTTTCGATTTCTCCGAGCTGGGCGAGCCCCCCGACAGCGCGCCACAGCCCGGTGGCTACCGAGTCCGGCGAGTGGAGTTCGCAGGTCCCGTCAGACTCAGCGGCACGGAGCTCCCCTACGACGTGCGCATCGACGGCTCGAATTTCCGGGACGAGGTTCGCCTGCAGCAATGTTCCCTGCAGACCTTCGCGGTACGCAATTCGGTCTGGTCGCGGGATCTGGTCGTTGAAAACTGCACCTTCAACGGGTTCAGCCCGTTCGACGGCAACGAGTTCCAATCGGACCTGAAGTTCCACTTGGTCAGTTTCTTCCGCAGCCCGAACTTCCGGGACGCCGTCTTCCGGGGCAGAACAGAGTTCCTGGAGTGTGACTTCGGCAAGGGAGACCCGCCCGCGAAGTCCACAAGCTTCTCCAATGCGGTGTTCGAGGGGCCAACGCTCTTCAACAACTCCAGGTTTCACACCAAGGCCAAGTTTCAGTCGGTCGTCTTCGAGGAGGATGCCAGCTTCGTCAACACGCGGATGGAGGCGGACGCCGCCTTCCGCAACGTCCACTTCAAGGGAGACGCCGAGTTCCGCTTCTGCCGCATCGCAACGGCGGACTTCGGCAACCGGAACAACCTGACCCTGTTCGCAAAACGGGCGGACTTCCGCAGCTGCACGATGGAAACCGCCCTGTTCGACTACGTCGAGCTCAGGGGCGAGACGAGCTTCGTCAATGCCCGGTTCGGCCTCGGCGGTGCCTCCTTCAGAAACGCCAACCTGGGCAACAAGAGGACGGATTTCGACGGGGTAACCTCCGCCGGGCCGATTGTTTTTTCGAACGCGCACATGCCGGCCCTCCGCTTCTACTGGCGCGAGGTCCGCGAGCCCGTGCTGGATGGGGACCCCGATGCCAAGGTGTTGGCGGCCCTCCATGCCCGGCTCAAGGACCAGGGGGACACGGAGGGGGCGCTGGATGCGAGCCACCATCTCGCCAAACGTAAGTTCGCGGAGAACGTCGGTGTGCCGCTGCCGTCCCTCACCCAACAACCATCGGAGTTCCTCGATGCGATCGGCCGCCGCCTCGTCGCCTATGGTGAGTGGGTCCTGTGGGGCTGGCCGACCGGGTACGGGACCAAGCTCGGCCGCATACTCCTGCTCGCACTGGCCTGCTGGCTGATCGCCGCCCTGCCCGTCGCGAGTACCCGTCGACTGCTGGCGCGCGTCCCTTCCTCTCCGGAGACCGACTCAGACGCGAGCAAGCCCCGGGAGTCGAGAAGCTACGAACCGCTGGCCTCGGAGGAGCGCCCGGAGGAACTGCGATTTCCAGACGCGTTCCCCGCACGTCTCACCATGGCGTTGAAATTCACCTTTCGCCTGCTGTTCAAGGTCGGACCCAAGGACATCCGCCCCGTCGCTTCGGCCTCTGCGACGTCCCGACGGGTTACTTGGAAGGTCTACTTGGCGTCCCTTTGGTACCTCGGCTCCGGCCTGCTCGTGCTGATCGCGCTCACCCTGGCCAACACGAGCCCGATGATCGACCGGCTGATCGGAGAGCTGTTTCCATGAGGGGCGACTGGACCCCGGCGCCCGGATTCCGAGATCCCCGCTTGACACAATATAGCCATCGTGCGCCTGCGAGCGCTTTCGTCCGCACCCCACAACCCGCGCGAATTGCGCGCCCGCTGCCTGAGCGGCGAACGAGCCGTCAAACCGCGAAGTCCCGACGGCCGATATGAGAGGCTCCTTGACGTTTCCTGTGTTCGCCGCCGCCATTCTGGCGACGCTGGGAGGCTGCTCCTCAAGTCCTCCCAAGGAAACAGTCGAAGCCGCCCCGACCTATAAGGTCTCTCCCGCCACATGGAGAATGGTGGACGAGCACATCTGGGCCGCATCCGAGGCCGCGGGAGCCGTCGCAGAGGCCTTTGCGAAAGAGGCAATGCACGACTGGATGCGCCGAGTACGGGAGCGGAGCGAGGAGAACTTCATTCCCTGGTACACCAGCTATTCGACGCAGCAGTGGCTCGCCCTCAAGGTCGGCTGGTATAAGTTGAACGAATCGGAGGGGACGGCGTCACCCGCGGAACAGCTCTCGGAGTACCTGCAGGAGCAGTACTACGCGCAGGTCCTGGAGCCCGCCGGAACGGAGACGACCGATCCGACAATGCTCATGGATCAGGCGGCCTCCATGTACGTGCAGGTCCTGGGTACCGAGCTGCGGGATTTCTCGGCCAGCTATAACGTGCCGGCTGAAGCCTTCAAGCGGAGACTGGACAGGATTCCGGCGATATCATTGTCCGAAGCACCCGAAGGAAAGGCGTCTCTGTATCGAGCTATCAGCGCCCATGACCTTACCCGCCTGCCGGCTTATAAGGCACTCGTTCGGCAAATCCAGACCGCGCAAAACGGATCCCGCTCGGCGCTGTCGAAAGACAGCCTGCACGAGGTGGCCGGAGCGGCCGCGGACAAGCTCGTCGGCAAACTGGCGGTTCGCGGCGGTACCTCGGCCGCCGCCCTGGCAGCCGGAGGACTCCCGGGCATCCTGATTGCGGTGGGCGTCTCCGGTTGGCAGGCGATCGAGCACGAGAAAGACAAGCCCGCGATGGAGGCACAGCTGCGGGCCAACCTGAGCTCCGCACTGGATGAGATGCGGCGTAAGCTGATGGAAGATCCCCACCGAGGCGTGATGGGTGCCGTCACCCACATGAAGCTGCAGATAGAGAACGGGCTGCTGAGCGCGCAGATCGAATCGGAACAACCAGACCGGCGTCTTCCCGACGTCTTCTAACAAGCCGCTGAAATAAGAATCCCCGATGAACAAGCTTCCCCTGATCGCCCTCTGGTGCCTTCTGATCCACCCTGTTCCGAGTCTGGCGTCCGGTAACCCGGAAGCTGCCGCGGTCGATACAGAGACCGATCTCTGGAGCCGTACGCGCGAGACCGCCGACGACTGGTGGCAACGCTCCCGCGAAGCGACCGAGGACGCCTGGCGAGACACCCGCGAATCCGCCGGAGAGGCGTGGCAGGAAACGCGTGAGCTGTTCGAGCACAAAGAGCAGGACAGCTTCGGGGATGTATGGGACCGGGTGCTCCCCACCCTGAAGGACACCTTGACCCTGCAGGAGCGGCAGTCCGAGCTCCCCGAGAGCAAGTGGCTTGGCGCGGACCAGGCATCCAACCGCGAGGCCATCAACGAGTTGCTGGACGAAGCGGTGGATATCCTCTCCACGTCCCCCGTCCAGAGCTACCGCGACCGCATCCGCGTGCTGCAGGTGGCTATCGCCCAGATGAAGGCCGAGATTGCGGACGACCGCCAGCGGCGGGTCTCCGCCCCCGAAGAATCGGTTGTGAAAAAGACCGTCGAGGACTATGACCAGGCCATCGCGGAGCGCCTGGCCGACATCCGGCGCTACGAGCAGGAGCTTGCGCAGATCAAGCAAGAGCTCGCCGCCGACCTGCGGAGCATGGGGCTCGATCTCAGCGACGAGCAGCTTGAGCTCCTACTCTCCACCGTGGTGGGCGACAACCTCGTCGACCTCACCGTCGTCTTCGACAACGTCAAGGCCGTTACCGCGCAGCTGGAGCAACTCGTCGAGGCCAGCGGCGAGGATCTGCAGAGCGCCCGCCGCTACTACGGCATGTACGTCGTCCTGCTCAAGAGCCTGAACCAGATGCACCTGCAGATCGAGCAGGCCATCGCCGAGCAGTACATCCCGCAGATCGACGCGATCATCCGCCGTGCCGGGGAGCTCTCCGCCGATACCAAAGCCCTGCAGCAGCAATCGCCGGAGAAGCGGGAGCTGCTCGCCGCCAACCTGGAGGCCCAGCAACTCACGATCCAGGCCGCCGACGTATACCGCCAATACCTCACCGATCAGTCGAAACAGGTCCGCAAGGCGCGACAAGCGCTCGAGAAGGACATCGCCGCCGCCTGGAACACCTATGAAACCGTCCGCGTCTCCGGCGAACTGGTTTCCCTAGTCCAGTCCAGCAGCAGGCTGCTCGACGGCCTGCTCAACCGCCAGGTCCCCGCCCTGCGGCCGTTTCAGAACCTCGAGATGAAGCGGGAATTCGAGAAGCTGACGGCGCAGTTGCGCTCGGCGCAGGCGTCCTGAATCGCCGACTTGGAACACCAATAAGGACACGTCATGAAAAAAGATCCAGCGTCCAAAGCACAAACCCTGCCCAGAGGGGTAATGCTGAACGCCTACCCTGACAGCATTGGTAAAAGACTGGCAGACACTGTGGAATTACTCAACAGGCCCGAGCTCAAGGATGCCTTTTCTCTGTTCTACATCCTTCCCACCTTTTTCAACAGCGACCTGGATCGCGGCTTTTCCATCATCGATTACAACATCAACGAAGAGCTCGTGAGCCCCCAGGACCTGGATGAGCTCAACGAGCTTGGTATTCAAATCAAGCTCGACCTGGTGCTCAATCATCTCTCGGTGCGCTCGCCGCAGTTCCAGGACCTGTTGAAAAACGGCAAGGATTCGCCCTACCGAGACTTCTTCATCGACTGGGACGAGTTCTGGGGCGGCCACGGTACCGTGGGACCGGATGGACAGATCACACCGGACAAAGAGCATCTGGATAAGCTCTTCATGAGAAAACCCGGCCTGCCGATACTGAGAGTGCGCTTTCCGGACGGCGCCCTCAAGACGTACTGGAACACCTTCTACCAGAAAGTGGACTTCGATGAGATAACAGCACTGGACTTCGCCGATATAGAAGGACTCGATCCGAAAGAAGCAGAAACCATCGCAGACCACGTCAAGATCGTCATTCGGGACAAAGGATTCCTGGAAACCGCCGACTTGGAACACATCGCCCACCTTAAGGACGAGATTATCAAGGCTATCTGTAGCAAGCGTGAATACCTGGGCCAGATGGATCTCAACGCCCGTTCCGAGCTGGTATGGGAATTCTACGACGAGACACTGCGCAAACTCAGCGAACACGGCGCCAGGATTATTCGCCTCGACGCTTTCGCGTACCTGCACAAAGAGCCCGGCCAGCCGAATTTCTTTAACCGGCCCGGCACCTGGGATTATCTGCAACGGGTGCGGGGCATTGCGCAGAAATATGACCTGACCATCTTCCCCGAGATACACGCTGAATACGGCGCCGGTATCCACGAGGAGATCGCGCAGGAGGGCTACCCCGTCTACGATTTCTTCTTCCCCGGACTCGTGATCGACGCCCTGGACCGGGGCAGCAATGAGGCCCTGTTGCGCTGGATAGCGGATATCGAGGCCAAGGGGCTCCAGACCATTAATATGCTCGGGTGTCATGACGGGATTCCGGTGCTCGACCTACGAGGTAAGCGGGTCAACGGTTCCTACCGGGCAGGCCTGCTGAGCGACGAGCACATCGACGCCACCATCGAGCGTATTATCGACCGGGGTGGCCTGACCAAGAACCTGTACGGCGCCGACGGCAAGAAGATCGACTACTATCAGGTCAACGCGACGTTCTTCAGCGCCTTGGGGGGGGACGAGCGCAAGCTGCGCCTGGCCCGCGCCATCCAGATGTTCATGCCCGGTGTCCCGCAGGTGTGGTACCTGGATCTGTTTGCCGGCACAAACGACTACGCAGCAGCGGAAAAGGGACATACCGCGGGCCACAAGGAGATTAACCGCACCACTTTAAGAATGATCGACATCGAGGCCGGACTGAAACGCCCTATCGTGCTGGACCAGCTCGACCTGATCCGGCTGCGCAACGTCTCACCGGCGTTCGCTGGTGAGATGAAGATTTTCGAGACCGAGCCCCACCTGTTACACATCTCCTGGCAACATCCGGAAGCCACCGCAACCTTGAAGGCCGATCTGCGCAAGCACAGCTTCACGGTTTACCAGGGCGACGGTACGGACGAAGAGGTCCTTATGTCCTTCGAGTCTTAGGCCCCTCGCGATCAACCTCGGCCGAATTTCGACAGTAACTGCTACTGAGCACGAAAATGAGAATCCTTGCGACCGATCTGGACCGGACGTTACTCCCGAACGGTAGCTGGCCACCGGATCCCGGCGCCATCGACCTCTTCAATGAACTCACGCAAAGACATGACGTGCTGGTCGTCTATGTGACAGGAACGAGGCTGTTTTGAAGGCAGTCGACGAACTCGTCAAAGGCAAGTTCGACGAGGTCATCGTTTACAGCTTCGACTCCCAATCCGGCAAGGGCCTGCTCGACTTTCTCCCGCAAAGCGCGACCAAACCGACCGCGCTCGAATACATCGCCGACGTACTTGGCACCAACAAATCGGATGTCGTCTTCTGCGGCGATAGTGGTAACGACGTCTTCCCACTCACGGCGGGCTTTTCCGGCGTCCTCGTGCGAAACGCAGACGACCAGCTCGTCGCCAGCGTAAACCAGGCGACTGACGCGCACCCTGAACTTAAGCTTTACTTTGCGAAAGGGGGCTTCAAGAGCCTGAACGGTTTCTACACCAGCGGCGTCATCGAGGGTGCCTACCACTACGGAATTTTCTACGACGCCGACTGAACCACCTCTCGGCAAAATAAACTTGCCAAACTTGGGGGCAAAATTTGAGCTTTGAGATTGATTCCACTGGCGGTGTCGTTCATGCTTTCCATCATCGGCTCCACGGGTATTGGCTACACCTAAATGTTCAGCCTCAGGTCACGACACAATCTCTCCAGATCCTATCCCCACAAACGCGCTCGGCGGGTTGCACCCCAGCAGTAGTTCGGCTCAGCCTGGAATCGGCCAGTCTATCTCCGATGTTCATTATCAACTATATTGAGTACTCGGACGGATGGATTACTCCTTCTGCGCCCGTCTCGACGCAAAACGACCACCAAGGAATCACATCATGAATAGTAGACTCGGTAACCCGGCACGCTACGGGATTGCAGTCCTTAGCTTGTTCGCGCTCACCTTGGGTACTGCCGATCCGCTCAGTGCGCGAGCCGTTGAGAATGCAAGCGAAAAGGTGCCCGATTCCTACGAGTTCAAGGTGCTGCTACGTAACGGCGCGTTTGTAGAACGGGACGCGGCCATTCAGGCTTTCCTGGAAAGACTCGAACAAATCGCCGAGCAGCACGGCGCCACCGCGAATTGGAAGACACCCGAAGAGAGGAAAATAAAGCAACGCGAGGTGCGTTTTCTCGATACCAGCGATTCGCGGATCCGGAAGGACGATCTTATTTTCCGCACGCGCATCGAAATGACAAAAAGCTGCGATCCGGTGCGACCGCACACCTGTGAGCCGAAAGAGGCGAAGGTCACGCTAAAACAACGCTTCGCACCGGGGGCGGATGGCGTACTGCTCGACATGATGCCCAACCTGGACAAGGCGAAAGCATTGCCAAATCAGGTGCTATCGAACGACCTCAAGTTCGAAGCGGATTACGGTTGGAGGCCGGCAGAAGGTCATACCATTACCCATATCTCAGCGGGGTCGGAGTCGACTCGTGCTGGACACACTGAGCCGCATCTGTTGAAATCCAGCCCCATCACAACTGATGGGGCGAGAGCAGATGGACGAGGAGATTCCGA
>JAYEJW010000096.1:0-16065 GCA_034716535.1 Pseudomonadota bacterium
AAATCATCCAGTCTATTTAGTACTGTTTTATGTGTCATCGTGGCTGCTAAAATTGTAGTATCTTTAATCATATCAAATATCTCATCAGGAAAATGATTCGCGGAGGCTCGGGGGCTCCAGAGTCATGCGATGCCATGGACCGGGCGTTGAAATCTTCTCCCGGATTGCTTTCCGCAGGCGGCTGACCAGCGCCGGTCTTCTCCCCGGGCGGGTCGGCCGGTACGGCGCGAAACCACTGCCAGGTGTCAAGGAGGGGGTTGAGCGTGTGACCGCGCTTCAGCTCGGTTTGTAGCTCCGCGGACGGCGTCAAGGCGAAGAGCGAAGACTGTTTGTTCGGTGGCGCGGCTGAGCTGTCCCACGGCTCCCCCCAGACCACAGCCCCGTTCTTCAGCTCGTACGACAGAGAGATGATCTCACCCAAACCGACACCGCTGTTCGTCACAAGGATGAGCGGCCGATCGACCGCATTGATCAACTGCGCGACCTCCCGGTTGCGGGCACTGAAGTTCTTTGTCCACCATGTCTGGGCATCGAGAATAAGCAGTCCCGACAGCACCCCTGAACCGAGAACCAGCGCGAGGCCCGGCCGCGCCGCCAGACGCCGGCCTACCGAAGGCGCGTCCCATCCGGTCGCGAGGACGTAGGCCACGGCGAGCTCGACGGCAAGGAAGCCCGGGAGCAGGTACCTCGGGTGCAGGGAGCGGCTGCCCCCCAGTATCAGGTCCGGAAGCAGCACCGGCGCCGCGAATGCCGCGAACAGTAGGCAGAGGAACAGACGTGGCTTGGCGGGCGCATCCCGACAGAACCGCCACACCAGCCACGCCAACGGCAGCAGCCCGAGAAGCAGGATGGGTCCTGCTGCAGGATAGTCGGTGAAGATCCGCACCAGATGCATACCCCACTCCTCGAGCAGTCTTTGCACCGGGATGGAGCGTTCCATCCAGGCCGTAACCCGCTCGACTCGGTGGGAACCCTCGATCACGACCAGGAGCCAGGGGGAGAACAGCAGCATGCCGAATGCCGTGGCCGCGGCCCAGGCGCGTACGAGTCCGCGCCTGCTCTCGGCTTCTCGCCGGGTCGTCACCAAGACGTACGCACCATGCACGGCCACCACGAGGATGGACAACAAATGGGAGTAAAGACCGATGGCGACGAGCGCGCCATACAGCGACCAGTCCCCCAGACGCCTCCGGCGCAGGGCCCACAGGAGGGCGGCGCTGGAGGCAGTAACGGCGGCCGTCCAGAGGGCGTACTCGCGCGCCTCCTGCGCGTAGAGCAGATGCAACGGGGAGCAGGCGGCCAGGGCCGCAGCAATCCAGGCCGCCCTGGGATTCTCGAAGAGCTCGCGTGCCAGCCAGAAGACCGCGGGTATGAGCAAGAGCGAGAGCAGGGCCGAGGTTCCACGAAGCGCAACCAGCGGTTCCTGTACGAGCGCGCTGGCGAGCCGTGCCGCCAGATAGTAGAGCGGGCTGTGCTCCGGGTGCTCCATGAGCGCGGTCCAGGTGTCTCCCCACCCCCGCTCGGACGAGGGTCTTTGGAACAGGAGGAGATCTGCCGGGGAGAGGGGCCTTCCGCTGAAGACGACTTCTTCGACTTGGGTCCGCTCGTAGCCGAATGCCCGTACCGCGGTGAAGACCTCATCATGCCAGACGACCATGCGGTCGACCTCGTACAGCCGGGCCAGGGAGCCCGCGAGGATGATCAGGCCGACGATGACCATCAACGGAGAGGCTCTGAGAAAGGTGCGGGTCGTCATCGGGGGTAATGCGGATATTTCTCAAGCCCTATCTGGCGCGATTCGAACAGGTTTACGGCTCGGGCGTCTCGCGGATGCGGAGACAGTCCCGCACGCCAGTAGATTTTCTTCGCGCCCTTCGCGGCTTCGCGTGAGACTCACTCTACGTTGTTACCTAGTCTGAGGCGGGCCTGTACTACGGCTAAACCGCCCCGGTCTCCGCGAGTCGCTTGAGCCGGTCCAGGCCCTCCTCGTATTTGTCGCCGACCAGCCCCTTCATCAAGAGGCCCATGTAGCGGCCGATCAGATCGTTGCCGATCTGGTAGCCGAAGCTCCAGGTGACGCGGGTGGGACCGGAGTCCAGGGGCTCGAGGTCAAAGCGGGCGTCCGCGCTACCCTGGGGGCCGAAATCGAGCAGAAAAACCACTTGCTCCGGCTGCCTGCTGCGGATGATCTCCTGGCTGCCGGCGCCCACTTCCGGATCGTCGCTCGACCAGGTCATGCGTGCGCCGACACCGGCCTCGGGACCCTCGAAGCTGTACCGCGTGTTACTCGTGTCCTTCGCCCAGGGGGACCAGCGGTTGAAGGCCCGCAGGTCGTCGACGAGGGGGAATATGGCCTCGGGCGCGGTGGAGATCTCGACGCTGCGCTCGACCTGCATCTGACCTGGCAGCAGGAGCCCGACCAGAATAAAGAGGCCGAACAGGGTGCCCATAACGATGGCGGCAGTGCGGACGAAGTTCATTGGCTCAAGCTCCGCGAAACGGTTCAACCTAGAAGCGGTAGTTGGACGCCGCCCAGGGTGCGTGCCGGGGGGTGTCTGGCAAGGCACAACGAGGCGCAATAGCCAGCTATTGCAACGAGTTGTAACGCAGCCAGGCGCCGTCCGGTGCGTGCACTGGGTGGTGTAGCGCCCCCACCAAGCAGGTGAGGCGAAACAGCACCAACATTTCTGCCAAGATCAGTCACTTAATCCTCGCGTTAAGCGGTCAACTGCCGTTTCTAGGTTCAACGCATCTGAAGAAGTTTATCGCGCGGGTTACTCTGCGGGCTCGTACGCCAAATTTGGCGCCAGCCAGCGCTCGACCTCGGAAACGGACAGGCCCTTGCGTTCGGCGTAATCTTCGATCTGGTCCCTATTGACCTTGCCGACGGCGAAGTAGCGGGAATCGGGGTGCGAGAAGTAGAGCCCGCTCACCGCGGCGGTGGGGACCATAGCCTTGGATTCCGTAAGCCAGATTCCCGTCCTGGCCTCGACGTCCAGCAGTCGCCACAGGGTGTCTTTTTCCGTGTGGTCGGGGCAGGCGGGATAGCCGAGCGCGGGGCGGATACCTTGGTAGCGCTCATCGATCAGCTCCCCGTTGTCCAGGTCCTCATCGGTGGCGTAACCCCAATGACGCTTGCGCACCTGTTCGTGGAGCATCTCGGCCAGGGCTTCGGCAAGGCGGTCGGCCAGGGCCTTGAGCATCAGGGCGGAGTAGTCGTCGTGGTCCGCCTCGAATTCGGCCACCCGCTCGTCGATTCCGAGCCCCGCGGTGCACGCGAAACCGCCGATGAAATCCATAAGCCCGCTCTCGAGGGGCGCGACGAAGTCCGCGAGGCACTCGTTGTACTTACCCTGTGGCTGGCGGCCCTGCTTGCGAAGGAAGTGAAATGCGGCAACGGGATCGGTGCGCTGTGCGTCGGCGTAGACGAGAACGTCGTCCCCCGCGCTGTTCGCCGGGAACAGGCCGACGACCGCGGCGGCGCGGAGCCATTTCTCGTCGATGATGCGTCGAAGCATGGCGCGGGCGTCGTCGAAGAGCTTGCGCGCCTCCTCTCCCTTCTCCGGGTCGTCCAGAATCTGGGGATAGCGCCCCTTGAGCTGCCAAGCGTGGAAGAAAAAGGTCCAGTCGACGTAGCGGGCGATCTCCTGAACGGGGATGTCTTCCCGGACCAGGATCCCGGGTTCGGGCGGCAGGGGCGGGGCGTAGCTGGACCAGTCGACCGGGGTGGGGTTGGCCCGGGCCTTGTCGATGGCGATCAGGCTCCTGGCCTCGTCCTTGGCCGCGCGGCGGCTGCGCACCTGCTCGTACTCGGCGCGAATGGATTCGACGTAGGGGCCGCGCAGGTCCTCCGAGAGCAGGCTGGCGGCTACCCCGACTGCACGGGAGGCGTCCGGCACGTAGACGACGGGTTGTCCGTACTGGGGCTCGATCTTTACTGCCGTGTGGGCCTTGGATGTGGTGGCGCCGCCGATCAGCAAAGGCTGGCTCAACCCCAGGCGCTGCATCTCCTTCGCCACGTGGACCATCTCTTCCAGCGAGGGGGTGATCAGGCCGGACAGACCGATGATGTCGACCTGCTGCTCCCGGGCCTCATTGAGGATGGTCTCCGCAGGCACCATCACCCCCAGGTCCACCACCTCGTAGTTGTTGCACTGCAGCACCACGCCGACGATGTTCTTGCCGATGTCGTGCACGTCGCCCTTCACCGTCGCCATGAGGATCTTGCCCCGGGTCCGGGCGCCGCACTCCGCCTTCTCCGCCTCCAGGAACGGCTCCAGGTAGGCCACCGCCTTCTTCATCACTCGGGCCGATTTCACGACCTGAGGCAGGAACATCTTGCCAGCCCCGAACAGGTCGCCGACCAGGTTCATGCCGTCCATCAGAGGCCCCTCGATGACCTGCAGGGTCTTCTCCGCCTGCCGGCGCGCCTCCTCCGTGTCCTCGATGATGAAATCGGTGATGCCCTTCACCATGGCGTGTCCCAGGCGCTTGCCCACGTCCCAGCTGCGCCACTCGAGGTCCTCCTTCTTTTCGGCGTGGGCCACGCCCGCATAGTTCGGGGCGATCTCCACCAGCCGGTCACCCGCTTGCGGATCCCGGTTGAGCACCACGTCCTCCACCGCATCCCGCAGCTCCGGGGGCAGGTCGTCGTAGACCGCCAGCTGGGCGGCGTTGACGATGCCCATGTCCATGCCCGCCTGGATGGCGTGGTAGAGAAACACCGCATGGATCGCCTCGCGCACCGGGTTGTTTCCGCGGAAGGAGAAGCTGACGTTTGAGACACCGCCGGAGATCAGGGAGCCGGGCAGGGTCTGCTTGATCTCGCGGGCCGCCTCGATGAAGTCGACGCCGTAGTTGTTGTGCTCCTCGATGCCGGTGGCGACGGCGAAGACGTTGGGATCGAAGATGATGTCCTCCGCCGGGAAGCCCACCTCCTGGGTAAGGATCCGGTAGGCCCGGCTGCAGATCGCCACCTTGCGCGCCCTGGTATCGGCCTGGCCGTCCTCGTCGAAGGCCATGACGATCACCGCCGCCCCGTAGCGGCGGCAGAGGCGGGCCTGCTCGACGAACTTGTCGACCCCCTCCTTCATGGAGATGGAGTTGACGATGGGCTTGCCCTGCACGCACTTCAGGCCTGCCTCGATGATCTCCCACTTGGAAGAGTCGATCATCACAGGCACCTTGGCGATCTCCGGCTCGCCCGCGCAGAGGTTGAGGAAGCGCTGCATGGCGGCCACCCCGTCCAGCATCGCCTCGTCCATGTTCAGGTCCACCACCTGGGCGCCGTTCTCCACCTGGGTGCGACAGATCTCCAGGGCCTCCTCGTACTCCTCGTTGAGGATCAGGCGCTTGAACTTGGCGGAGCCGGTGACGTTGGCCCGCTCGCCCACATTGACGAACAGGGAGTCCGCGCCGATGTTCAATGGCTCCAGTCCGGAGAGGCGGCACTCATGCGGAATCTCGGGGAGCTGCCGGGGCGGCTTGCCCGCCACCGCCTCGGCGATCGCCTCGATGTGCAGCGGCGTGGTACCGCAGCAGCCGCCGACGATATTCAGAAAGCCGGCGCCGGCCCATTCGCCGATGTAACCGGCCATGTGCTCGGCGTCCAGGTCGTACTCGCCGAACTCGTTGGGCAGGCCGGCGTTGGGGTGGGCGGAGACATGGGTCTCCGAGATGCGTGACATCTCCTCCACGTACTGGCGCAGCAGGTCGGGCCCCAGGGCGCAGTTGAGGCCGACGGAGATGGGCCGGGCGTGGCGCAGGCTGTTGTAAAAGGCCTCGGTGGTCTGCCCGGAGAGGGTGCGGCCGGACTGGTCTGTGATGGTGCCTGAGATCATCACGGGCAGTCGCAGGCCATCTTCGTCGAACACCTGCTCGCAGGCGAACACCGCCGCCTTGGCGTTGAGGGTGTCGAAGATGGTCTCGATCAGCAGCAGGTCGGCGCCGCCCTCGATCAGGCCTCGCGCGGCCTGCACGTAAGCGCTCACCAGCTCGTCGTAGGTGACGTTGCGGTAGCCCGGGTCGTTGACGTCCGGCGAGAGGGAGCAGGTGCGGCTGGTGGGACCGAGCACTCCGGCGACGAAACGCGGCCTGTCCTGGGTGCTGAACCTGTCCGCCGCTTCCCTGGCGACGCGGGCCGCGGCGACGTTCAGCTCGCTGACCAGCTCCTCCATGCCGTAATCGGCCATGGACATGGTCGTGGCGTTGAAGCTGTTGGTCTCGAGGATGTCGGCGCCGGCCTCCAGGTACTGCTCGTGGATACCACGAATTATGTGGGGCTGGGTAAGGCAGAGCAGGTCGTTGTTGCCCTTGAGATCGCTGGGCCAGTCGGCAAATCGCTCACCGCGATACTCCGCCTCCTCCAGCCTGTGGCGCTGGATCATGGTACCCATGGCGCCGTCCAGGATCAGGATGCGCTCCCGAAGCAGGGTCTGGAAGCTAGGAGAAGAAACCGCCATGTTTCGGGCCTTTTCGATGCAACGGACGGGACGACGCCATAGCGACGATGGCTTGAGGAGCAAGGAATTATAGCGCTCTTTATCGGGTCGGCGAGCCGCGTCAGTCGGTATGGTGTTAGGTCCCTCTGCGCTCTCCCGTATATGATGCGAGGATTTGAAAGACAGACCACCCACAGAGGAGGTACACCCATGGCAGAGCGCTTCATGGTGCTGCCGAGCGAGGACGTCTCAAGGATCCGTGTTGTGACCGTCCCCGAGGACATGTCTTCCCACGAGGCTTACCGCTACCTTACGGGGTTGATTGCCGAGATCGAGCGCACCGGCGACGACCGCTGGGTCGAGGACGTCCTGGACGCCTTGGAGGACCACGGCTTCGAGAGTGTGGAGTGCGCGATCGGCCCCCATCTCGACTGAGCAGCCGGTGCGGATCCATCTGTTGAGCGTCGGACGCAGGATGCCGGACTGGGTCGATGCGGGCTACCGCGAATACGCCAAGCGCCTGCCGAACGAGTGCAATCTCCGCCTGGTCGAAATCGATTCCGGGCACCGCCGTAAAGGCGCGAGCACGGAAGTGGCGCGCCGGGACGAGGGCGAGCGCATGCTCGCCGCCCTGCCCAAGGGCGTGCGCGTCGTTGCGCTGGATGTGCGCGGTCGGGCCTGGAGCACCGAGCAGCTGGCCGATCAACTCTCGGCTTGGATGGCGGATGGGCGTGATCTCGCCCTGCTGGTGGGGGGGCCGGAGGGGCTTGCCGACGTCTGCGTTCAGCGGGCCGATCAGCGTTGGTCCCTCTCGCCTCTGACCTTTCCCCACCCACTGGTGCGGGTCATCCTTGCCGAGCAGCTCTACCGGGCCTGGAGCATCCTCCAAGGTCATCCGTATCACCGCGCCTAGAACGCAAGGAGAAATGGGATTGGCGAACCCGCAGATCTATCTGGCGTCCAATTCTCCGAGACGGCGCGAGCTGCTGGAACAGATCGGCGTGCGTTTCGGCCTCATCGCCATCGATCTGGACGAGGCCCCGCTTTTCGGCGAGCCACCGGAGGCATTCGTGTTGCGCGTGGCCCTTGACAAGGCGCGGGCAGGCCGCGCTCTGGTGGGGTCCGGGCGGGACCTGCCGGTGCTGGCGGCGGATACGGCGGTCGTCGTGGAAGACCGTATCCTCGGCAAGCCCAGGGATCGCTGTGACGCGGCCGCCATGATGCGGCTGCTCTCCGGGCGTACGCACCGGGTGATGACCGGAGTCGCGCTGGCCGGCGGGAGCGAGCATCAGGTGCTCAGTATCAGCGAGGTCAGGTTCCGCGCAGTTGCGCCGGCGGAGGCTCAGGCATACTGGGAGACCGGAGAGCCGGCCGACAAGGCGGGCGGATACGGTATTCAGGGGCTCGGCGCCCTGTTCGCCGAGGATCTGCGCGGCAGCTATACGGGCGTGATGGGGCTGCCGTTGTTCGAGACGGCCCGCCTGCTCGCCGCCGCGGGCATCGACATCCTTGCCGAGGCATCGAAAACGAAAAAGGACCACCGAACTTGAGCGAAGAAATTCTGGTCAACGTGACCCCTCCGGAGACCCGCGTTGCCGTGGTGGAAAATGGCGTGGTACATGAGATCATCATCGAGCGCGCCGATCGTCGGGGACTGGTGGGCAACGTCTACAAAGGGCGGATCTGTCGCGTGCTGCCGGGTATGCAGGCGGCCTTCGTCGACATCGGCCTGGAGCGAGCCGCCTTTCTCCATACGTCGGATATCGTAGGCAATGAAGGCGAGCCCCGCGGAGAGCACATCTACGAGATCGTGCGCGAGGGTGACCCCATCGTGGTGCAGGTCGTCAAGGACCCCCTCGGAACCAAGGGCGCGCGGCTCACCACGAACATTTCCATCCCGTCGCGTTACCTGGTGTTCATGCCGACCCTCAACAACACGGGCGTTTCCCAGAAGATCGATGAGGAGAACGAGCGCAAACGCCTGAGGGACACTCTGCAGCGCTTCGTGGACGAGGAAACCTGCGAAGGCGGTTTTATCGCCCGCACAGCGGCCGACGGCATCAGCGACGAGGCCCTGCACAAAGACATGGCGTTTCTGGCCAAGCTTTGGCGCGGCATCAAGGAGCGCTGCCAGGCCTCGGACGACGCTGGGCTGATCCACGACGACCTGCCGCTCGCCCTGCGCGCCCTGCGCGATCTGGTGGGGCCGGAGGTGGAGCGGGTGCGGATCGACTCCCGATCGACCCTCGAGCGCGCAAGGGTCTTTGCCGCCAAGTACATTCCCGACATCGAGGGTCGGGTCGAGTACTACCAGGGCGAACGGCCCTTGTTCGATCTCTACGGCGTGGAGGACGAGATCCAGAAGGCCCTGCAGCGCAAGGTGCAACTCAAGTCCGGCGGCCATCTGGTGATCGACCAGACCGAGGCCATGACCACGATCGATGTGAATACCGGCGGCTTTGTCGGCCATCGAAATCTTGAAGAGACCATCTTCAAGACCAACCTGGAGGCGGCCCAGGCGATCTGCCGTCATCTGCGTCTGCGCAACCTGGGCGGCATCATCATCATCGACTTCATCGACATGTGCGAGGACGAGCATAAGCGCCAGGTCCTGCGGGCGCTGGACAAGTGCCTGGCCAAGGATCACGCCAAGACCCATATCAGCGAGGTCTCGTCCCTCGGGCTGGTGGAGATGACCCGAAAACGCACCCGCGAGTCCCTCGAGCATGTCCTGTGCGAACCCTGCCCTTGCTGTGCCGGACGCGGCACCGTCAAGACGGCGGAGACGACCTGTTACGAGATCTTCCGCGAGATCATGAGAGAGGCACGCCAGTTCGACGTGGAGACCTTGCTGGTGCTGGCGTCCCAGGAGGTGATCGACCGCCTGTTGGACGAGGAGTCCGGGCACCTGGCGGAGCTCGAGGAGTTCACCGAAAAGCCCATCCGTCTGCAGGCCGAGGCGCTTTATACTCAAGAGCAGTACGACGTGGTGCTCATCTAGGGAAGCGCTGATCGATGCCATCCCGGCATGATCAGCGCACGGCGCCCGAAAAGCGCAACGTTGACGCCTGACCGCTTCGCCAATGATCCACCTGTTCAAGTCCGCCGTCTCCCGGGCCGTCACCTACGGGCTGATCACGCTCCTGGTGGCCGGGTTGCTGGTGGGCGCCGTGCGCCTGGCGTTGCCCTTCGCCGATCTGTTCCGCTCCGAGCTGGAAGGCCTATTGTCCGAGACCCTTGGGCTGGAGGTGCGTGTGGGGCGTCTGGGGGTACGCCTGGCGGGCTGGGTTCCGCGTCTCACGCTGCTTGACGCCGAGCTGGTGGACCCCGAGAGCGGCCGAACCCAGCTCAGTCTGAAGCAGCTGCGCCTGGATCTCGACCTGCTCGCCACCGGGCGGGGACTCTCCCCGAAGATCCGGTCGATCACCCTGGTGGGCGCCAGTCTGGTGATCAGGCGGCTGACCGACGGGTCCATCAGGGTCTCCGGCCTCGAGGGCATGCAGGCCGGTGATCCGGAGGCTGTGACCTTCTTCCTCGGGAGCGGCCGCTTCCTGTTGACGCAGAGCGACGTCTACTGGGTGAACGAGCAAACGGGGGCGCCGCCGCTGCACCTCGCCAACGTGCAGATGCGTTTCGACAACACGGGCGACAGGCACCGGATCGGCCTGCGTGCGGAGCTCTTCGGTGATGCTCGAAGCAGCGTGCGCCTTACCGGCGACCTGAAGGGTGCACCCGACGAGCCCACGGACTGGCACGGCGCGCTCTACCTGCACTGGAAGGGAAGGGATCTGGGACGCGTCCTGCGCGGGAGGCTGCCTCACGGAGTACAGCTGGTCAGTTCCGGGGTGGAGATCGAGAGCTGGACCCAGTGGCAGGGAAGGTCGGTCGCCCGCTCGCTGGATCGTATCGATTTGAAGGGCCTGAAGATCTGGAAGCAGTCGGCCGACGGCATCGCACCTCCCCTGCACATCGAGCGGCTGGAAGGCCTCGTGCGCTGGCGGCCCCAAAGGGACGGCTGGCGCCTCGAGGTCGCGGATCTGGTTCTCGCGCGCGGCGGTGTCGAGCGTCCGGCGACCGATCTTGGCCTGAGCTTCTTCGCCGGCGAGGAGGCGGGCTGGTCGCTCACCGGCGGTGGCGGCCTCCTGAGCCTTCGGGATGCGGGCGAGCTGCTCACCCTGCTGCCGGAGGATCTCCCGGATGCGGTTACCCGGCTGCGGGACGTCCGTCTCGACGGGGAGGTGCGCGATCTGCGCTTCCGCGTTTCCCGGGACGGGAACGAGGCTAGGCCGCGCTGGGCCGCACAGGCGCGGCTAGAGGACCTGAGCTTCGATCCTCACGCGCGACTTCCCGGCTTGCGGGGCCTGAGCGCCCGGCTTGCGGCGGACGAGAGCAGCGGGACCGCGATACTCGATGCCGAGGGCGCGGTCTTCACCATGCCGCGCCTCTTTCGGGGGCCGTTTATCCTCGATCGGGTCGCCGGCTCCCTGCGCTGGTGGCGGGATGGCGGGGGTGCGCTGCACGTCGAGGCGCCGGACCTGCTCGCCGAGAACGCGCACATTGCAACCCGCTCCCGTCTCGGTCTCACGCTGAGCCCCGCCGGCGGCAGCCCCTTCCTGGATCTGCACACGGAGCTCCGCGACGCTGATGTCGCCGCCGTCCACCGCTACCTCCCGGTGGGCAGGCTCAAAGAGCGGTTGGTACGCTGGCTCGACCGGGCCCTTGTCAGCGGTCGAGTGCCTGCCGGCGCCTTCCTGTTCCGCGGTTCCCTGGCCGACTTCCCCTTCGCCGAGAATCAAGGCCGTTTCGAGGTGCTGTTCGGGGTGGAGGACGCCATCCTGGACTATCATCGCGACTGGCCGCGGCTCGAGGAGCTGGATGCGGAGGTGCGTTTTCTCAACAGCGGGCTCGAGATCGACCTGGCCTCGGGGCGGATGCTCGAGAGCGAGCTCCTGGGCGGAAGCGCTGGGATCCCCAACCTGTTCGCGGCCGATGCGGTCCAGATTGCAAGCACCGTCGAGGGGCCCTTCGCGGACGGCCTGCGGGTGCTTGCGGAGACGCCCATCAAACGGACCCTGGGGCGCCTCGCAGCGGCCTTCCGTGCGGAGGGCGCCTCCCGGTTGGACCTGGATCTGACCATCCCGTTGCGCCGCAAGGAGCAGGAGCGCAGGGTGCCGCTGCAGGTTCGCGGGGAGCTCTCCTGGCCGGAGCAGGCCAGCCTCACCATTCCCGACTGGGACCTGGAGCTGACCGAGCTTGCGGGCAGCCTGAGCTTCACCGAGGGCGCGGTCTCCGCCGAGGCGATCCAGGCCCGCGTGTGGGACACGCCGGTGCGCATCCGCATCGACCGGCAAGGCGGGGGGCAGGCCGCTGACTCGTTCACCCGAATCCGAGTGGACGGAACCCTCTCCAAGGGGCTCCTCGTGCGGCGTCTGCCCTCGCCCCTTTGGGACCTCGTGAAAGGCCGGACCCGGGCGAGCCTGCGCCTGGACCTGCGCAACGCCGACGTGGGCAGCTCCGATCTGCCCCTGGACTTCGCGCTGGAGACGAATCTTCGGGGCGTCGCCGTGGACCTGCCCGCGCCTCTCGGAAAGGCCGCTTCCGGGACCCGGAAGCTGCGGTTGACCGGGCGCCTGGCGCCGAAGGATGACCTTGGTATCCGGGGTGGCTATGGCGAGCTGGCGCTGAACCTCCGGTTTGCGCGCGATTCAGCCGGCGGCGGGCCCCGCTTGGCCCGAGGGGCCTTGAGCCTGGGCGGGCGGGTCCCGCCGCTGCCGCGCCGGGAGGGACTGCACCTGACGGGCGCCCTGGGCAGGCTCGACCTGCCGGCCTGGCTCAACTGGTGGGGAAACCGGCAGGGCGTCGACGGGGGTGGCACGGGGGGCGGCATCGCCCTTGGTTCCGCCGACGTGCGGGTGCAGCACCTGCTGTTGACGGACATGGCCTGCAACGATGTGCACCTGGACCTAAAGCGCCGGGGCAGGCATTGGCACGCGAAGCTCAGCGCCCGGGAGCTGGCGGGGGAGCTGCGCATCCCGCACCGCCCCCGCCGCGAGCCGATCCAGATCCACCTGGACCGGCTCGATCTCAAGGGCGTTCTCGGCCACGAGGGCGAGGAAGGCCAGGCCCTGGACACCGGAAAGCAGCGTTCCGACCCGCGGACGGCGCACACCCTGGATCTGCGTGTCGAGGAGCTGCGCTGGGGCGACAACCCCCTGGGGAGTATCCTGGTGCGCTCGCGCCCACGGCCGGACGGTTTGGAGTTTACCGACCTGGACCTCACCGGTCCGTTCATGTCCATCCAGGGGCAGGCGAGCTGGACCCTGGAGGAGGGGAGCCAGCAAACCGCCCTGTCCCTCGCCGGTGAAGGCTCCGACCTCGGTGCGTTTCTGCGGAGTCTGGAATACGAGAGCCTGCTCTACAAGGCGCCGGCGACAGCCGACCTGGAGCTGCAGTGGCCCGGCGGGCCGGCGCAGTTCTCCGTTGCCGATCTGAGCGGTCGGTTGGAGGCTAACGTCGGTGCCGGCAGCCTGTTGGAGGTCGAGCCCGGCGTGGGACGCATGCTAGGCATCCTCAACCTCGGAGCGCTGCAGCGGCGTCTGAGTCTGGACTTCAGCGACCTCTTCGAGCGCGGGTATGCGTTCGAGAAGATCACCGGGGTACTGGCCATCCGGGATGGCGAGGCCACCATCGAGACCCTGGTCATCGACGGCCCGTCCGCCAGTGTCGGCATCGTCGGCAGCACCGATCTGGTGAAGCAGCGGTTTGACCAGGTCATGACCGTCACCCCGCGCATCGGCACCAGCGTCGCGGTCGCCAGCGCGGTGGCCGGCGGTCCCCTGGTGGGCGCCGCCGTCCTCCTCGCAGACCGTGTCTCCGGGGGTGCCGTGGACAGGCTGGGCAGCTATCAGTATCGAATCTCCGGGCCATGGGCCGATCCCGACATTCGCCGCGGAGGGAAAGGAAAGGAAACGGGAACATCGGACACGGAGGCGTCTGTTCGTGAGGGAGCGTCGGTTGAGACGGAGCAGGCACGAAGGGGGGAGGCGCAAGAGACGCGGACAGGGAAACCGGCCCACGCCCCCTCTTCGCGGGCCCCGCGGCAGAGGGGGCGGCCATCGTCCGAACAGAACCTGTTTCTCGACGACTACTGATGAAGTGCGGTCGTCCCGTTTTCGCTTCCGTCCCGCCGGTGGTATCTTTCAAACAATTGACCCTGTGACCAAGGCGTCCGTGAACGCGCCGTCCGTCACCGACTGGTAGAGACAGATCGCATCCTATGTCGAACTCAAAACCCAGGGTCGCCGCCGTCCAGATGGCGACCGGGCCCAACGTGAGCGCGAATCTGCACGAAGCGGAGCGGCTCGTCGGCGAAGCCGCCAAAGGCGGGGCGGGATTGGTCGTGCTGCCCGAGAACTTCGCCTTCATGGGCACGCGGGAGCAGGACAAGCTCACCCTGTGCGAGAAGGACGGCGAAGGTCCCCTGCAGTCCTTCCTGTCCGGGGTGGCCGCGAGGTATGGCGTCTGGCTCGTCGGTGGCACCCTGCCCCTGTGCGCCAGAGACGCGGGTCGGGTGCGTGCCGCCAGTCTGGTCTTCAACGAACGCGGGAACCGGGTGGCCCGCTACGACAAGATACACCTCTTCGATGTCAGCCTGCCGGAGGCGGACGAGCGCTATGTCGAGTCCTCCACCATCGAAGCGGGCGAGGACGTCGTGGTCATCGACAGCCCCTTCGGGCGGCTCGGGATAGCCGTGTGCTACGACCTGCGCTTCCCGGAGATGTTCCGGCAGATGCTCGACAGCGGCATGGAGCTGCTCGCGATCCCCGCGGCTTTCACCTCCATCACCGGCAGGGCCCACTGGGAGATCCTGGTGCGGGCGCGTGCCATCGAAAACCTGGCCTACGTGGTGGCCGCCGCCCAGGGCGGCTATCATATCAACGGCCGCGTAACCCATGGCCACAGCATGATCGTCGACCCTTGGGGAACGGTGCTCGCCCAGGTCCCTCGGGGCACCGGCTGCATCTGCTGTCCTCTGGACGGGGATTTCCAGGCATCGGTTCGGCGTAACTTCCCCGCCATCGAGCATCGGCGTTTGAAAATCCGCTGATGCGACCGCAGTCTCACTAAATCCCAGGCACGCATCCGCGTGCGGGTCGCCCACGCGCGCGGCACTTAAGGATGTTCCGTGCTGATTTTGGCCAGGACGGCCAATAATCAGCTTCTCATTAAAGAACCCTCACCCGTCCTGAACTGGCAGTACTGAATCATGATTGACCCCATCGTCGTCGCCCGCAACAGCATTCTGGCGCCCGTTGGACTCGAGAACCGGGACGTTGACCGCCTGCTCGGTCAGCTCAAGAGTCCCACCATCGATGCCGCCGATATCTACTTTCAGTCGAGCCGGCTGCAATCCTGGGTGCTGGAGGACGGCATCCTCAAGGACGGCAACTTCAACATCGAGCGGGGTGCCGGGATTCGTGCCGTCAGTGGCGAGAAGACCGGCTTCGCCTACTCCGATGAGCTTGACCTCCCTGCCTTGCTGCAGGCCGCCCAGGCGGCCCGCGCCATCGCCCGTTCCGGCGGCGAGGGCAGCGTCCAGGTGGCGGGCGCGCCGGTGCCGCGCCGGCTCTACGAGCCCCTGAACCCGATCGAGAGTCTGCCGGATCAGGCCAAGGTGGAGCTGCTGCATCGGGTGGACGCGGAGGCCCGGCGCCAGGACCCGAGGGTCAAACAGGTCATCACCAGCCTGGTGGCGGTCCACGACGTCATTCTGGTCGCCGCCGACGACGGTACCCTGCGCGGCGACGTCCGGCCCCTGGTGCGGCTCAACGTGACGGTGATCGCCGAGGAGGACGGCCGCCGCGAGCAAGGCGGCAGCGGCGGCGGCGCACGCCGGGATCTGAGCTTCTTCCTGGAAGAGGATCGGGCGCTCGGCTACGCCCGGGAAGCGGTGCGGTTGGCCCTGACCAACCTGGAGGCCACCGATGCCCCTGCCGGTACCATGACCGTGGTGCTCGGCCCCGGCTGGCCCGGTGTGCTCTTGCACGAGGCGGTGGGCCATGGTCTGGAGGGTGACTTCAACCGCAAGGGAACCTCCGCCTTCGCGGGGCGGATGGGCGAGCGCGTGGCCGCCCCCGGCGTGACGGTCGTCGACGACGGCACCCTGCCGGGGCGCCGCGGCTCCTTGAACCTGGACGACGAAGGCACCAGCACGCAGAACACGGTCCTCATCGAGGACGGCATCCTGTGCGGTTACATGCAGGACAAGCTCAACGCCCGCCTCATGGGCGTGGAACCCACCGGGAACGGCCGGCGCGAGTCCTATGCCCACCTGCCCATGCCGCGCATGACCAATACCTACATGCTTGCCGGGGATAAGAATCCCGAGGAGATCATCGCCTCGGTGGACAAGGGGCTCTATGCGGTCAACTTCGGCGGTGGTCAGGTGGACATCACCTCGGGCAAGTTCGTCTTCTCCGCCAGCGAGGCCTATCTGATCGAGAACGGAAAGATCGGCCGCCCGGTCAAGGGAGCGACCCTGGTCGGGAACGGTCCCGACGTCCTCACCCGCGTCAGCATGGTCGGGGACGACCTGAAGCTGGACCAGGGGGTGGGTACCTGCGGT
>JAYEJW010000097.1:0-3384 GCA_034716535.1 Pseudomonadota bacterium
CGCTCTGCATGTCGCCTCCGCTGGCTCCGGGACCTACGGCCCCTACGCCACTGCGGCAACATGCCCGCGCCTACGGCTACCGGGGACTACGCGCCTCGTGCTTCGCACTTCCTTGGCGCGCAGCGAATGACTCGTTCTTCGACGAGCCTGCCCCCGCATTCACCCCGGAAGCAGGGTCAGCGTCGTCTCGGCTGTCGCCTTGTCGATATCGACCTGAACTTCACAGTACTCCGGGTGCGCGTCGATGGGTGTGGGGTCGTCCGCACAACTGCATCCGGCAATGATCCCCGTGTAGAAGACGCCGATCGTTGTGCAGATGCTATCCGTTCTCTCCGCAACGCTGATAAGCATCACGCTGAAACGATCGTCCCCGACATGGCTGCCCCGTGCCAGCCCCTGCTGCAGGGGCAGAACCTGGGCATCCATTGCTTCCAACTCGCACTTCAGGACAGATTCGAACTCCGGGGTGCGCCAGGCGTTCAATGTCTTGGTGAGGCGGATCATCGGCTGGATTTCCGTGTCTGAGTACCCGCAGTATGGCACGCGCAAAGAATGGCCGTTCGATCGGAACCGGCGGTCACGAGGGGTCGGAATACGCAGACGAGTGTTGGTTGCGCCGATCTACGGCGTTGTTCCTTCATCGCGGCTATTGCATAAGGTTCCTTGTGCACCGATTATTCGATAACGATCGCTATTCTGCCAACAGCAAAATCGCGATCGCTGCAATCGAAGGAGATGACCCATGCGCTACAAGGCCGGCCAGAAGGAGGAGACGCGCCGGAAGATGCTCGAGGCCGCCGGCCGCAGCTTTCGACGCTATGGCTATTCAGGTATCGGCGTTGACGGTCTTGCCAAGGCGGCGGGCGTCACCTCGGGCGCGTTCTATTCGCACTTCGGCTCGAAAGACGCGGCATTCGATGCCGCGCTGGCCGCAGGCCTCGATGAGGTCATCGAAGCGGTACCGAAGTTTCAGAGCGAGCACGGGGCGGACTGGGTCGAGGCGTTCGCGCAGTACTACCTGGGCAAACCGCACCGAAGCGATCTGGCCTGCGGCTGTGCAATGGCAACGTTGACACCGGAGGTGATCCGTTCCGGTCCCGAGGTGCATGCTGCGTTCGAGAAAAAAATGACTCTGATTGCGGATCTCGTAGCGCATGGGCTTGCAGGCGGCTCGGATGAGGATCGTCGCGCCAGGGCCTGGGCCATGCTCGGCGTGCTCATCGGTGGACTGACCGTTGCCAGGGCCATGAAGAGCGGGAAGGCTGCCGACGAAGTCGCAGAAGCCGTTCAGGCGGCCGCAATCAAGGCTGCGGGTCGGACGCGTTCAAAAGGGCCTGACCGGCCATAGACATTGAAGTTGGTGCAACGCTATGTGGACGACGCGCGGGTTCTCCCGCAGCCTGGAAGGTTCTACGGGGGCTGGGTCACCGGAGAGATTGTCGGCCCGTTCAAGGGTGAGCCTGGCACAGGTCACTGGTGGGTGACGGCCCCCAGGCAGCGCCCGTCGACAGGTACCAGGACGCGAGACACCGTCTTTAGCGAGAAGCCACCTCCTCATCTCGGAGTCAACTCTATGGCATGCTGCCGGCCGTTCCGGGGATATAGACGTAGGTGGGTGGCACCTTGGTGCCGGGGAGCTTGATGGCGTTGCTTTCAAAGAAGCTACCGAGCGAAACCGTCTTGCCCGCAGGGAAGTCCCCGACTGTTACCTCGTTGGCCGTGACCCTGTAGGTGCCGTCGCCCGGCGGCATCTGGAAGAACACGCGACAGGGATTCGACTGACAAGTACCCGTATCGCCGGGGGACAAGGTGATCTCGCCCCAGTCGGTCACATGCCTCCCGGTCGTCGCGCAGGCCAGTAACAGGGGCACCGCGCCGATCAGCAGCGGCCAGTTCCGGAACATGCTGCGTTTCCTCGTCATGGGTCCTCCGCGTGGTTCGTTGCCGTACATGGTCATCAGTTGCAGCGGCCGTAGTCCGGGACGGGGCATCCTGGTCCTCTCCGTCTCGAACCGGGTATACCCCTCCGCCCCGGTACCCGAGACAATCCTGGTCAGCACCTGGCGGATCAGAGCACGACCGCGCCGTAGACGGTAGGCCCGCTTGATCCGTTCTCGTGCTCTGCTTCGGTGTCAACCGTTGGTCCATCCGTCGCGCAGGCCGAGAGTAAGAGCAGAAGCAACAGGCTGATCTTGTTCATATAGTCGGCTACCTCGCGATTCCCGTTCCTTGCGCAGCCCTTATACGCTCCCTGGAAACGCAAAAGGGCCCACAGAAGTCTTCCTGTGGGCCCTTGTATTGTTTGGTAGCGGGGGCAGGATTTGAACCTACGACCTTCGGGTTATGAGCCCGAAAAAGTGGACATTTTTCCAGATTTATCCGCATTTCACATTTTCCTTGAATGACATATAAAACAATGTGATATGTAGACTTGCAGCTACTTCTCAATAACCCGAGGCAATCTCGTAGGGCGGATCAAGGAGCGCAGCGACGGATCCGCCGATGGCCGCGATTTTGGTGGGTCCGCTTCGCTTGACCCACCCTACAGCGGCCGGGGTGCCCCGGGTTTTTGAGAAGCTACGACTTGCACACATTCCGAAGGTTGGTTTGCGTTGGTTTATGTTTCATAATTTGCTTACACCAGCGCTTACACGGAGACCTTCGGGACATGGCGCGAGTAAAGCTGACGGGCGGCAGGGTGCGCGACTTCAAGGTACGCGATGGACAAAAGCAATCCTTCCTTTGGGACACTGACGCCCCCTGGTTCGCGGTTCGGGCGACAGCGACGGCCAAAGTCTACATCTTCCAGTCGCGCATCGAGAAACGAACCGTCCGGGTCAAGATCGGCAGTGTCGATGCGTGGGACATCGACAAGGCCCGCGCCGAGGCCCGGCGCCTGCAGACCCTGATCGACGCGGGCACCGACCCGCGCGACGAGAGGGCCGAGGTAAAGGCCAGGACCGCAGCCAAGCGCGTTGAGGCCAAGCGCAGGGACGCCTCGGTCGCCGAGGCATGGTCTGCGTACATCGCGGCCCGCCGTGGCCATTGGGGCGAGCGCTACTATACCGACCACGTGAATCTGGCCCGGCCCGGCGGAGAACCGAGGAAACGCGGCAGCGGCAAGACCACCCCCGGTCCGCTGGCGCCGCTGATGGGGCTCAAGCTGGCCGACCTGACGCCAGAGCACATCCGCGACTGGCTGCAAGCCGAAGCGAGTGCCCGCCCCACCCAGGCCCGGCAAGCTTTCGGCGCCTTCCGCACCTTCCTCGCCTGGTGCGAAGATCAACCCGCCTACCGCGGACTCGCCGCGTCCGATGCCTGCAGCACCAGGATCGCACGGCAAGAACTGCCGAAGAAGGCAGCCAAGGACGACGTGCTGCAACG
>JAYEJW010000098.1:0-3379 GCA_034716535.1 Pseudomonadota bacterium
CTCCCCTGTCCCGAAGCAATCGAGATTCCAAGCTGCAGCATCGAATCCGGGCACTGCTCGAGGGTGAAAAAACGGTCGATTCAGGGACTGACAGCCAGGAATCCAACCGTTGTTTGACGCGGTAGGAAAAAACTGACCCTTTCCACCGCTCTGTTCGTCGCCTTGAATACGGCCGTCGCCGCAACCGACAGTCTTGTTGCCTACACGGTTGTCGAGGGAGAAGACATCCAGACCGTTGCCGGCAATTACGATGTCACCGTTGAAGAGATTTTGGTGAGCAATGGTCTGGAGACCGAGGAAATCACCGTTTGAACCGTGCTCTACATCCCGCCAAACCACGCCACGGGCTTCTTCGACCCGGCGACCGGCATCTATACCATCGCGGAAGGCGACGACCTGTTTGAGATCAGTCGGAGATTCGGTACGACGGTGGGGGCGATAGAGGCGCAGAACGATCTGAAAAACAGCAAGATCGTCGCCGGGGCGACGCTCGTGATTCCGGACTAAGCGATGCGACGCCTGTCCCTGTAGACGGCGTCCTCATTCTGTCGTCCGCCCTTTGGGGCGGATGGCTTGAACCACCTTTGGCACGGGTCTCGCGGGCGTCCAGGTCGCCAGATCGAACAAGGCAGCGATGATCAACAATCTTATGAAACTCATGGGTTCTACAGCCAAGCGCCTTGCGGTGCTCCTGTTGCTTTCGCCCATCTCAGGCTGTGGCAACCAGGTCGTCGTAGAAGGAGTCGACCTCAACAATGGGAGTCTTGTTGGAGATAGCGTAATCGACACGGAGCCTGCCGATCTCGAAGCGCCGGATGATGAGGGCTACGCGAGCGGTGATCCGTACGAGGAGGCCATGGAGGGCGAGAAGAACATGGGACCCAACGCGCCGGGGTATATCCCCGAGACGATTGATTAGGGAGATTTCGTGGTCTGGCCCCGTTTCCCGTGGCCCCGTTTCCCGGCCGGCCCCGTTTCCCGGCCCCGTTTCCCCGGCCCCGTTTCCCCTCCTACAGCCAAGCGCCTTGCGGTGCTCCTATTGCTTTCGCCCATCTCAGGCTGTGGCAACCAGGTCGTCGTAGAAGGAGTCGACCTCAACAATGGGAGTCTTGTTGGAGATAGCGTAATCGACACGCAGACTCATGATCTCGAAGCGCCGGATGATGAGGGCTACGCGACCGGTGATCCGTATGACGAGGCCATAGAGGGCGAGAAGAACATGGGACCCAACGCGCCGGGGTATATCCCCGAGACGATTGATTAGGGAGATTTGGTGGTCTGGCCCCGTTTCCCCGCCGATAAACGGCTGTACTGAAGGCGTGTCGGAAAGGGCTCAATTCCTGATACCTGCAGTTCTCCGGATGGATGGCTCGAATCGAGAGCGGAAACCGCTGCCTTTGGTCAATAGATGGTGGTAATGCGTTCTATGGTCTCGCCGAACTCATGGGTCAGCAACACCATGACCGCGATGATGCCTGAGAACACGTACAGGGCCCGCCTGAAACTGGCTCTGGCGCGCGACATTTCCATGTAATGGTCGATCACCAGGCCTCCCTTCACAATAACGGCGCCCGCCACCGCCAGGGCCAAGGGCCAACCGGCGCCGCTGGTTTCCGCCAGCAGGGCGCCGACCAATGTCAGCACGACCAGAAGCAGCCAGGTTTTTTCCGCCTTGCCCATGAGGTCACCTCAACACGTAGAACAGCGGAAAGATCGCCAGCCAGATGACATCCGTGGTATGCCAGTAGAGGGCGGCGGCCTCCAGCCCGCTATTGTGTTCTGCATCATAGCCGCCGAGCGCGGTGCGGGCTCCGACCCAGATCAACCCCATCAAGCCCCAGCTCACGTGAACCAGGTGATTGAGCGTCAGGTAATAGTAGGTGCCATAAAACACGCCGCCGCCGATGCCGTTGTCCACGTACCAGCTGATTTCCAAGTACTTGATGATGGGATAACCCATCCCCAGCACAATGGCTACCAACACCCACAGGGAGGCAGGACGGGTATCGCCGCGCCTGATTGCCGCCAGCGCCTTCACCATGCAGTAACCACTGGTCAGAAGGAACAGGGTGATGGCGACCCCGGCCGTGGTCACCAAAGTGTCCGGCCCCGCCCGGAAGTCGTCCGGATTGTGCGCCTTGGCGATGAAATACACGCCAAATAGCAGGGTGAATTCCACCAGGACGCAGAAGATGCCGACCCAGATCCCCCGGTTGCCGGGAATATGCCCGATCCGCTCGTCTTCCTGTGCCTCCGGGGCAATTTGCTCTACCACGGCGTCCATCAAATACTCCTGGGCAGAGAGGATTGCCCGCGATTCACGTCAAAGACAAGATACAACAATGAAATCCAACAAACTTGACTTAAGTTAACCAGAGAGACCCTGAGTTTCAGCCAATGGCAGGGGAGGCAGCCACGTCGCGCCATCATTGCAACGGCATTACAGTCCCAACGGGCTGGCGGCGCAACTTGGGCATCTTAAGCCGCACATCTCCGGCCTTGGTGTGCAGCTTGCGGTCATAGCTGCCCGCCCGGTAGTCGTTCCGCTCGGGACTGCGCTCGTAACGCAGGGCGCCGCACAGGGCGTCTGCCTCGGCCTCCAGCAGGGCGCTGAGCGTCTCCTCGACAGTACCGCGGACCAGTTCGCCGAGGTGGTCCTGGATGCGCCGCTCGTCGATCTGCACGACCTTGCTCAACGTCTTCTTGCTATCCTCTTTAACGGTGGTGGTCTCCTCTGTGGTCGGTTAGAACTTCAGCAATTCCAACTTCACCACATGGGCCACCGCCTCCTCAAAATGTGCGCAAGAAACGATACGTCATCAGAAAGTCTTTCCTGGGGGATTTGGTGACTGAGCCAGGTGCAAGCATATTTCCAGAGCAAAAAAAGGGGGGGTACCCCCAAGCCGTCCGACAAAGGTGTTGCACTCGGGCAGCCATCTACGTACGATCCCGCTATCTGACTGAGGATAGCGGGATCACCCGGTGCAGAAGAAATCTTCCGGAGGGTCAGTGCCGCGAAATTCCGCCCGAGCACGGCGGGATCCAGGTCAACTTCTGCAAGAATCCCGACTGTGAGAATTACGGCATCCCAGCCGCCCAAACCACTGGGCGCGGCGCGCATCGCGACGGCTATGCTGTGGTCAGTGCTGGCCGGCAATTCCCCGTGCTCGGGTGCCACGCCTGTGGCGAGTATCCGCCGCTCAAGAGTAACCAGGGCATCGCTGAGCCCTGACACTCATCTGAATGTACCCACTTTCGCTCACCAAAAATGACCCACCAGTTACTCCCGAATAAACACCAAGTGGATGAAAGCCAAGGGATGATTCAGTGGGTAAGAACAAGCACATATATCGTTGGCTTTCATCCACTTGGCGTTTGC
>JAYEJW010000099.1:0-15899 GCA_034716535.1 Pseudomonadota bacterium
CAAAGCCTTGCCAATCTTTACCTTGCTTTACTGTATCCCATAAATCTTTAAATGCTGCTTTTGGCATGATCGGCGACGGCCTGCAGGATGCGGTGTCGCCGATCCGGGCCAAGGCCTCGCTCGCGTCCTCGATAGCAGAGACATCCACCAGGACCCGATCCCAGCGCACCACATCCAGGTGGCGGTGCTCCGCACTCACTACCTCCATAGAATCGCTCACCGTCACCAGTTGGCAGCCGCGGGGACCGGTCTCGCGGACGTGGCGGCCCTGCAGGTTGCCGGGAAACAGGACCCAACGGTCGCGAGACAACACCTGAGGCTGATGGACATGCCCCAGCGCCCAATAATCGTAGCCCTTGTCCGTGAGATCGCGCAGGGAACAGGGTGCGTAGGTGTCGTGCCCCGGCGCACCGGTCATACTGGTGTGCAAAAGTCCGATATTGAACACACCCGGTACGGGCGCCGGGTAGTCCGGCACCAGGTTTTCGGGAACGGCCCTGTGCGGAAAGCCGCGTCCGTGGACGACCACTGGAAGGTTCGGGACTTCCTTGGACTCCGCAGTACGAGTGGAAAAGAGGTGCACGTTGTCCGGCAAGGTGAGCCGGCGCGTCAGAACCGAGGCGGCATCATGATTGCCTGCGATCAGATAGACCGGAACGCCCCCAGCGTTCAGCCTCGCCATCTGCCGCGTAAAGAACAGCCCGGTGCTGAAGTCCTTCCAGTCGCCGTCGTACAGATCCCCGGCGATGACCACGAAATCCACCGCCTCATCCAGGGCCAGCTGCACCAGATTCTCGAAGGCGAACCTCGTGGCTCCGCGCAAAGCATCGACGGGCGCGCCATCATAGGCCTCCAGGCCCTCCAGCGGACTGTCGATGTGGGCGTCGGCGGTGTGGATGAAACGGAACACGGGGCTCTTGTTAGGTTCTTGAACGCTAATACAGCGATGTGCAAGTCCGGGGGATGGAGGTGTTGGGTTACGGCGCGCTCAAAATTGTCAGTTCACTTTGAATTTCTATAAGATACGCGCCTAACCCAACCTACACTATGTTCCCTGATATTTCGGCGGCACTGTACTAACAGTCAGCGACCGCCGGCCCAACCCAGCTTCTCCGCCAAGGCGGAGCTCCGTTGCACCCGGTTGCGACAGCCTTCGAGGAAGGTCCCGCGGTTGCCCTGGATGGTGACCTTCTGTCTCGCGCGCGTAATCCCGGTGTAAATGAGCTCCCGGGTGACGACGGGACTCCCGTCGAATGGCAGCACGAGCAGCACCTCGTCGAACTCCGACCCCTGGCTCTTGTGAACGGTCAAGGCATAGGCGCAGGTATGCCCCGGCAACTGGCGGACGGAGACGCTGCGCACCTCGTCCTTGGCTACCAGGAAGTAGGCCCTCAGCACCCGGTTCTGGTCCCGCCACAGAAGGCCGATGTCGCCGTTAAACAGACCCACCTCGTAGTCGTTGGTGGTGACCATGACCGGCTTTCCGTGATACTCCTCACCACCGCTAATCAGACCCTGGGCTTGGAGGCGTGCCGCAATCAGTCGGTTGATTTCATCCACTCCGAACGGCCCGCGGCGCAAGGCAGCGAGGACACGGGTCTGCTCGAAGGCCCGAAGCGCCTCGGCCACATCGTCCTGCTGCAGGTAGCCCGTGTAACGCTCGACAGCCCAGTCCACACAGGCCGGGTGAAGACCGTCGTCTCGCGCATCCAGCCAGGCAATGTCCGCGCGGCGATCGTCCGCAAGCAGCCCTAAGGCCGCATCTCCCTGCCCGGCGTTCACGGTTCGCGACAGCTCCCCGATACCACTGTCGGCGGTAAACCGGTAGCTGACCCGCAGCAGCCCGACGGCGCCGCTGGCGCGCGGCGGACGCTCCCCGCCGGGGAGTCTACCGGCCGGTGCCGCCATGACCTGCTCCAGAAAGCGGATCTGCTCGGGCGGGTAGCGGATCTCCTGCCCATGCCCGGTGATGTCGCCGAGCGCACTTCCGGCTTCCACAGAGGCCAGCTGGTCTCGGTCTCCGAGGAGGATGATACGCGCCCAATCCGGCAGGGCCTCCAGCAGACGAGCCATCAGCGGCAGATCGATCATCGATGCCTCGTCCACCACCAGGCAGTCGATCAACAGTGGATTGTCCCGATCGTGCCGAAAGCGGTTGTCGAAACCGACTCCCAGGAGCCGGTGAATGGTGCTGGCTTCCTCGGGTATATTCGTCAGCACCGCTGCCTCGGCCGCCACCCGTCCCTTGCCGCCGCGCACGGCCTCGGTCAGGCGGGCCGCCGCCTTGCCTGTGGGGGCCGCCAGGGCGATGCGAAGCTCGGGGTCCTGCTCCAGCAGGAGCGCCAGCACCTTCACCACGGTGGTGGTCTTGCCTGTGCCCGGCCCGCCGGAGATCACCGCAAAGCGTCGGCTGACCGCGATAGCGGCCGCGACCTTTTGCCAATCGACGCTGTCGGCCGTCCCCTCAGGAAACAGGCGCGCCAACCCCCGCGCCAGCCTCGGCAGATCCAGGTCCTCGACCGGCTCCATGCGCTCGAGCAGGGCATGCGCAATCTGTTGCTCGAAACGCCAGTACTTGCCCAGGTAGAGGCGCTCCCCGTCCAGGATCAGCGGCAACTCCATTCCCGGCCTCCCAACCCAATCGGCGCCTGCCAGAGCCGCCATCCAGTCGTCCAACATCGGCCCCCGGGGCACGCTGACCGGCTCGTCGCCATCCAGGTCGAACAGGGGTTGGCCCGCGTACTGCGCCAGGTCCACGCACACGTCGCCCTTCAGGTTTCGCATGCTCACCAGGGCGGCGCTGCGGGCCAGCAGGCCGTCTTCTTCCACGCCACTGCCCCGCGCGACAAAGCGGGCGAAATAGTAACTCAAGGGAGAGAGCCGGCCGGCCTCCATCAGCGTGTACAGGGTGTCACTCATGCCGCGCCCGAGATCTCATCGCTGAAGACCTGCCGGTCCAGCCCCTCGACCAGGGCAAGATCGGGCCGGTCGAAATAGACGCCGCACTGCTCCCCCGTTTCCGGCCGCATGCCGCGGAGGAATAGGTAGTAGACCCCGCCGAAGTGACGCTCGTAGTCGTAGGTCGCCAGGCGCCGACGAAGGTAACGGTGCAGCGCCAGCGTGTAGAGCAGGTATTGCAGGTCGTAGCGGCGTTCGTAGACTGCCTGTCGCAATCGGTCCCGCCTATAGTCGGCGAACTGCCCGCCGAGAAAGTTGCTCTTGTAGTCGGCGATGAAGAACCGATCCCCGTGCTGAAACACCAGGTCGATGACGCCGTTGACCATGCCCTCGAAGGTCTCGACCTCCAACGGCAACAGGGGCTCTCCCGCCGCCTTTCCCAGCAGGTCGTTGAGGGACGGGATGTCGACCGGCCGGGTGGCGAAGTCGAACTCGAGCTCGTTGAGCCTTTGCCCCGGCGCAAGATGCGCCAACATCAAATCCTCGCGATCCAGGGGCGTCTGCGTCACCCGCGCCAGCAGGGTGGCCGCGTCCTGCCCGTATCGCTCGTGGTCCAGATTGAACCGGGGGGCGATCTGTGCGCTGTGAAGCAGTACCTGCCGTTCCACGTCCAGCCGGAAATCCAGCTTCTCGAGCAGCAGGTGCAAGTAGGACCCCGCGTGGCTACCGGCGGGGAACTGCAGGGCGATGTCGTCCACCGCCTGCTCGCGCGATGCCGCCGGGCCAGAGTGGACGTCCCTCGTCAGGGCGGAGAAGCTGCTGACCCTCCAGTCGGTGGCAATGCGGCCGTGGAAGGGTCGCGGCGCGAGCTCGGGTAGCGCGTTCTCCGGTTCAAGCATCCAACCTTCCGTAAGATCCGGAAGCGGCTCGACGACAATGTCGCCAGAAGCCGCCTCAGCCAACCTTTGCAGATCCGGCTGCAGATCCGGGAGACGGGAGAACGCGTCCGGTAGCTCCAACCCGAGCTGCTCACTGTCCTGGTTCGGGTGCAGCAGATAGCCGAATGCCGTTTGCCCGGCGCGTCCGTCTTTGTGTGTAGCCCCTGCCCGGCCCCAAACGAGGTAAAGAGCGGACTCCGCCCGGGTCAGTGCGACGTAGGCCAGGCGCACGTCCTCGGCCAGGCGTTCCTGTTCCGCGAGAAAGAGATGGTTGTCGATATCATCGGAGCCTGCGTCCAGGCAGGCCTCTCTGCCGAGGTGAAAACCGAGCAGGCCCTCTGTGTTACGGGGCTTGCAGCCCCAAAGGTAGGGCACGAACACAACGGGGTACTCCAACCCCTTGCTGGCGTGGATGGTGACGATCTGCACCAACTCCTCGTCACTCTCGAGACGCAGCTCCGCCTCCTCCGTCGCGGCCTCCTCGCGTTGCTGACGGTACCAGGTGAGCAGCGCGTCCATCCCGGCGTGGGCCTTGGATGCCTGCTGCAGCAGCTCGCCGAGGTGGAGCAGATTGGTCAGGCGCCGCTCCGCCAGCTCGCCGCGGCTCAAGGCATCGGCGATCCCCATGCTACGCAGCATCTGCTGAAACATGGACATGAATCCCTTGCGCTGCCAGGTCTCGTGGAGCTGCAGCAGGCCGTCCACCCAAACCACCCAGTCGTCTTCGCTCTGGGTAAGCCGTTCGACTTCGACGTAGCCCTTGTCGAGCAGGGGTGAGGTCAGTGCCAGCCGAGCCAGATCACGGTCGCGGGGATTGAGCACCGCCTGCAGCAGCGCCTCCAGGGCGCCGGCTTCCCCGCACTTGAACACGCCCTCGCGTTCTACGGAGACCGCGTTAACGCCTCGACTCGCCAATTCCTTGCGCAGAGCGGCCGCCTCGTAGGAGGTCCGAACCAGCACCGCGATGTCCTTGGGGAGCAGCGGCCGCTTCCCGAGGCAGCTCTTTTCCTCCCTGCCCCCTGCGATCAGCCGGGCGATCTCCCACGCCACCGCCTCGTGGCTATACTCGCGGGCGACATCTTTCGACAGGGACTTCTCCTCGCCCTTCCCATTCAGCGCGACGGGCAGGGTCCAAAGGGTCAGAGCGGGTTGCCGCCCGTCTTCCCTCGACAAATAGCGATGTTCCTTCTCCGCCGCGCTGATCGGCGCAAACGGAATGCTGGCGCCGTAGACGAAGGCATTCGTTTCTCGGTTCTGAAACAGGGCGTTCACGGCGCCGAGCACCTCGGGCGTTGAGCGCCAGTTGGTAGTCAGCGTGTAGACGCCGCCCTCCCCCACGTCTTCCTTCGCCTGCATGTAGGTGAAGATGTCCCCACCCCGGAAGCTGTAGATGGCCTGCTTGGGGTCGCCGATCATGATCAGACCGCAATCGGACCGGCCAAGGTAGAGACGCCGGAAGATCCCGTACTGAACCGGGTCCGTGTCCTGGAACTCGTCGATCATGGCCACCGGAAACTGCTGTCGGATGGAGTCGGCCAGTGCGTCCCCATTTGCGCGCTGTAACGCGTCGTCCATCTCGGTCAGCAGGTCGTCGAACGAAAGCACCTGCGCCTTCTGCTTCGCGTCCCGAACCTTGCTCCGGGCAAAGGCCGCCGCATCGGCCAGGGCAGCGGCACGCAGGTCGCGCTGCAAACGCTGAAGATCCTGCCAGACCTGCCCGCACCGAGTGAAGAAGGGATCTGCCAGGTCCTGATCGGCCTTCTTCAGCTTGTTCTCGTTGATGCAATCGGCTGTCAGCACCACGAAGGCGTCCGGCGGCGGCAGCACCTCGTCGGACGCGAACCAGCCGTCGAGGACAGCAAACGCCGGCGCCAGCCTGTCGCGGTGATAAGGGCACGCCTTCGCGCGGCTCAGGCCCTTGGACTCCAGAAGGATCCGTCTCGGCCTCTCGCCGTCCTGTTGCCAAAGGTCTGCGAGCTCCTCCAAGTCCGGGACCACCTCGTCGAAGCCAGCCAGCACGGCATCGAAGGCGCCGAACTCGGGGAGCAACCGTTTCTGCTGGGGGCCGAGCAACGGCTCCAGCAGGACCCGAAAGGACTCCAGGCTCCCCAGGCTGGTACTGAACAGCCGCGACTGCGCCCTGTCGAGCGGATAGCCCGTCTTGCGCCACCAGTCCTGGACGGCTTGGCGCCACAAGTCTTTGTCATCCGTCAGCACCTCCATCTGGAACTGCTGCCCGCTGTTGAAGGCGAACTCGGTCAGGGCACGCTGGCAGAAGCTGTGGATGGTATAGATGGCGGCCTCGTCCATGGCGCGGACCGCGAGCCGGAGGCGCTTGATGGCCAGCTCTTGCTGTCCCTGCTCGCGGACCTGATCGTTCAGTGCCGAGAGAAACGCATCTTCGGTCTCCCGGTGCTGCTCTAGAATCCCCAGGGTCTCGAACAACCGGGCCCGGATGCGACCGCGCAGCTCGTCGGTGGCGGCTACGGTAAAGGTCACCACGAGCACGTCCCCGACCTCGCGGCCTTCGACGATGTGGCGCAGATAGAGGTTGGCGATCGTGTAGGTCTTTCCGGTGCCGGCGCTGGCTTCGATCAGCCGGATGCCCGTCAGGGGAAACGCGAGCACGGCTTGCGGGTCGAGTGGTATACTCGTCACAACAGCTCCCCGCTACTCAGGACTTGGTCATAGAACTCGCCGGCAAGCATGGCGAAATCCTCGCTCTCGAGCGGATCACCGGTCACACCCCGCATCACCAGCTGAACATAGACGTCATCCTTGTCGCCTGGGATCTCCCTGAAGCTGTTGCCGTTCCATGCACTTCTGGCGGCCGTCAAGGGGTCAGCTCTGCCGCCCTTATTCTTGACGGCGTACGCATAGCTCGCCTTCGGCAAGACCAACAGGGGTCGGTGTACGCCCTGCCAGTACCAGCCGAGGTAGCGGGCGAGGGCTAAGCGGGCCACATCCGGCGCCAGCGTCTCACGGATGGCGAAGCTGTCCCCAGTGGTGTAGAGCGTGCTGCACTTCTCCCCGGGCTCACTGCCTGCGCACCAGGCCAGGTGCGCGAGCCACAGGCTCAGAATGTCCGATCCCTTCAACGAGCTGGGCTTGTAGCGCAACAGGCCCAGACCCGGGTAGACGCCCTTGATCTGGCCCGCAAGCCGACGCGGGCCGGCGTCGCCGGCAAACGCCAGGTCGATTGGGACCTGCTCCGGGCGTTGTTGCTTGTACTCGCCGAGTCGCTCGACCAGTGGGGCCGCCTTGTTGCTTTCCTCCTCATAGACGATCTCCGCAAAGGCACCGTGCGGCAGGGCGCCCTCGGCACTGAGCTGCCGCCGCGACGGCATCCGCCCCTGAAGGTGTTCGTCCACCAGCCTCTGCTTCAGACTGAAGCTCTGCAACCCGTCGAGCGCGAAGAGCTCCTCGTCTTCCTCAGGCTCTTCCTCCCTCAGGTAGAGTTGCAGGCGGCTGTTCACGAAGTACTTGACCGGATGGCGGACGAACCGGTCGAGCTGCACGAGGGTAACCTCCCGCATCTGGTCCGGGGCGTCCCGCAGGAGTGCATTCGGCCAGTTCAATGGCCCCCTCGCTTCCTGCTCGATCGGCTGCAGCATGGCCCGCGCCACATCGGACCAGTAATCGTCGTAGCTGCCCCGTCCCCCAGCAAAATTGTGCGGGCTGAAAGGCTGTAGCCGGTGCACGGTCGTCAGACGTTTGCTGAGCTTGTCGTCCTCCTCGCCCCCGACGACCCGGTACTGCTGGTCGAGGTAGTCGAGCAGCTCCCGCACCAGCACCGAGGGCTGCCGCTCCGTATTCTTGCGGATATCGCGTCCCACGTAGCTGAGGTATAGGCGCCGGCGCGCGCACAGCAGGGTCTCCAGGAACAGGTAGCGGTCCTCGTCCGCCTTGCGCGGGTCGCCAGGACGCCAGCTCTTGCGCATCCGGTCGAACTCGGCCAGCCGGTCCCGCCGCGGGAAGGCCTGGTCCTGCAGACCCAGCACGCAGATCACCTTGAACGGCAGGCTGCGCATGGGGCGCATCCCGCAGAAGGTCACTCCGCCGCTGAAGTACCGCCCGTGCCGGCCTTCCGCTCCCAGACGCTGCTCCAGCCACCGGCGAACCAGGGCGGGGGTGAGCGCCTCACCCATCTCGCCCGCCTGATCGGCCAGGTCCGACACCGCGTCGCGGATCTTCTGCACGCGGCCGTCCTCGTCGTCCCGCTCACCGAAGAACGTGCCGAGGAGATCGCTGACAGACGCCTGCCAGTCCCCGGCGCTGCGCGGGGCCGAGAGGCGCTCGGCCCAATCCGTGAGTCGGGAAAAGAGGCGCCAGAACCTGCCCAGCACTTCGCCTTTCGCCCCCTCCACGCTACCGATCGGGGCGATGTCCTCGAACAAGGCGCCCTCACCCAGGGCGTACCCTCCGAACAGGCGCTTCTCGGCCTGGGACCAGGTATTTTCCTCCACGGCGGGAAGACCCAGCCGCCGCTTGTGGTCCCCGTCCAGTCCCCAGCGCAGGTTGGCCTGCGCCAGCCAGTCTTTGATCTGGACCACCGCCTCGCTGTCGAGCCCGAAATGTCCGGCCAGCTCCGGCACGTCCAGGTAGGAGAGGATCTCCGAGTGGCTGAAGCGGCTGTCGGGCAGGTCCAGCAGCTGGAGGAAGACCAACACCAGCGGGTGCTCGTCCTTCAGCGAGATGTCCGAGAGGTTCCAGGGGATGAAGGGACGGCAGCGCTCGCCGTCCTGGTCGAACACGGCCTCGATGTAGGGGTCGTAAAGGCTGATCTCCGGTACCATGACCAGGACGTCCTCCGGGCGCAGGTCCAGGTCCGTATCCAGCATGCCCAGCAACTGGTCGTGCAGGACCTGGCACTCCCGCAGGGCGCTGTGACAGATGTGCACCTGAACGGAGTCGTCGGCTTCGACCTCGAGCCGCTCGCCGTCCGCCGCGATCGGCCGCAGCGCATAGATATCCTGCTGCAGGCGCCGAAGGAGGGTATCGTCCGTAGGCTCGACAAAGGCGTCGATCTCATCCATGGGCGTTTCCTGCGCCAGCAGCAGATCCTGCAGGGCCTGCCCTTGGCGTCCCCAGGAGGCCAGAAGGCCGTTCCCCACCTCCCACAGGTCGGCCTCGTCCGGCTTTTCCAAGCGTTTGCGGGCCAGCTCCTTCTGGGAAATGAGGTCGGCCCAGAAGGCGTCGGTCGGGGCGTGGACGTAAAGGTCGACCTGCGTGTGTGCAGCCAGGGCATGGACCACCTCGACGAGCAGCGGCGGCAGGCTGGAAACGGCGAAGATGCTGACACGTTCTGGCAGTCCGCTGGAGGATCCGGGCCCGCCGAGGTGTTCGAGCAGCCGGCCGATGACGGCGACCCGGTGCTGCCGTTCGATTCCATCCAACAGCCGACGCCACAACGGGGCCTGCCAGTCCTCCCCTTTCCCCTCCTCCCAATCACGAATCAGCTCGGGACGGTAGAGCTGGTAGCGGTCGAGCACGTCTGCGATACGGCTCGCCAACTGCCAGCGTTTCAGCCCATCATCGTCCTGCCGCAAGTAGTGACGCAGGGATTCAAACGCCGGTTCCTGCAGCATCGCGGGAAGCAATGCAAAGACCTTCCAGGCCATGACGTCAAGGTTGAGGGGATCGGTCTCTGGCAGGTCGTCGAGCAGCTGCCCGGACAGGCTCCAAACGAACGACGCCGGCAACGGATATTCGAAGTTCGCCGCCACTCCATGCTGCTGGGCCAACTGAAGGTTGATCCAGCGCGCCATCGCCGGGCTCGGCGCCACCACCACCTCGGGCGCGAGCGGCGAGGACAGCGGCGCGTCGGAGACGCGACGCGCGAGCTGGCCGAGAAGTGACTCGACCGCGTTCGAGCGGATTATCTGCAGCATATCTCTACGTGTTGTTCAGGCTCGGGATATTTTCCGGGCGCCGATGGCTCAAAACGTGAGCCCCTGAAGACGGATCATCAGGGACTGCCTGTGGCGTCTTGGTTCCGAGGACATGCTACTCTTAGTCCACTCAATCTAGCTAACCATCTTCGGAGTGCTCAGGTGCTGCAAGTCAATATCCATGACGCCAAGACGCAGTTGTCGAAGCTCATCGAGCGCGCATGCCAGGGCGAAGAGGTGATTATCGCCCGGGCCGGCAAGCCAGTGGTGCGGCTGACGGCCGTCGAGCCACATCGGAGCGGCCGCAAGTTCGGGGCTTTGCGCGGGAAAGCGCGCGTCGACGAACGTTTCTTCGAGCCCCTACCCGAAGCAGAGCTTCAGGCCTGGGAGTAGACGGTGAAGCTTCTCCTCGACACGCACGCCCTGCTCTGGTGGCTGGATGGCGACGAGCGGCTTTCCGAGCCCTCCAGGTCCGCGATCGGCGACGCGTCGACGAGAGTCATCGTCAGTGCCGCATCCGCCTGGGAGATAGCCACCAAGGTCCGGATTGGCAAGCTGCCCGGCGCTACCGATGTCGCGGAACGATTCGGGGAAATCATCAATGAGCAGGACTTCGACCCGTTGCCGATATCCGTCGAGCATGCTCGCCAGGCCGGACTGTTGCCGGGCGAGCACCGTGACCCTTTCGACCGCATGCTCATCGCACAATCACAAATTGAAGGACTCACGCTGGTGAGCAACGAGACGTTGTTTGATCGCTTTGGTATCAGACGATTGTGGTGACCGCTTAACTTGGGGAGACCTACCGCAGGCCACGCGAAAGGCGACGACGGCACCTCTGACTGTCTAAAAGAGCAGCTCCGTAGGGCGGATCAAGCCGCCGGGAGCGGCGGATCCGCCGGATGTTCTGCCCGGCGCTTCGCAGCCGCGCCCCAATCTCCCTCAGGGGTCAGATGGCACCAACTGATGCCAACGGATCCGTTCGCCTCGTCATCGCTCATACCCAGCGCCTCCAGCAGATGGCTTGATGAGTAGCTTGCATAAGCGCGGGCGGAGACGCCGTGACCATCAGGAGGAAAGGATGCGCGTACCCAAATGCGTCCCGCATTTCGGACAAACGTTCCGGCCAGGTTCACGGCCATCCCATTGGCTCCCGCAATACAGGCACTCACACTGAACCTGTCGCGTGACCCGGGTGTCGCGGTCGCCGTACCCAGCGCCCTTGTCCGCTCGTAGCCCAGCCTCCAAAACCGGGCGCTGCCCTATCTGTTCGATTTCTTGGGCGATCGACACCGCGAATTTCGCCTCGGCCTGACTACGCAGAGCGGCCTGGCGCGGGTGGTAGACCCAGCGCTTGGAACTAACATCGTTGCGCAAGAACTCAGCCAACGCGTCGGCGTAAGTTCTTCCTGCTTCCGCGACTCCAGCGAAGGTCCCCGCAAGACCGTGCAGATCGATCGCGACAACACCCGCCCTCACCCCTTCCAATGCTTCGAGCACAGGCGGAATATGGCGGCCTGGATGCAGGAGGTAGACGACGAACTCGAAATCCCCAACCCTGCCCTTCAGATCGACGGACACTTCACGGAACTGGGTCTCCACCTCGACTTGCTCGAGCTGGATCGATCGCCCCGCGGTGACCAAGTAGTCGAGCTCGCGCGTATCCTGCAGAGCCTCGACGTAACGCGAGACATGGCCTCGATACTCGGGCAATGCGAGCGTCAGCTCCGAGCCGATCAACTGCCGTGCCATAAGGCGAACGGACACGAAGAACGAAAAGTCACACTCTTGCGCCGTCCGATCGTAGACGTTGCGGCTGGCGTGCGCGAAGTGCCAGACCTTTTCCTCGCCCTGCCGAGCAATAAGCGGCGTCCGGCAAGAGGGACAGATGCAACCGCACCTCCGTCCGCGCGGCACCGCGTAAACATCAACGATCGCGCCGTCGGATTCGCGGAATCCAAACGGGATGTGATTCAAGCCAAATTCGGCCATCGCGGAGCCCCTGGGCCGACCAACCCCGAGCAACCCGTTGCGGCGACGAGCGGCACAAAGAGATACAACGACCGAAAAAACCAATGCAGGTTGCCCATGGAAACGTCCCCGAGCGAGAAACACAGTGTTCAGTCCGCCACTGAAGATGCTCGCCGCCTTCGGCAGACGCGAGGCCTACTTTTGGACGACCCGTGGCGGTGCGGAGCTGGACCTGATGCTCACCACTAAAGTCATCAAACAAACCCTCGGGTTGCCTCTGGACCCCGATCAACAACAAGTGGAAGATGGTCGGGACATGAGGGCCGAACCCCATAGTTCGCGTGGCGACAGCACCAAGACTAACGATAGCAGCCCATGAGCCCGACCGTTTTTCGGGACCATGGATTCCGCTTTCACTTCATTTTCGTGCGAAGAAGAACGTGCCTCTGCAGGCGATCTACGACGGACGACACGTCCGATGTCCGGGTGGTCGGCGAACAACTCGATATGCTCGAGGATCTCGGCGAAGATGCGCTGTAGGGCGGATCAAGCCGCCGGGAGCGGCGGATCCGCCGGACGTTCGAAGCCTAGAAGGCAGGGATGCCGGGCAGCTGGGCCAAACGCCTCTACGGATGGCACCGGCTGGGCGGACCGAAGCCGGAGATCTACGACAAGGTACGGTTTGAGGCACTGGAGGCAAGGACCGCCGGAAGCGACTGCCTGGTTCTGTTGTGGCTCGCTCACGATTGCGCTAGGAACTCTGCGCAGGAAATCACGCGGGGGATGAGTTTGCCAGATTTCCCGCCAACCATCCACACGATCTGCCGGTCGTGGTTGGGCCCGAAGCTCACGTGGATCGGCTTGTCGTCGCCGTAGAAATAGAGCCGGTCGAAGGGCGTGTTGGCGACCGCCTATTGTGCAACCTCCAGCATGCTGTCGTCCTCGACGACGAAGTCGACTGCCGCGCCCAGCCGCGAGCAGACGGGGTTGCCGAGGCGGTTCAGCTCGTGCGCGGCGTGCTGGTCTCGTTTGGGGTCGATGCGACCGGAAATCTCCTTGGCGAGCTCCGGCGAGCAGAAGCCGTAGGTGAGCCGGATTATGCCGAAGTAGTCGATATCCTGTTCGCGCAGCTTGATCTTTACCCGCTCGATCATCCGCGGCAGGGCCTGACCTTCGAAGTCGTCGTATCGCATCAAGCTGACCTTCCCCGAGCCGACGTGTATCTTGACCAGATCCGCATTCCGATAGTCGCCGTACAGCACCGCCGCACAGCCGACATAGACGCGCAAGAGCGGCGGGAGCTGCTCGATCATGTTTACGTGCAGCTGCAGCGACTCGCCCACCTCCAGCCAGCCTAATCCGTGCTCCGCAGCGCGTTGACAATCCTGATGGATGGCCTCCACGTCGGCGATTTGCATCAGCCGCGCAAATCCAGCAGCTTGCGCCGCACGATAGTCTCCGAACCCTTCTCCCGAACCAACTGTTCCCACTGCCGCCGATAGCCGGTTCGTGTCGGCTCGTCGAACAGGCCTATCGTCTCCGCAGCCTGGGTCAGCGCCGCGTACTCAGTGCGGCGCGGGTGATCCTCGGGAAGCAAGAGCTCCTTTCGGTGCAGAATCGGGGGGTTGAGCGAGTCCTCGTAGGTCCGGTAGCCCATCTCGCCGGTCCTCAGGTCGATGCAGCACCGGGTGGGAAAGGTGTGGGGCCCAGGTTTGACTAGTATCAATAACGCAACTACTCTAGTCACATAACGAAAGTCCGGAAGGTCCTCGAAGGCGTTCGGCACCACCCGAACAACGTCGCGTTTTCGGACCTGGCGAAACTCTGCGAACACTACTTCGGTAAGCCTCGTCAATCGGGAAGCCATCTTATCTTCAAGACACCTTGGCCGGGCGACCCGCGCGTCAACGTTCAGGATAAGAATGGGAAAGCAAAGCCATACTAGGTCAAACAGGTCCTCGCTGCCATCGAGAAACTCGCAAATGGTTGACGTAAGACACTACACCTTCCGCGTAATTTGGTCAGAAGAAGACCGGGAGTTCGTCGGACTCTGCGCCGAATTTCCCAGCCTGTCTCATCTGGACGAAGATCAGGTACCAGCTCTGACAGGGATCGTCGCGCTCGTGACGGACGTCGTGTCGGACATGGAAGCGAGCGGCGAATCACCCCCGGTCCCGATTGCAGATCGGCACTACTCGGGCAAATTCCAGGTGCGCACCACTCCGGAGCTACACCGCCGCCTGGCGTTACGGGCAGCGGAAGCGAACGTGAGCCTGAACAGGGTGGTAAATGATCAGCTTGCTAAGGGTTGAGCGCTCCAAGCCGTGAAAAACTTCGCACTCGTGACCTCTTGTGACTGAGGATCAATCAGAATCAGCGGACGTTACGATGGTAGACTTGACCCCATCTCCCTGTGACCCCATCTCCCTGGAGAACTTCTCCGGCCTGAGCGCCCAGGTCGCGCAGCAGGACTTCTACGCGAAGATTTTTGTGCTGAACCTCGCCGCGATCCTCTCTTGGGTGGCCCAAGCCATTGCCAAGCGTCTCTATCAAACCCGCAGGCGCTCCTATCGGGTGAACTTTGCCAACGCGCTCTCGAAGATGAAGGACAACCTGATCCAGCTGTTCCTCTTCGACTCCCCGCTGCAGCTGCTTACAGCGTTGGTGCTGGCAATGGCCGCCAGCGCGCCGAAGCCGTCAGACCCGATCGCTCCTACCCGCGGAAAGTCAAACCCGCGAAGCTCCACGGCTTCCATCCCAACTACAAAAGGTGCCGATAGGGGCTAACTTAATGGCATTGTCCCCTACCCTGGTATCTGTTTATTCGCCATCGATTCGGCAGGCTCGATGACCTTTTCATTTAGTACGCCGAGCAAATCATCAATGCTATCGTATCTGTATTCCTCAAGCACCCAGGGATATCGCCTAAAATGTTCGAACATGGCGTACTCATATTCATTATTAGCAATAATGGGCTGCACTGGCACGGACGGCAAGCCGGGTATGATACGGGTTAACTCTTGAGGAATGCTTTTGGCGTCCGTGATATCGGCTATAACGAAACGGGCCATATGTGCCAGCGTAGAGATAGATTCGGTTAAATCGCGGCTGACCGGTTTTTCAAAATCAAACAGGATGGGCAAATAATCGTGCTCACGCAATGCCTCTCGAACTGAATCGAGCACGATTTTTCGTTCGGGTTTGAACCTACCGAGGATAAGCACTACCTTCGATGTGATGGTATCTATGACATTCCTAATTTTGTTGTTGTTTAGAAGCAAATAAATAAACTGGGCAACTTCAAGATTGTCTACCGTGACTTCAGCCTCCTGCTGGGGGGTGATTATGAGATTTGATTGATTTTCTGGAATCCCAATCAAATTCCAGGCTGACACGCCATAAATTCGGCATCCCTCCAGTTTTGCTTCATCAATACAGGTGTCGATCAGTCGGGCGCCGCTTAGGTTTGCCCCTGTTAAATCCGCTCCCCGTAGGTCCGTATTGCTAAGGTCTGCTCCCGTAAGGTTCGCATACCGAAGGTTCGCTCCTTTTAGCGACGCTTGCTGAAACCTCGCCTTTGACAGATTAGAATTCTCTAGGTTTGCCTTGGTAAGATTCGCTTCGCGAACGTCCGCCAACGCCAGTTTTGAATCCCTCAGATCTGTTTCTACGAGGCTAGCGCCAATTAGTTTAACCCACCAGAAATTGATACCTCTCAATCGTTCGCCCCGCAGATCCGCCTTTTTGAAATCAGGCATTATGCGGGCATTTTTTTGCCTGTATTCATTCCAAACTTCTACACTCTGCTCGATCAAACCTAAGTTTTTCTTGATGACCATAATGTTCTAGTACCTGTATCGCTACGCGGACTGCAGGCTAACTCCGTATTGAATATACCTAGCTAATGCCAGATTTTCGGTTTTTCACTAGCCGACAATTGCGAAGTTTTCCGTCAGCAAGGAGCGAAGTTCCCGACGGTACGTGCGCGGGTTGCTGAAGAATTCTTCACAAGCCGTTCTGAACTCGTCGAACGATTCGTAATATCGATTGTATAGGACCTTCTTTTTGAAGAAGGGGGGTGGGCGGTTAGCTCCTCCTGCAACGACATCTTGTGGGTCGGCCTCCTGGCGGCAGTCGAACGTAACACCTCTCCGGCGCATTTCAGGCGGACTACAGCTTCTCTGACACCGGCGCCGCGCCA
>JAYEJW010000100.1:0-3346 GCA_034716535.1 Pseudomonadota bacterium
GCAAGCTGTGCCGCCAAGTGCAGAAAATTGGCCAGGCGCTCGCGGTGGATCAACCGTTGCTCGACGGCGCGTTTGAGGGCACACCCCGGCTCCCGGTCGTGGCGGCAGTTGCCGAACTGGCAGTGGCCGAGGAAGGGCGCAAGCTCGCGGAAACCCTTTTCCAGCGACGCGAAGTCGATGGCCCCAAGCCTGAAGCTCCGCACGCCCGGGGAGTCGATGAGGCGGCCGCCGCCCGGCAGCCGGTAACAGGTGGTTGCGGAGGTGGTGTGCCGACCGAGACCCGTGGCTCTGGACAGAAGCCCGATCTGGATCTCCTGGTCCGGCACGAGCGCCTTGACGAGGGAGGACTTCCCGACCCCGGACTGGCCCACCAGAACACTGGTCTCTCCCTCCAGGTGCCGGGTCAGGGATTCGAGGTTCCGTCCGTCGTGCAGGCTGATCCAGACCAGGGGATAGCCAATGGCCTCATAGCGGGCGAAGCGTGTCTGGAACGCCGCCAGCTCGCCAGGACTCAGCAGATCCACCTTGTTGCACGCGATCATGGCCTTGACGCCCATGAGCTCAGCTGCCACCAGGTACTGATCGACCAAGTATTCGCTGGGCTCCGGCCTTGGTGCCAGCAGCACCGCCAACTGTGTGAGATTGGCGGCCAGCGGCTTGTCTCTGCCGCTATAGTCCGGGCGGCTGAGGACGGTGTGGCGCTCCAGGATAGCGGTTACAACGCCCTGGCTCTGGCCCGTGTTCTGCCACACGACCCGGTCGCCGCATACGGGGTGTCCGATGTTTTGCCGGACCAGGCAGTGGTGGACGAGTCCGGCGCCATCCGCTACCGCGAGGTTGGCGCCATGCCGGACCACCACCAGCCCTTCCCGGGGCGGTTCTTCGTCGTACTCCGCGAGCGTGAGCTGCGCCCGCTCCTCGAGGCGCCGGCGGCGGCGTTCCTGGATCTTCTGGATGCGCTGGATCTGCCGCTCGGAAAGCCGCCGCCTCGGCATGGTCAGGGCTTGAAGCGGTAGAAATGCTCGTTCAGGTAGGTCGTCATATCCGCGATTTCCTCATCGAACCAGCGCAGGCCGAGTGCCGTCTCGCAGCGCCGCACCTGGCGCTCCAGACCGGGCAAGGACGTGATCTTGCGGTCTTCGCGGGTGTAGATCTCCGTGTTGTGGCAACCGATGCAGTGCGCGTCGTAAAGGGCCTTGGTGTCTGAAGAATCCTCCGCCTGCGCGAGCGGGGCCCCCGCGGCAACCATGAGTCCGAAAAGAAGGGCGCGTATGTTCATACTGCTGCTCCGCGAGATCGATGTGCGCGATTGTAGAAAAAACACGGCCCGGCCGCACTGTCGGCGCCGCGTCTCTGCGACTAAATCGGGTTAAAATTCCAAAGATCCATAGTCTTCCGGACAACCCCGATGCCGACGAACGAGAATAACCTCATCTGGCTGGATCTGGAGATGACCGGCCTGGATCCCTTCCGCGACCAGATCATCGAGATTGCAACCCTGGTTACGGACAACGATCTCAACGTCCTGGCGGAGGGCCCGGTGATCGCCATTAGCCAGCCGGAGCACATTCTTGCGGGACTGGACGACTGGAACAGCGAGCACCATGGCCAGTCCGGCCTGTTGGATCGGGTACGGGCAAGCGGCCATGACGAGCAGAGCGCGGAGCGCGAAACCCTCGATTTTCTTGAGCGGCATGTCCCCGCGGGCGAGTCCCCGCTCTGCGGCAACAGCATCTGCCAGGATAGGCGTTTCCTTGCCCGTTGCATGCCGCGTCTGGAGTCCTATTTTCACTACCGCAATCTGGATGTGAGCAGCCTCAAGATCCTGGCCCAACGGTGGGCGCCGAAGGTGGCCGAATCCTTCAAGAAGAAGTCAGCGCACCTGGCCATGGAGGACATCAAGGAATCCATCGCCGAGCTTCGCCATTACCGGGAGCACCTGCTGCGCCTGTAGCTCACGCCTCCCCGGTGTCACCCGCCTGGCGGGCGAGCGCCCAGCGCACGTGCTCGCGCACGAGCTCGCTGGGATGGTCCAGACGCGCCCGAAGTGCTCGACCGACGGCGGATGATGGGGGCGCGTTGCCCAGAGCGACGGCCAGGTTGCGAAGCCAGGCGATCTGTCCGATACGGCGGATCGCCGAGCCCTCGGTGCGCTTCAGGAACTCCGTCTCGTCCCAGGCGAACAGTGCCAACAGGGCCGCGCGGTCGAGCCCGCCTCGGGCCAGGAAATCCGGCTCCTCACTCAGACGGGCGAAGCGGTTCCAGGGGCAGGCCAGTTGGCAGTCGTCGCAGCCGTAGACGCGGTTGCCGATCAGGGGACGCAGCGGTTCCGGGATGGCCCCCTTGAGCTCGATAGTCAGATAGGAGATACAGAGTCGCGCGTCCAGCCGGAAGGGTGCGACGATAGCGCTCGTGGGACAGACGTCCATGCAGGCCCGGCAGGTGCCGCAGTGCTCCTGCGCCGGCGAATCCACCGGTAGCGGTAGGCTGGTGTAGAGCTCGCCGAGGAAGAACCAGGAGCCGGCTCGGGCGCTGATCAGGTTGGTGTGCTTGCCGATCCAGCCAAGCCCGGCCTTCTGCGCCAGGGGCTTCTCCAGGACCGGGGCCGAGTCCACGAACACCCGGTAGCCGAAATCGCCGACCTCTTGGCGGATGCGGTCCGCCAGCCGCTGCAGCCGGCGGCGCAGCACCTTGTGGTAGTCTCGGCCCAGGCTGTAACGGGAGACAAAGGCGGCAGCGGGGTCATCGAGCACCGCGTGCATTGTTCGTTGGGGCTCGGGTAGATAGTCCATGCGCACCGAGATCACCCGCAGGGTCCCCGGGACCAAGTCAGCAGGTCGGCTACGCTTGGTGCCATGGCGCGCCATATAGCCCATCTCCCCATGCCACCCCTCCGCCAGCCAGGTGTTTAGATGTCCCTCTGCCTCATCCAGGGTTGTATCGGTGATGCCCACCTGCTGGAAGCCCAGATCCAGTCCCCAGCCCTTGATGCGCGAGGCGAGGGCCTTATGGTCAAACGCCGCAGGTGCGGTGCTGGTCGTCGGCTGGTTCATGGTCTTTGATATCGGGCCCAAGTACAGGCATGCCTAAGAGTCCGCAACAAGAGACAGAGAGAACCTCACGCGAAGCCGCGAAGGACGCGAAGAAAATCCATTGGCATGATGACCGGTTAGAGAAACGTAGGCGCTGTTGTACAAGCCCGAATCCGTCTTGACCTATAGTGTTACGTCTTTCCCTTCCGTAGGCATTCGCGGCTGATATATCCCGAGGTCCATCAGGGTCGATCCGGGAATATTCCCTCTTAGATTTCGACACAGCAGCGGCAAAAGGAAGGCCGGTGCACCTC
>JAYEJW010000101.1:0-15893 GCA_034716535.1 Pseudomonadota bacterium
CTTTTAAGCTGAGAGAAAGCAAAAGTTTAATATTTACAATCTCACCAGCAACTTCCTTTGCTTAGGGCTTTCAGGAGCTTTCGTTATTTCCGCCCACTCTACTATAGGCTAAGGGTGCTTTTCACTAGGCGGTCAGAAACGAGGTATCGGTCGTCAAGGCAACCGCCTTCAACCCAGGGCGCCTAAAGTCTTGCGTCAGGGTGCTCATGAGCTCCGCGGCAAGGTGTTGGCAATCCGCCGCGCTGCCCCCGTTGCCGCACAGCAGGATCTTTCGCCCATCCCTCAGCGAAGCCGCCAACACCTCCGCCGCGTGGATCACCGCGTCGACGCATTCCTCGGCGACGCGTCGCTTGGTCTCTGCACTGACCTGAAAGTGGGCGACCGCTCTTTCTCTCATCTGCGTTGATGTCATCACTCCTCATTCCTCCGGTACAGCCGGGCCAGCCCGCTGTGCGCTTTGCCTTCGGTTTGCAGCTCCGACCCTAGGGGCAGCGCCCCGCCGCGACAGAAACTTCCAACGGTACGTCCGAGCAGGACAGCCGCGCCGGGGCGTCCCCCTACGGCTTGCCCCTGCCCCCTTTTCCCTCGGTGTTCCCATGTGTTCCCCGCTTCGGGTCTGGCTCCATCGCGCGCCACTCACGCCCCCTGACGTGCTGGCCGCGGGCAACAGCCCTTCCGCGCGCTCAGTCTTGCCAGAAACGTTTCCGCTACAGCGTAAGATTCCGGAGTTCCAATATCCAAGAAATCCGCGGATGTCTCATGGCCGAAGAACCTGCCTCCAATCCACTCCGGAAAGACTTCCCGCTCCAAGGACACGGCGCCATCCCCCGGAATGCGATGCAGAAGGTCCGTTTCGATGAGATACAGTCCCGCGTTGACCAGCCCGGGCCCTGCGTCCGCCTTTTTCTCCTCGAAGCTTAGGATCCGCCCCTGTGGATCGACCTGGACCGTGCCGAAACGCCGGGTGTCCGCCCTCTGCGTCAAAAGCAGGGCCGCCTCTGCCCCTGAGCTGCGATGCGCCCCCAAAAACTCCGCCACATTCGCATCGCAGTACGAATCTCCGTTCAGAACCAGCACCGCGTCCGACTGGATCAAACCTGCGGCGAGGCGCAGGGCTCCTCCTGTACCGAGCGGTCTCTCTTCCCGCGAATACTGGATCCGGAGCCCGTGATAGCTCGGTCCAAACCTCTCCTCGATTTGCTCACCGAGGTATCCGGTACAGAGCACCAAGTGGGACACCCGCCACGAGAGCATCTGGTCAAGCAGATACTGCAAAAAGGGCCGCCCACCGATCTCGGCCAGCACCTTGGGCCGGTCACGCACCACCGATCTAAGGCGGGTCCCAAGCCCCCCGGCGAGAATCACGGCTGTCAATTGATCGCGGTCAGTCACGCCCAGCGCCCCATAAGACCACAACTCGAAACGCGAATTCGCATCGACCTACAAGACCTCCTCCCAATAACGCAGCATGTCTTTGAGGGTGACCTCCAGAGGGATCTCTTGACTCCACCCCGTCTCTCTTTGGAACTTCCTGCTATCTCCGAAGATGATCGGCTCATCCGTGTGCCGCATCAGCGCGGGGTCTTGCCAGAGACCGAAGTCGAAACCAACCAGGGCACGCACCATCTCGACGATATCCTGAATCTGGTATACGGTGCGCCCGCTCAGGTTATACGTTTCCCCCGCGGTCGCGTGATCCATAGCCAGATCAAAGGCCCTGATGATATCGCGAACGTCGGTAATCGCACGCCGCGCTTCGAGGTTTCCAACCCTCAAGGTGCCGCTGTCATCGATTCCCTTTTTGATCTCCATCAGCCGCTTGGTGAAATCCGAGCAAACGTCGTTGACTTTACCAGGCCCGGTTGTGTTGAAAATTCGGACTGCAATGGACTCGATGCCAAAGTTCTTGAAGTATTGATATCCGAGCATCTCTTGGGAAACCTTGGAGACGCCGTAAGGGTGCAGCGGCCTCAGCACCCGCTCCTCTGTTACAGGCACGTCCCCCTCGCGCACGAAGCCGTATTCAGCGCTGCTGCAAGCATTGAGGATCCGGCACTGCACCCCCGACTCCTTAACGGCTTCGAAAATATTGGTAGTGCCGATGACGTTGGTCTCGAGGGTGTACCAAGGATCTTCCCAGGACACGGTCGGATAGCTCTGGGCCGCCAAATGGAAAATTTTCGCCGGTTTGAACTCGTGAACCAGTGACCGCACCTCCTCGCGTTCCCGCACGTCGCACTCCAGCACTCGACCCTTGGGCTGCGAGCCTCCAAGCCCCGACGCCGGACGGTAGTAGGTAGCAAGAACGTCCGCCCCCTTCCGCTCCAGAAGGTCCACGAGATGAACACCCATGAATCCACCGTAGCCCGTCACCCACACTTTGTTCATCTTTACCTTACCTAATAACGGAGAATTGCGTACTGAAACTGTCCAGGAAGTACTCTGCACGCTTTCCGCAACGCCAGCTGCACCGCACCTAAGTCTTCCCAATTACCGCTCAGGAGCGTAGAAGATCGTCAAAATACGCGACCGTCCTTGGCAGCCCCTCATCCAAAGGCACTTTCGGAACCCAACCCAAAACGGAGGTCGCCTTTGCGATCTCCGGCCGACGTTTTTTAGGATCGTCCGCAGGGAGGTCCCGGAACACAATCTCGGAGGTTGACTTCGTGATATTCCGGAGCCTCTCGGCCAACTCCAGTATAGTGAACTCATTTGGGTTACCTAGATTAACCGGACCCGTCACATCGCTCGAGCTTTCCATCAAGAGGAGCAAGGCCTCTACCAAATCATCGACGTAGCAGAAGGATCTCGTCTGAGAGCCATCGCCATAAATCGTAATCGGCTCTCCCTTGAGAGCTTGAACAATGAAATTCGAAACGACTCGCCCGTCGTTCGGATGCATCCGCGGACCGTATGTATTGAATATCCGCGCCATCTTAATTTGTAAATGGTGCTGCCGGTAGTAATCGAAGAAGAGCGTTTCCGCACATCGCTTTCCTTCATCGTAGCACGCTCTCGGACCAATTGGATTGACGTTACCCCAATATGTCTCAACTTGCGGATGAATCAACGGGTCCCCATAGACTTCAGATGTTGACGCCTGCAGGATCTTCGCTCTCACCCGCTTAGCCAGCCCAAGCACATTGATTGCACCGTGCACGTTGACTTTGGTCGTCTGAACTGGATCGTTCTGGTAATGTATGGGTGACGCCGGACATGCGAGGTTGAAAATCTGGTCAATCTCGACGTACAAAGGAAAAGTGATGTCGTGTCGAAGCACCTCGAAATAAGGATTGTCGAGAAGGTGCAATATGTTCCTCTTTGACCCTGTGTAAAAATTATCCACGCACAGAACGTCATGCCCCTGCTTCAACAAGTGCTCGCAAAGATGCGAACCAATAAAGCCAGCACCACCTGTAACCATTATCCGAATCGTATCGTTGTCTTTCATATTTCCCACCAGAATTTTCCGTACGGCCTTTTGCTATGGCCAATAAGACAAGCGCTGTGGCTATCTTGTTAAATAAAAGAGAAATTTGTCCCAAGTTCCGTAAGCCAACAGCTTGGCTGCTCGCCAGTTATTCATGACCCTCTTCGCGGCGCTCTTTCCGAAAGCCATCTCGACCGGGAGATATTTCCAACTTGTTTTTGGGGAAACCAGCTTTCCTCCCAGTTCGTTTGCCAGTTCTTCAATTTTTTTCGTTAGCGCCTCATCCGTTCCATAGAAGGAAGGAAGGAAGAATTGAAGATATTTTATACCTGCTGCTCTCGTACGCTCCGAGTCCTCGAGCGCTCGCAAATGATCAATACTCAAACTCAATGACAGCACTAAAGCCGCTAGGCTTTTCGCGTCACGTTCCATGTTCCAGTTCAAGCTGCCGACCGTACCAATCCTATAGCAACATCTAGCGTCCCTAACAAATTTTACATCGCTACTTTGGGCAACAACTCGACAGATGTACTCCCCATCATCGTCACCAGAACTCGCTAATCGTTCATCCCAGAAACCTGCCAGCTCCGTGAGTCGCCGGCTGACTAGCCACACCGCCGGGTTCATCCAGACGTTGTTGCTAAACTTCGTCATAATCCAATCTACAGGGGCCAAGTCTTGCCACAAGGAATCCGGAATAAATTTAGCCTTCTCAGGGCGGAAGAAGAACTTGCCCCATGCCGAAGTGAGCAAGGTGAGAGAACCCGCATCCCCTCTCTGTGCAAGCTGGCGGGAGATTTTCTCCGGATGCAAAAGGTCATCTGCGTCAAGCCACTGAATATAATCGCCTTGCGCCAGGCTTAGTGCCATATTCCGCGCTGCGCAAGCGCCCGCGTTTATTTGTCTAACTACTTTCACGGATGGCGACTCTAGACCCTTAGCGACCTCGAATGTACTGTCGGATGACCCATCATCTACGACGATTATCTCCTTGTTCGGCCAAGTCTGGTTGATCGCAGACAGCATTGTCTGGCCTATCCACTTCTCGGCGTTGTATGCCGGAATAAGGATTGAAACTAGGTAAGTCATTCGCTCGCCTCACCCCAAGCTTGTGACAACTGATTACCATATCGATCGTTATACTGAAGCATCGTCCGAACTCTTTCGCGCCTGGCCTCAGCAGAGACGTACCGTGCAGGAGCGTTCCGAGTGCGTTGGGAAAAGTTCCGCTGACTGAAGATGTGTTCGCTTGGGTCAACAGCTGGTGTTTTCACAAACAAGCACCATCCGACGTGTTCGGTTTCTCCGACAGATCTCTTCGCAGGCTGTTCGCATCCATGTTTATGCTGCCCCATCTGCAACCCTATCGCTCGGTGCCCGATCCCTCGAGGGAGTGAGAAATCTTCGCTCTCGCAGGTATATCGCAGCAGTTCTGAGCGCATCGGCCGCACTTACGTGAAGCCCTGGCAGCTCGGCAACAGCAGCGCGACAAAACACCGAGAGCCGGGCACTCACGCTCTCCAGAGAAAAGTGGTGCACCACGAACTGGCGTGAAAACTCGCCAAGTGCCGAAAATTCCCCTGGCTTTCCGGCCAACACACTGATGTTTTCAACAAGACGCGCGTTGCCGAGGTCGCCGTCCCCTCGGCCAAACATTCCCTGCCTGTAGAAAGATTCCGCCGTTCCCGGAGTGAAGGGGGCTGAGAAATTTTGTTCCCCCACGATCAACACCGGCTTACCAAACGCCATTCCACGCAAGGCCGACCCGCCCATCCCTACAACAATATCGGCCGAAGCATAGGCTTGCCGGGGATCTAAGAGCGCACCGGCGAATAGGACCGCTGTTCGTCCCAGTTCGCTGTTGCACTTCTCCGCAAGTCGTTCAAGCCTGGGACGCGCCTCTCCTTCGCCCACGATCAGGAACTCCAGCGGCATGTCGCGGCCCAATGCGCGGACAGCATCGACGGTCCTAATCAAACTCTCGCTCTTCATCCAATTCGAAAGCCGCGAGACTGCCACCAACGTAATACTATTGTCTGACAAGCCGTACCTTTCGCGGAAGGGCAGCGGATCGACTGAGTCCGGTGCGTTATAGTGAACGTCGATCGGCGGCAGGATAAGTTCCACGTTCTTGCGGCCTGCCGCTCGTGCTTTGTCGACAAGATCCGGAACTCCAAACGTCGTCGGCAACCACTTCGGCAGTATCCGGGTCAGGTCCATCATCATATCTGTCACCACCATCGGAACCCGCATCGGCAGGTGCACGGAGTAATACGCGTCAAGACACTGCCACCAGTCCCAGACATGAACGAGATCGGGGCGTTCGTGTCTGACCGCCTCTCTCAAGGCGCGCATCCGCACCGGGGAAGGATGGAGGTATGCGTCGGGTGCTGGCAGATACCGGAGCCCTTTCTGCTCGGCCAGTTTGACCATCGGCCCTGGCGTCGCGAAAAGAACGACTTCGTGACCGTGGAGGTCGCGCAGCGCCGCAGAAAGATCAATGGCGTTTAGTTGGGTGCCACCGATTTCAAGTCGATGGGCGTAGACAAAAATCTTCATCTAATAAGTCCCGATCCTTGCAAAGCGGAACAATACGAGTAGTTTCCTTATTGGTCGCGGGATCTGCTCCAGGGAAACAAGCGTCAAGAGGGCTCGAATTGAATAGACACCGCTCAGAATCGTTGCCAAGACCCCGAGGCCCGTCGCGACTAACGTTGGCAACAAAAAGAAGCTGCAGAACACCCCCGCGACTAAGGCGAGAAAGACCAGTCCTGTTTTCCTGTTCGCGGCGGACCAGCGAAAGCCGCTGAGTCTATGCACGACCACGTAAATCATGACTGTATGAAAGACGTACGATCCAAAGAACGCAAGGCCGGCGCCGTTCAAACCGAAGTGTTCCACACATATCCATGCAAGACCGAGATTGACTGCGGTCCATGCAAGCTCGGTTAAGAAAAAGATGGTTTGCTCGCCCCTTGCAACGATGATGTAGCCTATGGGCCAGGAAATCACTCGCAGGGTCATACCTAGACAAATCCAACGCAAGACTTCCGTTGCTACATCGAACTCGCTGCTATAGAACAAGACCATCAAGAGCGGTGCTAAGGTAAGGGTCGCGATCACCCCCGGCCCCGCCAGCAACAGGCTGATTTGGGCTTGTTCATTGACCAACCGGTTGACCTGTGTGTTGTCCTTGGCTACGCCGGTCAGCCGCGGATAGAAGTCTGCCCCCATCGCTTGCAAAATCATGCTTACGTATAGCCCGCCCAGCGTCCAAGCAGCCTGATACAAGCCTGCAGCATCCAAGCCGTCTATGCGCAGGATCATAGTGCGAACTGCGTACGCGGCTCCCATCATCATCAAACTGCTGGCCATAAAAGCAGAACCCAGTTTCAGGAGCGCGACTGATTCCTGTTTGACTTGGGTACCACTCATCACAGGCGCCTGCATTCGTACCTTGCGGCTGTACCACCAAGAGGTGATCAACGACATCGCAGCAATCCCGACAATGGAAGGCACGACGCCGTCCTCTCGAAGGAAGTACACCAACGGGATGCTGAGTATGGTTCCGAAGAGCGCACCCAACACCCCGATTTTGGCGAGGTCAGAGATGCGTCGCATTCCTTGGATCAGCGCGCCTTGCCCGTCAGCGACTAGCTTGAAAAGCACTGCAAGTGATAACAGCGCGATTGCGCCAGCGTTCTCTTGGCTGCCGAACGTTACGCTGGATAGCGGCAGGGAGAACATGACCATGAGAACAGCACCAAATATGCCGAGGAGAATCGTGGTTCGTCGCAGTACCTTAGCGGTCAGCGCAATACGCTCTGTGTCCGCTGTACCGACAGCCGCGGCGATCTGGCGGACCCCGCTGTTGTTGATGCCCATTTCCGCGACACTGCGGATCAGGTCCGCGATCGATGTGTAAATGCCCATCAGCCCAAACCCGGCCGGTCCGAGCATCACCGCCATTGCCTTGGTGCGAACGATCCCGATGGCGATGCTGAGCACCTGCGAACCGCCAATCAATGCGGAGGACTTCAAGATGTCGCCGTAGCTATGCTTCTCAGCAGTATCCGCTTCTGCCGATTCAGGCACGTCTTGCAGCGAAGAGGCCGCAAAGGCATTATCCTTCGGAACACTTGAGGGCATGATGGTTGAGATTTAGATGCCTTCCCAATTAGTTAGCGAAAGTTTGCATAGAGAGCGTAACCAGTGGCCATAATCTTGATGGCAGCCTACACGAACTACCGCCGAGACCCACGGGTGAAACGCGAGGCGGAGGCGTTGGTGGAGGCAGGACACCGAGTCGTGTTTCTCGCGCGCCGCCAGCCTGGTGAGCCAAACTGCGAGTCGATTGCAGGCGTGGAGGTCATCAAAACCCCCGGCCTGAAAACCAAATGCACTTCGTTCTCGGAGTACATGATCGACTACTTCACATTCTTTCTCATGATTCAGGTGCACCTGTTCCGGCATCCGCGGCGATACCAACTCATCCATATCAATAACATGCCCGACTTCCTTGTATTCGCAACCTGGCTTCCGCGTTTGCTGGGACGCCCGGTGATACATGATGTACACGATTTGATGCCAGAGCTTTATATGGAGAAATTTGCCTCAGGCGAAAAACATTGGGTCCTGCGAGTGCTCGAAGCGCAGGAAAGGTGGGCCGGAAAATTTGCTTCGGCGGTCCTCACAGTTGAAGAGCGCTTGAGGGATATCCTTTCCGGACGTGGTATCCGACGTGAGAAGATTCATGTCTTGATGAACCTCCCCGATGATCGCGTTTTTGCCCAGCGAACGACGCAACTCCCAAAACCTGACAACACGCCGTTCGTCATGGTTTATCATGGTACGCTTGCGCGCCGTCTCGGCTTGGATATCGCAATCGAGGCCGTGGCTAAAGCCAAGGACGCGATTCCCCGCCTGGAACTGCGCGTTATCGGCGCAGGCGAGGAGCGCGACCGCTTGATTGCGTTGCGCAACCGGCTTGGCGTTCAAAACAATGTGATGTTCAGCGACGGGTTCGTTCCGGTAGAGAAGATCCCGGCGTTGATCGATGACGCGGATGTCGGCCTGATCCCTTTGCGCATTTCCAGCGGTACGGACATCATGCTCCCCACCAAATTGCTCGAATACGTTAGTGTGGGCATCCCTTGTATCGTGCCCAGGACAGGTACGATCACGCGCTATTTCGATGAGGAAATGGTGCAATTCTTCGAGGCCGAGAACAGCGATTCGCTCAGCGACGCGATCATCGCGCTGTATCGAGAACCCGACAAACGGGCCAACCTTTCCCGTCAGGCGACCGAACGTTTCGGTAAGATTCATCGCTGGGGTCAACACAAGAACGTCTACACCAGTTTGGTTGAGGATTTGCTCAAGAGATAGCTTGTCCCGAGGCGCCTTCTTTAAGGAGAATGTGCAGAGCAGCATGAGATCACGCTCCGCTCTCAGCACCGTTCGGGGCGCGAGGATCGGCCGATCCCGAAGTAAAGCAACCCGGCAGCTTCAGCCTCTTCTTGGTCCCAGAAATTGCGCCCGTCGAGTAAGACCTTCACACCAGCCTCTCGCCAGGCTATGAAGTCCGGCTGTGCAAACTCTTCATGTGCCGTGCTAAGAAGGACAACACGAGCGTCCTCCGCCGAGCCGGGCTCAAAACCCGCTTCCTGCAGTTGCTGGTCGGTGTAATGAGGGTCTTCGATGGTCACGAGCGCGCCGCGTTGTCGGAGCTCGTCCCGCAGCGTGTAAGCCGGGCTGAAGGTATCCACTTTGACGCCTGGTCGGAATGCGAGACCCAGAATGTGCACCGTCTGTCCGCTCAGCGACTTCCAGACCGCCGCAACGCGTTCCAACTGCCTGACGGGCTGCTGGTCGTTTATCTCGCGCGCGGCTTCCGAAATGTGTTGCCTGATGCCTAATCGCCGAGATTCTCGCGTCAGGAAATAGGGATACACAGGGGTGCAATGACCGCCAACGCCAATACCGGGCAGGAGCAGATTTGCTTCTCCGTCGGTGTTGGCGGCCACTCGAACCCGCTCGAAATCCACACCGGCCACCTCGCAGAAGGCCGCGAGCTCATTGGCCAGGGCTATGTTCACGTCGCGATAGAGCATGCCCAATAGTTTGGTCATCTCGGCCGCTTCGATGGTGCCCACGTCGTCGACCGGCGCACCGAGATATTCGCTGTACAGCGCCACGGCGCGTTCGCGCGAAGCGGCATCCAACCCGCCCACAACCTTCGGGGTGCTCTCAAGCCGCGCTAACACTAGGTTGGCCTTCACCCGCTCCGGACTGTAGGCCACAAAAAAATCCTCACCGGCGGTCAAGCCGCTGTGCTGTTCCAGCACTGGGATCAGACGACGCCGGGTTCCTCCAACGGCGATCGTCGTCTCGTAGACCACGAGCGTTCCGCGTCGCAGCCCTTTAGCGACCTCCGCTGAAGCGAGTTGGAGAATACTGAAATCGATGTCACGGTCGGGATTCAGATGGGCGGGCACGATCACGACAATAACGTCGGACTCGGACGAAGCCTTAGCGGTGTCCGTCGTTGCGCTTAGCCGACCCGCTTCGTTCAAAGCGACTATGAGCTCCGCTAGGCCTGGCTCCTCGTAAGGACAAATGCCGGCCTGCATCGATCCAACGAGTGCCGGATTGATATCGCTCACCGTCACGGACGCGCCGTGCTTGCCAAACATGCAGGCAAGAGGAAGGCCCATCCGGCCGCCACCTACGACAGTGATCTTCATGCTCTTTCAGTCCTCAAGCGTTCTTGTCGGACGTCAAGTGCCTGACGGAGCGAGTGAACGGCCTGATTTTGGTCTTCGACCGTCATTTGCGGATAGAGTGGTAGGATGATGCTGCGATCCTGCGCTTCCTCGCTTTTTTGCAAGTTGGTACAACTGACGGGCCCGCATTCACACCTCTGGTTCAATCTCGACGCACAGGACCAAGCCGCAGGCGGGTAGGCAGCCTCGCGATGCGAGCACATGATGCCCCGCCGCGTCGCGACACCAGCATCCAGCATATGCTGCATGACGCCCCGCTGGTTGCTGCTGTCCGGTAGGCGGACACAATAGCTTTGCCAGTTGCTGCGTGCCCACTCCGGCTCTCGGGGCAGGCCAAGCGCCGGGACGTCGGATAGGATGGCCGTGTATCGCGCTGCGAGCTCGCGACGCTTGTCGACGATCTCGGGGAGGCGTTTGAGCTGCTCGCAACCAACGGCGGCCTGCAGGTCGGTCATCCGGAAGTTGAAGCCTAACTCGGGGTAACTCTCGAAGATCACATCGGACGAGGCATGGCGCTTGGTGTCCGGTACGCTCATGGAGTGCTGGCGCAGACCCCGGAACTGGCTGTCCCAGACGGCATTGCGCGTCGTCAGCATGCCGCCCTCGCCGGCCGTGATCACCTTGCGCGGGTGGAAGGAGAAACAGGCGATGTCGCCGTGGGGCTTCCCGATGCGCTCCCAGTGCGCACCGACACGAATCTCGCTGCCGATGGCGCAAGCGGCGTCTTCGATGACTGGCAGGCCGTGCCGGGAAGCCGCCTCCAGAATCGACGGCAGATCGCAGGGCATGCCCATCTGGTGCACTACAAGGATGGCCTTGGTGTGTTCGGTGATCGCAGACTCGATCAGCGCGGGATCGATGTTGTAGGTCTCCGGGTCGATATCCACGAAAACGGGTATGGCGCCGCAATAACGGATGCTGTTGGCGGTCGCGATGAATGAGTGACTCACGGTGATGACCTGGTCGCCCGGTTTGACGCCGACCGCGAGAAGCGCCATGTGGAGTGCCGTGGTACAGCTCGATACCGCGCAGGCATGCTCGGCTCCTACGTAAGCCGCGAATGCCCGCTCGAACTCGGCCACCCGGGGGCCCTGGCTGACCCAACCGGACCGCAACGCCTCGGTAGCTGCCGCGACCTCTTCTTCGCCGATCGTGGGCTTGGTTATCGGGATCATTGCGCTCGCCACCATTCCACTAACCGCTGCAAGCCTCCTTCTAGAGAAGTCGTCGCCTCGAAGCCGACCATTTCGCGAGCCTTCTCGATGTCCGCCAAGCGCCGCTGCACGGGGTTGACTTTGCGGGGCGGCTGATGCTCCGGAAGTAAGCTAGAGCCCATGACCCGCGAGAGCATCTCGGCGAGCTGCCTTAGGCTGGTCTCCGTTCCGCTGGCCACGTTGAACACCTCGTCTGTGACGTCTGCCTTGGCCGCCAGGATATTGGCCCGCGCGACGTCTTCGATGTAGACGAAGTCCATTGTCTGATGGCCATCACCAAAGATCAGCGGCGGCTCGCCCGCGGCGATGCGCTCCATCCACCGGATCAGCACCTCCGTGTACACGCCGTGGATGTCCATCCGCGGTCCGTAGACGTTGAAGAAGCGCAGCGCCACATAGTCTAGCCCGTACATCTGGTGAAAGCTGCGCAGTAGTCCCTCGTTGAAGGTCTTGGCGGCGCCGTACAGGGTGCGGTTGTTGTAGGGGTGATGCGACTCCGTGGTGGGAAACTGCTCGGCCATCCCGTAGACGGAGGCGGACGATGCGGCGATGACCTTTTCCACCTTGTACTTGACGCACAGCTCGAGCAGGTCGAAGGTGGCCTCTATCATGACTTCGATTGCGAGGCGAGGGTCTTCCGCGCATTGGGTGATGCGCAAGGCAGCCTGATGAAACACAATGTCTGAATTGCTGACCAACTCTTCCAAGAGGCCGCGGTCCCGGATGTTCGCTTCGAGCAGACGCACCCGGCCGCCGGCCATTGCTCCAGCGAGGTTCTCGGGCCGCCCGCGCTCCATGTTGTCGATGGCGACGACCTCGGAGCAACCCTCTTCCACCAAAAGGTCGATGATGTGGGAGCCGATAAAACCCGCGCCGCCAGTGACTAGGATGTTCTTGCCTTCAAGCTTCATAACAGTCGAAAACTTTTTTGCTCTGTGGCCAGATCCAGCGGGTAACTCTATCATCGATGCGGATCACTCGTGCTCCGGCGGCGGCTCATCGCGCCAGCCGATGACCTTGGCCGGAACGCCCGCGACCTTCGCGAACGGCGGAACGTTGCGGGTCACCACCGCTCCGGCGCCCACTATCGCCCCTTTGCCGACCGTCACCCCCGGAAGCAGCACGGCCCCGGTACCGACGTCGGCCCAGTCCTCCACCCGTACCGGTTTTATCACCAGGTCGGTTTCGATGATCGGACGGTCTATCGGAACGCCCGTGTGGCTCGATCCGAGCACCTTGGCGCCCGGCCCCCACCCGACATATTCTCCCAGCACTAGATCCCGGGCATCGAAGTAGCTTTGCGGCCCGATCCAAACGTAGTCGCCGATCCTGCAGCAGCCGTCGAAGCGTCCCTGGATGAAGGCGTGGCTCCCGATAAATACGCCGTCTCCGATCTCGAACGTCTCGGGATGCTTGAACCCAGCACCCGGCTCCACCCGGAGTCCCGGGCCGCAGGATTTCGCAAGCGCCGACAGGAGTATGCGACTCATTAACGCATCGAGCATTCCGTGGCCGTGACCGAAGCGGCCGTAGAGCTCGATCAAGCCCTCGCGGGTGTAATGCCCGCGCAGTTCCTCAACGAGCTCTCGAACGTAAGCGGGGTCGGAGCCGGTCCTATGTCGTCCGTGCACCGCCTGCACCATGCGCTCGTCGTCCTCATGCGGCACGGGCAATGTTCTCTCGTACCGCATCGCAGACTTCTTCCACCTGACTGCGCTTCAGCTCCGGGAACATCGGCAGGGACAACAACTCCGTTGCCGCCTGCTCGGTGACCGGGAAATCTCCCTCGGAGTACCCGAACTCGGCGTAGACCTTCTGCAGATGAACCGGAATCGGATAGTGAATTCCGGTTTGGATCTCGCGGGCCTGGAGCGCCTGCTGTATGGCGTCTCGTCCCGGCGTACGCACCGCGTAGACGTGATAAACGTGCCGCGCATAGTCTTCTTGCACGGGCGTCCGTACACCGGCGTCGGCCAAGAGCTCGTTATAAGACTCCGCATGCCGGCGGCGTGCTTCTGTCCACGCGTCCAGATGGCGGAGCTTCACGCGCAAGATCGCTCCCTGTATCCCCTCCATCCGGTAATTGAAGCCCTTGTAGTCATGGCGATACTTGCGCGACTGGCCCCAATCCCGGAGCATGCGGATGCGTTGGGCGAAGTCCTCGTTATTGGTGACTACCATGCCGCCCTCGCCGCACGCGCCGAGGTTCTTTCCCGGATAAAAGCTAAAGCAGCCCAGGTCACCAATCGAGCCCACGCGTCGGCCCTTGTATTCGGCACTGTGGGCCTGTGCCGCGTCTTCGATCACGACCAGGTTGTGGCGACGAGCAATCCCCAGGATGGGGTCCAAGTCCGCAGGCTGGCCGTGAAGATGCACGGGCAGGATCGCCTTAGTGCGCTCCGTAATGGCGGCTTCCACCTTGGTCACATCCATGTTTAAAGTCCTTGGGTCGACATCCACGAACACCGGTCGCGCCCCTGCGTAATCGACTGCGGCCACGGTAGCGACAAAGGTGCACGAAACCGTGATCACTTCATCCCCAGGACCGACTCCCGCAGCCAAGAGGGCCAGATGCAGGGCGCTGGTGCCGGAATTGACCCCAACGCCGAACTTTCCACCGCTGTAATCCGCGAACTCCTCCTCGAAAGCGCCCACCTCATTACCTAAAACGTATTGCGTGCTTGCCAACGTCCGACTCGCTGCGGCGAGTAACTCGCGTTCGATGCTCGCAAACTGCGCCTTCAGATCGAGAAAGGGGACCATGTGACTATACCTCCCTACCGTTCCATCCAAGCTTAACGGGACGCCCTCGCTCGCTCAACGAGCGAGTTGCTGCCTCCAGTATCTGGACCACACGCAGCCCAGCTTGCCCGTCGCTGAGGGAGCGTTCTCCTGAGGTGACACATTGCGCAAAGTGCGCCGCCTCCACTTGGAGGGCCTCCGTCACCTCTAACCTGGGCGCCCACATATCGCCTGTTCGGTAGCCAATCCGCTGCTGATAGACATCCTCTTTGTTGCCATCCATCGTTATTCCCTTGTCATATACCTTTATCTTTTCGCTTGGCTCCAAGTCATCGTAGACGATCATCTTGCGGCTGCCGCCAATCAGGGTTCGCCGTACCTTGACAGGAGCCAACCAATTGACGTGCAAATGGGCAACGGCGTTATCCTCAAAAAAAACTGTAAGAAACGCAACGTTCGTTGGCTTCCCTTCTATATGGCTCATTCCACAAGCGGACACTGCAGCCGGCCTCGATGAAAACACGTAATCCATGATCGACAAGTCGTGAACTGCCAAGTCCCAGATGACATCGACATCAGACTGGAAGAGGCCAAGGTTCACGCGCACCGAGTCGTAGTAGTATAGGTTTCCAAGCTCGCCCGCCTCCATCAATTGCCGAATCTTTCCCACGGCACCGGTGTATATGAAGGTATGGTCGACGTGAAGGACCAAACTCCGTTTTTCCGCTTCCGCTATTAATCTTTCCGCTTGTTCCGCGGTTTCCGTTAGCGGCTTTTCGATGAAGACGTGCTTGCCTGCACGAAGCGCCTGAATCGCCAGTTCGTAATGAGACGAAACCGGTGTTGCGATCGCTACGGCGTCGATGTTTCCGCTCGACACTAGTGTGTGAAAGTCGGTTGTGACCTCAATGGCAGGAAAACGCCTTTTGGCCAAACCAAGCCGCTGCTCATCCAGATCGGCGACGGCCCCCACCTCCGTTTCCGAGGCTCCCGAGAAGTTTCTGACAAGATTGGGCCCCCAGTAACCATACCCGATAACGCCAACGTTGATCATTTTGAGAAGCCTCTCATAGTGCGCGTCTAGTAGATAATAACAACTTCGAGGATCCGAACGTATCTACCTCCGCCCTCCGGCTCCACCGAGTCTGGCGAATGTAAGATACCTCTTTCCGCTTGTTCCGGCAGTTGAGTTCCGATGAGCGTTCAAGTCCTCTAGAGCAATGGCTTGTAGGCATTATTGCCCTTCTAAAGCCGTCGCTCAAGACATTGCCTTCGTCGCCACACGCCTTTCAGGAATATAACATGAAGCCGGCCCGAGACATATTGAGAACTACTCCCAAAATATCGTCTCGGAACCTAGCCAACACGGTTTCCATGGCAATGCAGCGAAATTCTTCTGGAACAATTTGAACTTTGCGAGTAACCCCTTTCGTCTGGCGTCCGTCATGACGATCTGTTGGATAGCACCTACGCGTCGATTGGCGCTACCGGGGACTGTCGACCGTACCAAGTCTACTGCGATTTGCTGCGAATCGGCGGCGATCTTTCTGGTCGAACGGCAAAGGGCAGGCAGAGATAGGACAACGCCGGTAGCAGCTAAGCCGAGAATCAAAAAAGGAACCAGGATAAAGGGAAAATGTCGGCGGATTATGCGAAAGTAATCGCCGAGCTTCAGTGGTTGTGGGATATTATTCATCACGGCATCGCGTATGGCGATCCGCC